>CAKQHO010000118.1 GCA_934234185.1 uncultured Psychrobacillus sp. | reverse complement strand
AATCGAGTAGGAGGGAGTGATTAACTCCCGACCTCTCACACCACCGTACGTACGGTTCCGTATACGGCGGTTCAATTAAGATGAATAACGCAAAGCTTCGTAACGAACTTGCAGACTTTTCAGCCCTTGGCTTTCCCAGTAGGAATTGCCGAGGGTTCTGTGTAATATGGGGCTATTTGAAATGCGCCAATACCCTTTTCGGGTATTTCCCCATTCGTATGCTTTCCCATGAGGTACTTTTAGACGAATAAGATTTCTGACTCTTGTTCGAGGTTTCTTCCAATTCTTCCATAAACACATACGTAATCTTCGTTTAATCCAACTATCTAATGCTTTAAATATTGAGTGCGTGTCTGCGAGAGCGAAGTACCCACACCAACCTATCAGATATTGATTTAACCTTTCGATTCTGTATTCCATGGAATATGGCATCTTTCTTGAGGTAATCTCTCGTATCTTGTTCTTCATTCGTACGAGGCTTGATTTCGCAATGCGAACCTTAGGTTCTTTATGAAAGGTAAAACTAAAACCTAGAAATTTACGATGCCACGGACGGTCTACTGCTGATTTCTTTTCATTTACTTTTAAGCGAAGTTTGCCTTCGATGAATCGCTGTACACTTGTCATGACACGTAATCCTGCACGCTCTGTTTTTACATAAATATTGCAATCATCTGCGTATCGAACGAATTTATGTCCACGTTTCTCTAACTCTTTATCGAGTTCATCTAACACAATGTTTGATAGTAACGGACTTAAAGGACCACCTTGTGGTGTTCCTTGTTCAGTGCTCGAAACCACTCCATTTATCATGACACCGGCTTGGAGATATTTACGGATAAGTTTTAATAATGGTTTATCTGAAATTCGTTTCGCTAATGTTGCCATTAAACGGTCATGATTGACCTTGTCAAAGAATTTCTCTAAGTCCATATCGATAACCCATCGGTATCCCTCTTTTAGATAGCCTTTCGCTTTTCGAATAGCGTCATGAGCGCTTCGATTAGGACGAAACCCATAACTATGATCCGAGAATGTTTGGTCATATTCCTTTGATAAAATCTGCGAGATAGCTTGTTGAATCAAACGGTCTGTTACGGTTGGAATCCCTAATAAGCGCACGCCACCATCTGGTTTCGGGATTTCGACTCGACGTACTGGTTGCGGTTCATAGGTTCCATCCAAAATCTTCGATTTAATGGTATCCCAATTTTCGAGGATGTGCTGTCGTAAGGTTTGTACGGGCATCATGTCTACTCCATGGCTACCTTTATTCGCTTCAACTCGCTTTAATGCTTGTATCATGTTTTGCCGTTCCAAAATTTGATTCAACATCACCATTTCGTTCCTTTCCGTGAATAGCTGTTCTTCTTTTGCCCAACCGGACTATACCCTTCGCAAATACCCTCGTGGGATTCACCACTACTTTCTAAGCGTGAGGTTTCTTCCGTTTTCTGTGTTCATACATCCAAGTTGGAAAGCCAAGGGCTATTCTCTCTTAATTGTTCAGTCCTTCCAAGTAATTCTAGACTTCCTTGTACTATGACCTCTGCTGACTTCTGACAGTTCAGCTACTTGTCACCAAGTAGGTTATGAAGGGTACTTCACGTTTCTGTCAGACCTCCCCGGGTAAGCGCATGCACTTTCACACCATCTATCCGCCTCATTTACTGGATATGACCTTCGACAGAAGGAGCTTTGTTTTGTTAAGCAAACTCACTCAATCATATCCAGCCTTATATGAGATTCGTGTTCCTCGGACCGGTGTTTTGCCGCCAGCTTCCTTCAGATTCCGCGTCGCCACGGACACCCTTGCTCTTGGCTAACCTCTACTTCTGTCTTCGGGGCTCGGGACTTGCACCCTATAGTTCATGCGCATGCCGGGCGCACTTAAAAAACACCCGAGGCACATGACCTCGAGTGTTATCCTTACTCAAACCTTAGGGCCTTACTTGGGTTCATCCTAGCCGCCTTAAGTGCTGGGTATATTCCAAAAAGTGCACCTATTCCTATGGATGTATACAGTGTCAGCTTAACTGCCCACAGTGGCAATACTAGGGAGAAGAGCTCTATATTACTATTCCATAGCTCAATAAATCCATAGCCTAGACCAATTCCTACCGCTCCTCCTATGATACAGAGTAAAAATGTTTCAAAGAAGAACTGTAGCATAATTTCAAAAGTAGTCGCGCCTAACGCTTTTCGTATTCCTATTTCTCGTGTTCTTTCGCGAACAGACATGACCATAACATTCATGATTCCACTCCCACTAATAAATAATGCAGTTGCTGTAATACCCAAAAGCATTACCTGCAAAATAGAGGTTACTTTTCCAAGCGCACCAAGCATTTGATCTTGTTTGATTACACTAAAATCAATTTCAGAATGATTTTCCTTCACTGCACTAAAAACGGCTGCATCTACCTCGTCTATTACATCAACACTCGTTGCCTCCACTACCATTTTTGTCAGGTTCTTCATGTCTGTTACCTCAAGTGCCGTACCGATAGGGATAATAGCATTATTGTCTGTACTTGACCCAAGAGATGCATTGGGAGCCAGCACCCCGATTACCTCATACTCCTCCTCGTTAATTAGTACCTTCTTGCCAATGATTGTTTCGGCAGCAGATGCATTTTCCCCTAGTAGCTTCTGAAGCAGCTTCTCCCAGAAGGGTACCTCCTTGGATTCTGTTTTGGGTTCCTCGTCGCCCTTAGGAACATCCGTTATTCCCAGTAATGCCTCTTGAATATTATTTCCAAGCACTACTACTTTGGCTTTAGCGTCCTGCTCTTCCTCCGAGAAAAAACGTCCTTCTGCTAGCTCAGCATGTTGAATTTTCCCATATAGATTCGTCGTTCCTACTAAGGAGGATTGAATTTTCTTTTCGTCATATTGAATCCAATTGATTGTCTCAAGCTGAGGAGTAACTGATTTTACGTTTGGCACAGCAGCTACTGCCTCTGCATCTTCATAGGTCAGTGTACTAGGCACGCTTGTTAAGCCACTGAGCAAATCCTTTTGGCCATTTGCTGTATCTAGCAGTCTGCCAGGGATAACCAAGATCTGCTCAGCACCCAAGTTCCCCATCTGCTTCATCAGTGTATCCTTTACCCCTATTGCGATTGCGGTCAGGACAATGACAGCAAACATTCCAATGACAATACCCATCATCGCAGATAGGACACGAAGCCTGTTAGACCATAGCCCAAAGGTAGCGAGCTTTAACGCCGTCCATACCTTCATTGAATCACCCCATTCTTTAAATGAAGTATTCGGTCAGCGCGCTCAGCCACCTCAACATCATGTGTGATAAGAATAATGGTGGTCCCTTGCTCGTGAACGCGGTCGAAGAGCTGTAAAATAGACTCAGTCGTTTCCTCATCTAAGCTACCGGTCGGCTCATCTGCCAAAATTAGACTTGGTTCATTTACTAAAGCTCTAGCAATTGCGACTCGTTGCTTTTCTCCACCCGATAGCTGCTCCGGCTTTTGCTTTTGCTTGTCCAATAAACCCATCTCATCCAACAATGCTAGCACTCTTGCTTTTTTATTCTTCAACCGCTTTCGTCCATAAGTTAGTGGAAGCAGCACATTTTGATAAACAGACAGGTTAGGTATTAGCTGGAAATGCTGAAAAACGAATCCAATTTCTTCATTACGCAGTCTAGTTCGACGATACTTACTCATTTTATGTATCGGATTTCCTGCAAGCTCATATGTGCCTTTATCTAATTGATCAAGTGTTCCAAGCAAATTTAACATTGTACTTTTTCCTGATCCCGATTTTCCCATGATTGCTACATACTCTCCAGTCTCCACTCGCAAATTTATGCCACGAAGGATCTCGCTCTTGCCACTTCCGGACCGGTAATATTTTTTAACGTCTTGAAGCTCAATCATTCTATCTCCTCCAATTTAGCCGGATAAAGCCACCTTCCACCATTCGACATCATTTTCTCAATCCCTTTTAAATAATGAAAAATATCACTATCCTACTAAGTAAATATTGCAAAATGTGTAAAAGTAACTGAATAATTGCTTCCGCTAAATACCCACACTAAGATGGAATATTATTGAATTAATGTATTTAAACTTCTATCTTAAAACCTTTTTTACCAATTTATACTTATATACTCTCCGTTCTCGACTGCCTATACTAGATAAGTAGAATCAGTTTAAAACGGAGGTTTTGGTTTCATGCGCCACTTAAAAAAATTACGTCGTTATTCAATAGTAGCGTCTCTTAGCGCCATCCTATTGGCATCTTCCCCTCTTGTTTCCAACAGCAGTAGCATAGTGTTTGCTGCTGAGCATACAGGTTTCCTAGACGTCTCTCCCTCGAATTCTCACTTCGAAAACATTATGGAAGCAAGAGAGCTAGGTTTTATTTCAGGCTTTCAGGATGGAACTTTTAAGCCTTCAGCTCAGCTAACAAGAGGACATGTAGTAAAGATGTTAGGGAAATATGTCCTTCAATCGACAGGCAGTACACTGGATACATATGATGTTTCTGGCACAAAGCCATTTACCGATGTCCCCTCTACTTCATCAGATCAAGAGCTATACAAGCTATCCCTTGTAGTAAGAAAAGCGGGAGTCTTTGATGGAAATGAAAGCAATATGCTTACACCTAAAAGCTACATTACTCGTCAACAAATGGCAAAGGTACTTGTAAATGCGTTTGAATTAAAGGATTTGCCTGGTGATCTATCTACTGTAAAGGACAATGACAAAGCATGGTATTCCTATCGAGATGCTATTAATATCCTTTCAGAAAACGGTATTACGTCTGTAACGGAATTCCGCCCAACTGAGTACACGACTCGTGCACAAATTGCTTCCTTCATGATGCGGGCATATAGAAGCAGCCAAGTAGAGGTTATATCTATTGCAAAGGTAGAAGCAATGAATTTTACAGAAGGTACAGAAATTGTGCTACCTGAGAAAGTAACCGCGATTCTTAGAAATGGCCAAAAAGCAGAGAAGTCTGTTAAGTGGAATATAGGAAACATAACACAACCAGGCTCTTACACAGTGACCGGTTTGGTTGAAGGAACAGAGCTCACAGTTGATGCAATTGTTCATATCCAAGAGCGGAACAAGAAAGCACCTGTTTTCCACTATGAGGGTTCGACTAAATTTCAGGTTGCCTATGGATCACCTATTTCTTTACCTAAAGTTGTAGCAGTAGATGATAAAGATGATAATGTCACTGTTTTGCAAACCATTAAAAAGAATGGAAATTTAGTTAGTGAGATAAGCTCCACTCAGCCTGGTACCTACCAGGTAATTTACAGCGCAACTGATTTAGATGGTAATAAAGCAGAAGATTTATCTATTACGATAATCATTTTGGAGGAAGATTTGCTGACACCTGCAGTAAAAGCAGCGGAGGATGCAATCGCTGTGCTTCCTTCTGTAGAAGCTCTTACATCTGAAGATGCTTTAAAGGTGGAAGCTGCTCGCAAGTTAGCCAATGAAGTCTTTTTATTAGATGCTAATGCTACGATCAATGGATATGATAATCTTCTGCAATTAGAGCATGCCCTTGAGCCAATACTATTTGCAGCGAAATTGGTAGCAGCGATAGAGGCGGCCGAAAGTCAAATTGCTTCCCTACCAGCTTTAGAGGAACTTACTAGCAATGACCGTTTAAAGGTAGAGTTGGCTAGAGATCTGGTTAAGGATGCTTTAGCACTTGACCCTAACGCGGTTATTCAAGGTGTAGAGCAACTAGAGTCAGCGGAAGCAAAACTAGTTGACCTGTATATTCCATCTGTTTATACACGTTCCTACGGCTCCGTTATATTTAATAATGTTATTAACACGCTAAGCACCAATTTTTATAACTTAAGCGACGATACATTGACGATTGAAAAGGTGGAGGTTTATGAAGGGGAAACCAAACGCTCTACTTACACAAAGGCTTCGCTAGAAGAAAACCAAATTGAAACTGTCCTTTCTCCAGGCGCTAACTTTGGCATCTCTATTCAATTCAAATTTAACGGATTATGGACAACGAGCAATAGCTATGTGAAATATACAGTGAAAAATAATACGAAAACGTTTGAGTTTATTTCAAATGTAAAATAAAGAATAATAGTAGATGAAAACGTTTGGATTTTCCAAGCGTTTTTTTCTATTAAAATTTTTATACAAAAAAGACCAAAACATTATCTGTTTGGTCTCCATATACTCTTTAATGATTCAAGTCATATATTTTCCCTTTAATAAGGTATGCTGCACTTTCCGCAACATTGGTGATATGATCTGCCGTACGCTCAAGATAACGGTTGATGAATAGCAGTTGAACCAGCTGATTCGTTTCTTCAGGATGCTCACTTAAATAACTGGTTAATCTAGCATAATTTTCTCGACTCCTAGCATCTACCTGGTCATCTAAGTCACCGACCTCTTTTGCTAGCACAATATTTTCCTCGACAAAGGATTGAAGTGCTTTTTCAAGCATCATCAAGGAAACATCCTTCATTGGCTCTAGCTCTGTTAGATGTAATAGACTAGGTCTTTCTCCAATAATGATGGTGGACTTCGCGATATTATTCGCGAAATCAGCAATACGCTCGATATCACTAGAGATTTTTACTACCCCAATAATTCTTCTTAAATCTCTTGCAACTGGCTGCTCCTTTGCCATTAACCAAATAGCCATTTGGTTAATTTCCTTTTCCAGCTCATCAATCGCATTGTCCTTTTCAATTACCTTTATAGCCCCATCGACATCCTGCACCTTTAAAGCTTGATAGGCCTGCTCCATTACTTCATTTGTCAGCCGAACCATTTCCCCTAATTTGTCCTCTAACTCCTGCATATTTTTTTCAAAGTTTTCCCGGATCATTTCTCTTCCCCCCGATTATCCAAATCTACCTGTGACATAATCCTCTGTTCTTGAGTCCCCTGGCGTGGAGAAAATCACATTTGTTTGATCATATTCCACGATTTCTCCATTTAAAAAGAATGCTGTTTTATCAGAGATTCTAGCTGCTTGCTGCATATTATGCGTTACGATTACTATCGTATAATCCTTTTTCATCTGAGCAATCAGCTCCTCTACCTTTAAAGTGGAGATTGGGTCCAATGCTGACGTCGGTTCATCCATTAAAATAACATCAGGCTTCATCGCTATTGCACGAGCAATACAAACTCGCTGCTGTTGACCACCTGAAAGTCCAAGTGCCGAGGATTTCAAACGATCCTTCACCTCGTCCCAAATTGCAGCACCGCGAAGACTTTCCTCTACGATTTCATTTAGCGTCTTTTTGCTTTTGACTCCCTGCATTCGTGGACCATATGCGACATTATCATAAATACTCATCGGAAAGAGATTCGGTTTTTGGAATACCATTCCCACCTTTGTACGAAGCTTAATAACATCCTGACTCGCGTATATATCTTCATCGTCTATCACTATTTTTCCTGCTATTTTGACACCATCAATTAAATCATTCATACGATTTAATGTGCGTAAGAAGGTTGACTTGCCACATCCAGAGGGACCGATGAGAGCTGTTACCTCTTTTTCTTTTATTGCAAGAGAAACTCCAAATAGTGCTTGCTTTTCTCCGTAGAACAAATTTAGGTCGGATACATGAATTTTTACCTGCTGATTTGTTTTTGCACTCGTTGCAAATGTCATTGGTTCAACCCTTTCAAGTATCGTTGTCATATTCGTTTCCTCCAATTAGTAGTCAGCCTTATTTAATTTCTTTGAAATAAAGGTAGCAGTTACATTTAGCATTAAGATAATAATGATTAAAACAATTCCAATAGCCGCTGCCAGCTCGATGTCACCAGTTTCCTGCGTAACAAGGTAAGAGTGAACAGTTAAAGTTCTCGCTGATGAAAAGATACTTTCTGGCATCGCAGCAACCGTTCCAGCTGTTAAGAAAATTGCTGCAGATTCACCGACAATTCGCCCGATGGAAAGGATGATTCCAGACAAAATACCAGGCATGGCACTCGGCAAAATCACCTTATACAAGGTTTGCAGCTTTGTTGTTCCCAGTGCAAGTGATCCTTCTCGGTAAGTAGCTGGTACAGTCTTTAAAGCCTCCTCCGTCGTACGGATGACAACCGGGAGGACAATAATTGTTAATGTAAGGGACGCTGCAATAATGGACATTCCAAGCTTTAAGGTTGCCACAAAGAATACCGCTCCAAATAGTCCATATATAATAGAAGGAATTCCAGTCAAGCTTTCCGTCGCATAGCGAATCATCTTTACGAGCCTGCCTTGCTTCGCATATTCCTGTAAATACACAGCAGCCAAAATACCGATAGGAGTTGCGATAGCCAATGAAATCAGTATGGTGTATATCGTGGTCACGATCATCGGCCAAATTCCTCCACCACCGGACGGAGAATAGTCCCCAAATATGAACTCAAAGTTAATCAATCGGAAACCTTTAAAAAAGATATAGCCAACAATAACGACTAGCACTGCTACTGATATAAAGGCTGCGCCCCAGAGTAATCCACGAAACAAATTGTCTTTTGCTTTTCTCATTAGTTGGCACCTCTAGATGTGATTTTAGCTAGCACAAAATTTAATAGTAAAATAAACGAAAATAACACGATACCTGTTGCAAATAGCATCTCCTGGTGGGTACCGAATGCATATCCCATCTCAAGTGCAATATTTGTCGTCAATGGACGAACACTATCTGTCAGACTAGTTGGGATGATTAAGCTATTTCCAGCAACGAGGATAACTGCCATCGTCTCCCCAATGGCACGACCGAGTCCAAGCACGATTGCTGCCATGATTCCAGATTTAGCAGCGGGGACTACCACTTTAAAAATTGTCTCGATTTGAGAAGCACCTAGTGCAAGGGAGCCCTCCCGATACGTTTTAGGTACAGCTCTAATGGAGGTTTCGGCAACTGTCACAATCGTCGGCAGCATCATAATCGCTAGCACGATAATGACCGCTAACAAGCTTTGACCTCTGGCTAGCCCTAAGTTATTTTGGAGAAACGGCACGATAATCGCTAATCCGAAAACCCCGTATAAAACAGAGGGTATCCCAGCAAGGAGCTGAATAGCCGGAGAAATAATCTTCGCTAATCTCTTTGGTGCGATTTCTGCTAAGAAAATTGCTGTAAATAATCCAATTGGCACACCTATGATGAGTGCTCCTAGTGTTGCAAGTAGCGAAGCCACAATCATCGGGAAAATCCCGAATTTATTTTCACTAGGTATCCACTCTGTTCCAAATATAAAATCAAAGAAGCTATAGCCTTCTGCGATAAATGGATACGAGCCCTTATAAAAGACGAAGCCAACAATTAAAGCCAGGCTCACTACTGATAGGAGAGCACATCCGAGAAAAATCTTTGCAGATAAGCCTTCTAAAAAATATTTACGCCTATTTGCTTTCTTTATTTCCACCGTTTGTTGTTCAAAATTTGGGGTAGTCGTCATGACATTTCCTCCTATTCACGCACTGGGATGGCACCTGTTTCCGCAACAATTGCTTGTCCATCCTCACTTAAGATAAAGTCAATAAACTCTTGACCCTTTGTCGATAGCTGTCCATCCTTATAAACAAAAAGGAACGGTCTAGAAAGACTATATTGCTGGTCCAACACATTTCTTGCTGTAGGCTCTACACCGTTAATCATTAACGGGCGAATTTTTTCATCTATATATTCAAAGGAAATAAAACCAATCGCATGCTTATTCATCGCCACCGTTGTTTTAATATTTCCATTACCGCTTGCTACAATTGCGTTTCGGATTAACTCACCAGAGGAATATCCTACAATTTCCTGAAACGCATCTCGTGAACCAGATCCATCCTCTCGAGAAACAACAACAATTTCTAAGTCGTCTCCTCCAAGCTCCTTCCAGTTCGTTACCTCACCGGTAAAGATTTGTTTCACCTGCTCCATCGTAAGATTGTCCACCGGGTTTGTTGGATGTGTCACTACCACAATTCCGTCATAGGCAATAATGACCTCCTCCAGCTCTGCTGCCTCTTCATCCTTCAAATCACGAGAGCTCATCCCTATCTCAGATACTCCGTTTATCACATTGGTGATCCCTGCCGACGAGCCAATCTGATTGACTTCTATGTTCACTGAATCAATTTCTTCATATTTCATTGCCAGTTTTTCTGCTAACGGCCCTACTGATGTGGACCCTGAAATGGAGATTGTGCTGTCACCGCCACGAGAGAAGCTGCTGTCACTAGTAACACAGCCTGCCAGGAGCATAGCAACAGGCAATACAAGCCCAAGACTAAATTTCTTTAAGAACATGAGAACCTCCGAAAAACGTATTTTCTTTCAATCTATCCCCATCATAAAGCGCATTAGTTAATCTGCTATTAATTCCATGTAAAGGTTTTGTAAACTTTTTAAGTAGGTATTGAATAGTCTGAGAAATTATTTAAGATTCTGTAAATAGATGGGATGCATCATGCACCAAAGCTCCGGAGAAAGTTGTAAATATGATTCCGCCATGCCCCTCACGAAGAAAAAGTTGTAAAAACGAAGCATTTAGTTGTAAAAATGACCACTAAAGTTGTAAAAACTCCGGAGAAAGTTGTAATTAGGATTCCGCCATGCCCCTCACGAAGAGAAAGTTGTAAAAACGAAGCTTTTAGTTGTAAAAATGACTACTAAAGTTGTAAAAACTCCGGAGAAAGTTGTAAAAAGGATTCCGCCATGCCCCTCACGAAGAGAAAGTTGTAAAAACGAGGTGTTTAGTTGTAAAAATGACTACTAAAGTTGTAAAAACTCCGGGGAAAGTTGTAATTAGGATTCCGCCATGCCCCTCACGAAGAGAAAGTTGTAAAAACGAGACATTTAGTTGTAAAAATGACCACTAAAGTTGTAAAAACTCCGGAGAAAGTTGTAATTAGGATTCCGCCATGCCCCTC
>CAKQHO010000117.1 GCA_934234185.1 uncultured Psychrobacillus sp. | reverse complement strand
TCATCCGCTCGACTTGCATGTATTAGGCACGCCGCCAGCGTTCGTCCTGAGCCAGGATCAAACTCTCCATAAAAGTTATCCTCTCTCGCGAGAAGTCTCTTAAAATGAATAAGCATTGATAGCTCATAAATTTTGCTGGCATCATCATTAAATGATGTCATTTTGTTTCTTCACGATCAACCGCCGAAGCAAGTTGATCGCTATATTTCTTGACGTTTTGCATGTTCAGTTTTCAATGTTCATTTCGTTGCGTTGTGTTTCAGCAACTTTATTAGTATAACTTCTTTCGGATATTAAGTCAAGCTTTTTTTAAAACTCTTTTTTTTAAGTTTTTATCGCTCGTTCCGAAGGACAAGTATTAATATACTCCTTCTAAACACAAAATGCAATACCTTTTTTAAAAAAACTTAAATTTATTAGTTTAATAGTCGCTTATTCCGTGCCATTTGCTCTCTTAAACCCTGTATTGCTCGATAATCTCTTAATTAGATGAATATTATTCTAACTAATAAATAGGACTGCCACTATACTTAAATTTTAAAAAACGGGTATGAGAGAGTATAAGAATAAAAAATACACATATGGTGAATTATCATGTTAGAAGGGAGAATTCCTTTTGGATTGGATATATAACTTAAGCGCACAACAAGAAGTAATCTTTAAGCTTGGTTTCGCAGCTTTTTTAAGTTTAATAATTGGTATAGAAAGGGAACTTAAAAAGAAGCCTGTTGGATTGAAAACTAGTGTAGTAATCGCAACATTTAGCTGCTTATTAACATACATATCCATAGAATCAGCCTATAAAGCACATCAAGGACAATTAGGAGTTAATATTACCATGGATCCGCTTCGCCTAGCAGCTCAAATTGTAAGTGGGATTGGTTTTCTAGGAGCTGGAGTAATCCTAAGAAAAGGAAATGATAGCATTAGCGGTTTAACTACTGCTGCAATGATATGGGGCGCAGGTGGGATAGGGATTGCTGTAGGTGCAGGCTTTTATCTTGAAGCAACAGTTTCAGTGTTAATAGTACTAATTGGAATAGAACTTATCCCCCCACTCCTTACAAAGTTCGGTCCCAAAAGGCTACGCTCTAAAGAACTAGCCTTAAGAGTAGTAGTTCCTTGCAAAAAGGATATAGATAAACTTCATGATTACCTACTAAAAAATCGTTTTTATATTGATAGCATACGAATTAAGGATATAAGAATGGAAAACAACGAAATTAAGCATGAAATTCAACTACGTTTATCTATACTTACCAAAAAGAATACAGTAGAATTTTATCAATCCATTATTGAACTGGATTTTGTAGAAACAGCGGAGCTTGAATCAATCTAATTAAGTGAGGAGAAAATTGTATGGGTGAAATATTAAAACTATTAAGAGGTGGAAATAAACCTTCATTAATCGCTGCAGTAGTCAACACAATCATCGCATTATTAAAGGGTGGAGCTTTTTTTGTTACAGGCAATGTAGCAATGTTCGCTGAAATGATGCACTCGATTGGTGACGCAGCAAACCAATTTTTTGTCTTTATCGGATCAGCACTTTCTAAGAAGGCTCCTACCCCTAAGTTTCCGAATGGATTCGGGCGTTTAGTTAACTTAGTTTGTTTAGGTGCTGTAATACTAGTTGGAATACTATCTTATGAAACAATCAAAGAAGGCTGGCATCATATTCAACATCCCACTGAATCAGAGGGTGTTGCAATTACTCTTATTGTACTGGGGATAGCTATTATACTAGAAGCAGCAGTGCTATATAAAGCAGGAAAGGAAATACTACACGAAGTTGGGATAAAAGGGACCTTGCTATCTCCTATAACTACAAGCTTCGCCCATTTAAAGAGAGCTAAACCAGCAACCAAGCTAGTATTTATGGAGGATTTAGTTGCAACCTCTGGAGGAGTTCTAGCTTTCGTTGCTGTGTTAATCTCTCACTTTACAGGCTTCTTACAAGCAGAAGGAATTGCTTCAATAGCTATCGGTCTTATGATGTTTTATGTGGTAGGTAAGGTATTTCTCGATAATGCCCGAGGAGTTCTTGGAGAAACGGATGAACAGATGCTTGTGCATATATCTCATATTATATCCGATGTACGAGATGTAAAGGACATTCAAGAGTTGGAGGTTATTAAGGAAGGCGAATTCTTACATGTAAACCTTAGAGTAGAGATAGATAAAACACTTACTTTTGATAAGGTAGATGATATTCATGATGTATTAAAAGAAATGATTTTGAATCAACCAGGTGTTACAGATGTAACTATCTCATTTGATGAAGATGATGGAATTAGAACTTGGAAGCATCATAAGGATTCGAAAACTATATTAAAAACCAAAAACGAAGGATGACCATATCAAGTCTCCTCCTTTCAAAATCGTAAAACCCTTTAAGCCTGCTTAGAAAATAAAAAAATTAAAACCGGTAAGTAGCTTAATGCTACCATCCGGTTTTGTTATTTATAAGCATGCTGTTAATATTGCTTTTGTATCTTCTGCATTCAGCTTGTTAAAATTGCCGTATTCCCCTCTTGCCATCGCTTTTTCTACCATTAAATCTAGCTGAGAATTATCTATTTGATAATCAGAAAGATTTGTAGGTGCTCCTAATGAAGCCCAAAACTCTGCTAAACGATCAATTCCCTCTTCGGCAATCTGTTCAAGGGTTTTACCTGTCGGATCAACTTTAAATACCTTTGTTGCTAACTTAGCAAACCTCGCTGGATTAACGTGTACATTATATCTCATCCAACGTGGGAAAATAATTGCTAAACCACCTGCATGAGGAATGTCATATACTGCTGAAACTGCATGTTCAATATTATGACTCGCCCAGTCTCCGTTATACCCCATCTGCAAGAACCCATTTAATCCCCAAGTTCCAGCAAAAAGAATTGTTTCACGAAGCTCGTAATTGTGTAAGTCCTTTACAAGCTTAGGTGCTGTGTCAATGACTGTTCTTAGTGCACCTTCTATCATTTCATCCTGAAGAGGTGTGTTCGAACCGTTATTATAATATTGCTCGAACATATGAGACATCATATCCACAATTCCGTATACTGTTTGATCTAAAGGAACAGTATATGTATTTTCTGGATCTAGGATAGAAAACTTAGGAAAGGTTAGTGGACTCCCCCATCCATACTTTTCTAGAGTTACTTCATTAGTTATGACTGAACCAGAATTCATCTCAGAGCCCGTAGCTGCTAAAGTAAGAACTGTTCCAAAGGGTAGCACTTCTTTGACTGGCGCCTTACGAGTTACTAAATCCCACGGATCGCCATCATATTTAGCTGCAGCCACTATTAACTTTGTACAATCTATTACAGAACCTCCTCCTACTGCAAGAACGACATCTATATTTTCTCTTTTACATATCTCCGCTCCGCGTGCAGCTGTAGAAAGTCGTGGGTTTGGTTCTACACCCGACAATTCGAATATCTCCATGTTTGCACTATTTAATAAAGTTATTACTTGATCATAAAGCCCATTCTTTTTAATACTTCCTCCGCCATAAACAACTAGCACTTTCTTTCCAAAAACCGAAAGCTCTTGGGGAAGCTTTTCAAGCTGACCTTTTCCGAAGATTAATTTTACCGGGTTATAAAATGCAAATGAATTCAAGCTTAATTCCTCCCTTTCATTATATATATCATCATAATAAAAACCGCCTGTTAAATACAAGCGGTTCAACTTTGGTTATACCCAACCTCGGAAGCGTGATGCTTCTGCTGTTCTTCGTACACCAACCATATATGCAGCAAGACGCATATTAATGTTACGCGTTGATGCTACTTCGTATATATTTTCAAAGGCATCTACCATCTTTTTCAAAAGCTTTTCATTTACTTCTTCTTCTGTCCAGTAATAACCTTGATTGTTTTGTACCCATTCAAAATAAGATACTGTCACACCACCAGCACTCGCTAATACATCAGGAACTAGTAAGATACCACGTTCATATAAAATTCTCGTAGCTTCTGAGGTAGTAGGACCATTGGCTGCTTCTACCACGATTTGCGCTTTAATATTATGCGCATTGTCAGAAGTAATCTGATTCTCAATAGCAGCTGGTACAAGAATATCACATTCTAACTCTAACAATTCTTCATTTGTAATTGTGTTTTCAAATAAAGTAGTTACCGTTCCAAAACTATCACGACGATCTAATAAATAGTCAATATCTAAACCATTAGGGTCATGCAACGCGCCATAGGCATCAGAAATACCAATTACTTTGGCACCTTGGTCACTTAAAAACTTAGCCAAGAAGCTTCCTGCATTACCAAAGCCTTGAATAACAACTCTAGCACCAATCATATCAATTCCACGTTTTTTAGCAGCTTCATTAATAACAATAGTTACCCCTTGAGCAGTTGCACGATCTCGCCCCTGTGAACCACCAAGTACTAATGGCTTACCAGTAATAAACCCTGGAGAATTGAATTGGTCCATACGGCTGTATTCATCCATCATCCATGCCATAATTTGAGCATTTGTGAAAACATCTGGAGCAGGGATATCTTTTGTTGGTCCAACGATTTGACCGATTGCTCGTACATAACCACGACTTAATCGTTCAATTTCTCCCATAGACATTTCACGAGGGTCACAGGTAACTCCACCTTTACCCCCACCATAAGGTAAATCTACAATTCCGCATTTAAGTGTCATCCACATAGAAAGCGCTTTAACTTCTTCGTCTGTTACACCAGGATGAAAACGAACTCCACCTTTAGTTGGACCTACTGCATCATTATGCTGAGCTCGATAACCAGTGTATACCTTTACTGTGTTATCATCCATTCTTACTGGGATTCTTACTTCCATCATTCTAATGGGTTCTTTAAGTAATTCATACATCGCTTCATCATAACCAAGTTTTTGCAAAGCTTCCTTAATTACTGCCTGCGTTGAAGTGAACAGGTTTAAATTTTCAGCCATATGATTATTTCGCCTCTTTAATTCATAATTATTTCTTCGCACTCATTGTATCATAAGTCAATTACAATTTGTCTAAGAATTATTAATTAGAGAATACTTTTTTAATTTTATCGATTGCCCAATCTAATTCTTCTTTAGAGATTATTAATGGAGGAGCAAATCGAATAACGGTATCATGCGTTTCCTTACACAATAAACCTAGATCTTTTAATGCTTCACAGTATGGTCTAGCTTCTTCCGTAAGCTCCATTCCAATAAACAATCCTCTTCCTCTTACTTCTTTAATAGATGGATGCTGTATTTCTTTCAGTGCACTCATGAAGTAATTACCTAGCTCTAGTGATTTTTTCGGAAGCTCTTCCTCTACCAACACATCTAATGCAGCAATGGATACTGCGCAAGCCATTGGATTTCCTCCAAAGGTAGAGCCGTGTGAACCCGGATTAAATACACCTAAAACATCTTTGTTAGCCACTATACAAGAAATTGGGAACACTCCTCCACCTAGTGCTTTTCCAAGGATATACATGTCAGGGTCCACATTCTCCCACTCACAAGCAAACATTTTCCCTGTACGACCTAAACCAGCTTGAATTTCATCTGCAATAAAGAGCACATTATTTTCTCGGCATAAATCTAATGCCGCTTTCATAAATCCTTCCGCAGGAATAATGATACCCGCTTCCCCTTGAATTGGTTCTATTAGAAAAGCTGCAGTGTTAGGAGTAATAGCTTCTTTTAAAGCTTCTAAATCTCCATATGGAATTAATTTAATACCTGGAAGCATCGGACCGAAGCCTCTTTTATATTCTGGGTCAGAGGATAAAGATACCGCTCCCATCGTACGACCATGAAAATTTCCTATACAAGCAATAACTTCCGCTTGGTTGTCTGGCACACCTTTCACATCATATGCCCATCTTCGAGCCGCTTTAAATGCCGTTTCCACTGCCTCAGCTCCAGTATTCATTGGAAGAACCATTTCTTTCCCAGTAAGCGAACTCACCTTTTCATACCATGGACCTAATTGATCATTGTGAAAAGCTCGTGAAGTTAAAGTCACTTTGTCAGCTTGATCCTTTAAAGCTTGAATGATTTTAGGATGACGATGCCCTTGGTTAACGGCGGAATACGCAGAGAGCATATCCATAAATCTATTTCCCTCTGGATCCTTTACCCAAACACCTTCCGCTTCCGAAATAACAATCGGAAGTGGATGATAATTATTTGCACCAAATTTTTCAGTCAGCTCAATCGCTTTATTAGTAACTGTCATTTTACATTCCCCCTATAAAGAAACAGGCAGGACACCTCAAAAATGTGCCTGCCTATTTATGATTATTTAAAACATTTCAGAAGTAGTTTTTGCTTGCATATGAAGTTGGATATAATCTGGTCCACCAGCTTTTGAATCTGTACCAGACATATTAAATCCACCAAATGGTTGGTATCCAACAATCGCACCAGTACATCCACGGTTGAAGTATAGGTTGCCTACATGGAAGTCTTCACGAGCTTTTTCAAGGTTCATACGGTTATTAGAAATAACTGCTCCAGTTAAACCGTATTCAGTATTATTCGCAATCGCAAGTGCCTCATCAAAATCTTTTGCTTTTGCAATACCAAGTACTGGACCAAAGATCTCCTCTTGCATAATACGTGCAGTTGGAGACACATCTGCAATGACAGTTGGCTGAATGAAGTAGCCTTCTGAATCATCGCCTGTTCCACCAGTGAGTAGACGACCTTCGCCTTTACCAACCTCAATATAATTCATAATTTTTTTAAACGCAGTTCCATCAATTACAGGACCTACATAGTGCTCATCGTAATCAGGGATACCAACTGATAACGAGTTTGTTACTTCTTCTACACGTTTCAATACTTCATCATATACGTCTTCCACGATTACTGCTCGGGAGCCAGCGGAACATTTTTGTCCACTAAAGCCAAAAGCGGAACGTACGATTGCTTGTGCAGCTAAATCAAGATCAGCATCTTTATCAACTACAACTGTATCCTTACCGCCCATTTCTAAAATTGTACGTTTAATCCAGATTTGTTTTTCAGCTAGCTTAGCTGATTTCTCAACAATTCCTAAACCTACATCACGAGAGCCAGTAAAGCTGATTAAACGAGTTCTTGGATGTTCAACTAAGAAATCACCAATTTCTCCACCTGCTCCTGGAATGAAGTTAACAACACCAGCAGGCATACCAGCCTCTTCTAACACTTCTACAAACTTATAAGCTACAACAGGAGTTGTGGAAGCTGGCTTTAATAACACGGTATTCCCTGCTACCATAGCTGCTACAGTTGTTCCTGCCATTATTGCGAATGGGAAGTTCCATGGAGAGATAACTACCGCTACTCCTAAAGGAATATATTCGTAACGGTTATACTCACCCGGACGACTTTCTACTGGCTGACCGTCTTTTAAGCGAAGCATTTGACGTCCATAATATTCAAGGAAGTCAATACCCTCGGCAACTTCTACATCTGCTTCTACCCAAGTTTTCCCTGCTTCTCTTGATAAAAGCGCAGAAAATTCGAATTTACGACGACGGATAATAGTTGCAGCTTTAAACAAAACATCAGCACGGATTTCCGGCTTCACTTTTTTCCAAGTATTAAACGTTTCATCAGCAATTTTTAATGCTTTTTCTGCAATATCCTTGGTTGCCTTTGAAACCTTGCCAACCACTTGTGTTTTTTTAGAAGGATTGTACGAAACAATTTTGTCTTCAGTAGTAATTCTTTCTCCACCCACGATAAGAGGGAAATCTTGACCAAGGTAAGAGTCAACTATTTTATAGCCATCTTTTATTGCTTCTCTGTTTTCTTCTTTTGAGAAATCTGTAAATGCTTCATGTTTATAAGGTATCACGAAATATCCTCCTTTAAATTTAATGCAAAAAAAATTTGCACTTTCATTCTGTCTATACTTATAATAATGCAAAAGATAGTTGCGTTTTTCAAGTAAAATATCTTAACTCTTATATTTTTTTCGAGGTGACAACAATGAAAAGCATGGAAGAAAACATACAGCATTTTTTACAATTTGCAGTAGAACACGTTGGTGTCGGCATTCATGCTGTAGATATTAACGGTAAAACCATTATATATAATGACAAAATGAAAGAAATTGAAGGGCTAAATTCAATAGACGTAAAAGACCGTTCTATATTGGAATTATTTCAATTTGAGCAACATGAAAGTACTCTCCTAAAGGTTCTTCATCAAAAAGAGCCAATCCTTCGCGTCAAACAAACGTATTGGAATAGAAATGGACAAGAAATAACAACTATTAATGATACCTTTCCTATTTTTGAAGAAGTCAAACTAATAGGAGCTATCGAATTTTCACGAGATATTACCACTATGGAGAAGTTATTATTCCAACCATTAAAACGTTATAACGAAGCCATCACCCTTTCTACTATTACGGCAGAATCCACTCTAATGAAAGATGTAAAAGCAAGATCTTTAAAAGCTTCCGAAATACGAATGCCTATTTTACTTATAGGGGAATCTGGTACCGGAAAGGATTTAATAGCCGAAGCCATCCACCATCAGCTAACTCCACCAAACGAGCAATTGTTAAGCTTGTACTGTCACAGAGCCGATCTTCGCTTTGTCCAAAAGTTTCAGCAAGAAATATCACAAGTCACTAACTGCACCATATTTTGTGAAAGAATCGACTTATTATCCATCGAGCTACAAAATACTCTTTACCAAATTTTGAAGCAAAATGAAAACAGTCATCTTTTTATAGCAAGCATAGGACAAGATCCGATTGATTTAATCAATAGCGGCAAGCTCATTAAGGAGCTTTACTATTATTTTGCCACTATTACGATTAATGTCCCGCCGCTACGAGAACGTACGGAGGATATCCTTCCTTTTATAAAGGATTACTTTAATAGATATTTTAATCGTTATGGCACCTCGATAGAGCGGTTGGAGGATGACGTAATGGATGCCTTTTTATCGTATACTTGGCCTGGAAATTTAAAAGAGCTTGAGCTGCTTCTTGACGAGATCAGCTCCATGATTACTACGGAAACTATTCTACGGTTTGAAATGCTACCCTTACATTTTAAATTAAAAATTCAAGACTTAGGAAGTTCATCTAAAAAAGCGGAGGATTTTATTTTAGCAGCAGGCAGAGACCTTTTGCCACTTGATGAGTATTTGCGAGAAGCAGAAACATATTACTTACAAAAGGCGCTGGATAAACATGATAACAATATTACGAAAGCAGCTGAAGCACTGGGTATGAGTAGACAAAACCTTCAATATCGTTTACGAAAAATAAAACAACATTCGGGTACAGACTTCTAATTGCGCAGTATCTTAGGTACAAAAATTCCTGCTACTAAAATTTAAAATGGAACAAAAAAAGAGAAGCGAATCCCGTAGAATCGCTTCTCTCAATAAATATCCTCTTCCTTATCGGATGGATTGCTTAATCCAGTCTGACAGCTTTTCTTTTAAAGTATTAAAGCCTTCCTCATCATTTTCGTCAATTCGAGCTTGTAGGGATTTTCGAGGCTTCTCTTCTTTTTTTGCTGGCGGTTTTTCTTGGAGCTCTCTTATGGAAAGACTAATTTTCCCGGCCTCTCCATCTACCTCTAATATTTTCACCTTCACTTCTTGACCCACCATTAAAAAATCTCCTACTTCTTTTACATAGCCATAAGTGATTTCTGAAATGTGGACTAAGCCTTGCGTACTTTCATCCAGGCTTACGAACGCTCCGTATGGTTGAATCCCTGTTACCTTACCGGTTATAACATCTCCTACCTTGTATGTGTTTGACATGTTGCCTTTCCTACTTTCTTATATACGTATTGGTCATGTTAAATTATAGCATAATAGAAAGTAGACGGGCAAAATTCACTGTGTTGGCATAAAAGGTGGTCTCCATCCATTTTCTGTTTTTATTAATTGAAAGCCAATTGTTTTCTCTCCGTTAAATAGATTGCCTTCCTCTTGAAGAGTCAATATAACAACTGTTTCGTCCTCATTTATTTTCCTCGAAAGGAAAGAAGAAAATTCGTTCCGTATATCCTCTATCTCTATATGTTTTCCTTCCATATACTCTTCTTTTGGTATTTGTATACCGTAATCCTTACTATATAGAGAATAGACTGTCTCCTGATCCTTTAACTCTATTGAGTAATAAAACAATCCAACAATTTCTTCTGGTGTAGCATTTTTTAATAAGGACGGGTCCTTTGTACCTGCATACAATTTAAATAAGCCATGAACTTTTTGTACGAATTCATCATCTACTAAAATAGCCTCATTATCCTCCATATTAAGCTCGCCTGTCATAAATTGTTTCAGTTTATTTTTAATATCATCTCTTGAAAAAGATTCCCAAGAAGAGGATTTTGTCCATCCGCTAGCGGTAAACTCTACTATCATTGGTTTGATAAGAAACGCAGCAAGAGAATCAGGATATTCACTTACTACCTTCAACCACATATCCTGGTATTTTTCATCTACTGTTCTAGTTGAATCAAAGACCTGCTCCCCTTTTATTAAGTCGTATAATATCCTTCTATAGGTTAGCTCTTGTTCTCCCACGGTGTCAGAGCTATAGGTATTGTACTTATCTTTTAAAGATAATATTTTTTCTACATGAACTAATGGTTCCATTGTATATTCAAAAGTATAATACAACGGGTTTTCATCGATAGGATATTCCCTCATCCATGTCATATAAGAGTTACCTAATGGATAAAGCATTTTTTCAACATGCGGGTTAAATACCTGGTCTTTGTTAAATTTAAAATCTAAGGTTTTTCTATTATCTATCGTCACTAAATTAAGACCTTGAGATTCAGTAACTCTTAAAATATTTTGAAGCTCCGTAGGTAGGTTTTTTCTTTCAGATATAACGGAATCAAGGTAATAATTTCCATTTATTTTTAACTTTTCGAGCTCTTTTTCATACTTTGCCAATCCTATATTTCCATATTGTCGAAATCTTTGAATTACTTTA
>CAKQHO010000116.1 GCA_934234185.1 uncultured Psychrobacillus sp. | reverse complement strand
GTTTTATACTATAGTGTCTCATCGATTTAGGGATTCCTTTTAATTCAAGTTTACCACTATATACTAAATCCCTTATCCGATATTCTATAAAGAAAAAATCTATATAAGAATTCAGTTGAGTGAAAATTTCTACAACCACTTCCGCCGTTTTGATGTAATCTTTTGTTTCTTGCTGGTGGTGAAGCTTTTCTATCGTTTCCAAGATGAACGGATCATAATAATGATCCGGCACTTCCTTAATCTCTTCTTCGCTCCAAATTCGCAATAATTCTTTTGTGCGGGATAATTCCTCCCATTCTTTACATAGTAGATTTCGTTCATAGATTGTTACAGGCTTGCTCCCTTCATGTCCCTCAAAGATTCGTTTTATTATTTTAGACTCCAATTGCCCCGTATGGAAAAGATGTTCCGTCTCCACAGTCGAGTTAATTAGAAAAACTTCATTAGTCCTATCTCGCAGCAAATAAAGGAAAAAACGGAGACCTGTTTGTTCATCAGGATTATTTCCATACCAAACAAAGATTGGAACTTTATTTGGAATATCGTCTATTTCACGTAAAGTATTGGCAAACTTATTAGCATATTCGTATTCCTCTAACTCGTAGTTAATATGTTCAAATAGCCATTCTTCACGATAACTTTGGCCAGCTTTTTCATGTAACCTCCACAATGGCCCAAAAGAAAAGGAATCAGGTAAACCTATTACAGTATTCGGCCTGGGAAGACTTGCCCTTAATGACCCCGCAGCAGATTCTGATGTAACAATATGAACTGGTCCTAATGGATTCCCCATCTGGATTTTTTGAATATGTTTATTTATTTCCTCCACCAACTTGGCTAACTCTTCCTGTTGTATAAAGAAACTCTTCCCTTCTACCTTTTGTCCTTCCCTAAAGTTAAATGCTTGGAAATCATCATCCTCTATTTCAAATGCCTCCAACTTACTTCCATCCCTAAAATCTAAAATTGTTAAGTATTGTTGTGTTTCAATCCGATAAACTAAAACTAAATTTGGTTCTACAAGTAGATAGATATATGGGTAATCTGCTTTAGATTTAATTAGAATCATGCTCCTTTTAATAAATAATTGAATAAGTAATATGATATTATTGCTCTTAGAGGAAGCCGAGAAAAGTTTCCTGAAGTTATAAAATCCTTGGGCTCTTCCTCAACTAAAATGTCCCGTTTCTACAATAAAGAATTCAATATAAAAAGGCATTAATCCTTCTTAGATTAATGCCCCATCAGTTAAAGAAGGAGTAGCTATACTTGTGAATGAATCATATACATTAGCATAACGTCCATTCACATCCTTTGCTCCTATATAATATGAAAGCTACGTTACCAATTTTATAAACAAAAATTTTTCTGGGGAAATTTAATTAATTACCCAAATAATCCTTCAACCATATATAGGCGAATGCTGTTTTGGCATCGTAGATTGCTCCGATTTTTACTAGCTCTCCCATTTCCTCGATGGAAACATGAAGCAGCTCTACGAATTCATCCTCATCCATTTCGAGTGGCGATTCTACCTTTTCAATGTCCTTGGCAAAATAGAGGTGAATAATTTCATCTGCGAAGCCAGGAGAAGTCGCAAAGGACTGTACGTATTCCAGCTTAGAAGTGGTATAGCCGGTCTCTTCCTCAAGCTCTCGTAGGGCGGTTGCTTCGGGAGCCTCTCCTTTGTCTATTTTTCCTGCTGGAATTTCAACAATAGATTTCTCTAACGCTTTTCTATATTGCTCTACTAGGATAATCTTATTTTCCTTTGTTAACGCAATGACAGCTACTGCTCCCGGATGTTTGACGATTTCTCTCTTGCCTGTCTTTCCATTTGGAAGCTCTACATCGTCCACTTGAAGTGTAATGATTTTTCCATCGTATATTTTTTCTGTCTTTAGCGTTTTTTCTTCAAATTTTTTCATTTTAAACTCCCTCTCTGTTGAAAACATTCTTATAGTCATTGTACCATGTAAGAGAGGATGTGATAAATCTTGGAAAAAAGACAGCTTGGAAAAAGTTCAATACAAGTATCAGAAATAGGATTAGGGTGTATGTCTTTACCTACTGACCTAAAAGCAGCAGAAAAAATTATCGATATCGCGCTAGATGCTGGGATTAATTACTTCGACACAGCAGATTTATATGATCGTGGTAGAAATGAAGAAGTCGTTGGAAATGCTTTACGCCAAAAACGCCAAGATATCATACTTGCTACGAAGGTTGGCAATCGCTTAAACGAGGATGGCGACGGATGGCATTGGGATGCTTCGAAGGAATGGATCCAATCGGCCGTTCATCAATCTCTGAAAAGGCTACAAACAGATTATATTGATGTGTACCAATTGCACGGTGGAACAATGGAGGATAATGTCGATGAGGTAATCGAAACCTTTGAATCTCTCAAAAAAGAAGGCCTTATTCGTGAGTACGGTATTTCTTCTATTCGCCCTACTGTTATTCAACGATTTTTAGAGAAAAGCAATGCTGTTTCCGTGATGATGCAGTATAGTCTTTTGGATAGACGTCCCGAAGAGTGGCTGTACCTGCTAGAGGATAATGGGGCCTCTCTTTTGACAAGAGGAAGTCTTGCAAAGGGTTTATTGACAGAGGAAGGTTTAGCTCGTGCCAGCAAGATGGGGCAATATCTCACGTATTCTGAAGAGCAATTACAGAAGACGGTCAAGGAACTAATGAATTCCGAGGTACCGTTGAATGCTATTGTGATTCAATATATCCTTCAGCAACATGTCACTGGATCAGTCATCGCAGGCGCCAGCTCACCTAAGCAGCTGCAGGATACGATTGCAGGGTACAATCAGTTTGTTTCTCCGGAAATTTTGAAGAAAGCAGCAGTAATTACAAAGCAAGATATCTACGAGGAACATCGATTAAATTAAATGTAAAGGGCCGTCTGAAATTTATCAGGCGGCCCCTTTGCCTACGAGGATGGTTGCATCTAAGTGGGACCCCCCACAGAAGCAATGCTTAATCGCAAATATCTGCAGAAAAAGAAAAGGATGCCCCATAGTATTTCTACTTAGTTGTTGCGCCTCTTTTAATTAAAATCTGATTTCCATCGTTTTTCTCTATCGATCTATAGTTCCTTGTGTTACCATATAATGTAATTAATCACATAGTATGCTTTTAAATAACTGTAGTAAAGGAGAAATGTATGAGGGTCTTATTAGAATTATTTCGTATTCTTTTTATCTTCGCGCTTGCAGGCTTCTTCTTTGGAGCCATTTTATCAGCACTCTATTCGAAGATGGGTATAGAACAAGAGAAATATGGCTGGTTGGGTAGTATCGCTATACTGCTTTTGTTATTTGTTTTATATAGAAACAAGCTTCAATTTAACGGCTGGTATAAAGGTTCCGAAAGAGTAAAACTCCCAAAAGTAGTTTCCCAAATACTCATTTTCAGTTCCATTGGTTTGCTGCTATTGCCTCCAGTGTTACATTATTTTTTTTAATTAGCTTAAAATAAGCCCGTTAGCTAACGGATGATTCCTAACGCTCCTATTGGTCCAAAAACCAAAAATTCCTCCACGATTTAGAATTGATGGGAGTTTCTGTAATAGGTTCGCCATCATAATATAAGGAAGAATTAGTAATAAATAACTATTATCTTTGTCGAATTTTGATGAAACTTCCATACTTACCTACCTTTTACTGCTAAGTTTATTAATATATAATAATTTTAATATTCAGAAAGGAGTGACTAATATGAAAAAATTTAAACTAATCTTCTCAGCTGTATGCCTTGCTGCACTTCTAGTAGGTCCTACTGCTGCATCAGCAGCTGGCGGTAACTGGCAAGGCTGTGGTGGTTCGCCTAAACCATGTTACATGAACCCGAACTGATGATGGTAAAAGCAGCCTTGGTTTAATAGGCTGCTTTTTCCTTGTCGAATGAAAGTATAAAAAAGAAATCCCCAAAAATGAGTAATTTCTTTTTTCCTCTCAAGACGAATGTCCTTATTTCTTTTTGAGGCAATTTGTGTGTTGTATTCATTTGATTGTCCACTGGAGGCTCAAAAACTACTAATTACATTTGTCCACAGTGATTACTCCTATTCAAAGTTATTAATGAACATTTGAAATCCAAACATATTGGGAAAGATAAAAATCAAACATAGTCCTGTAAATGTACAGGTTATAAATCTTTTTCTATCCAATCCAACCCTTAACTCCCAGAGTCCTAGACATACTAAATACAAACCAAAAAGCATGCTTATCATTGGTAATATTATCAAATAAATACCCATCCCACTTCTCCCTTTTATAACTACAATTTATGTTTAATTGTACTGACGTTGCTCCTTTAATTTAAATAGACATAATATTAATGGAAATCTCGATGATAAATTATCGGTTTTATTTTATTCATTCTTCACCTGTAGAATATCGTAGAGATGTGCTAAATCTTGCTTTGTTAATTTCACATACTTCCTGATATCGGATTTATTATTTCGGTAAGCGAATATTCAACTAATGCACCCATTCGTGAAAGGAAAATTTATTCTCTACTAACATAGGTCCCACCAATGAAATCATGAATTCCTCTCTTGTCTTCTCGAAATATAACCATAAGTCCACTAATCAATACTGATATTCCAAAGGTAGCTAATATAATGATATAGTTACCAACCACTTCTCTCATAACCATATTGAGTATTGTAACGTTTTCATCATCTTTAAATCGTTTTATTTTAATCTTGCAAATTCTCTTACCGATTACGTATCCGCCCCACAAAATAGGAATAACAGTAAAGTACAATGTATAAAATAATTGAAAAGTTATTCCATTTGTCCATTCAATAGAGTAATTACCATTAATAATATAAAACACTATTCCAAGTATTAACGAAATAATTAAAAAATCTATAATATTTGCCAAAAATCTTATACCAAATCCTGCTGGTCTCTTTAAACTCATCTAATTCCTCCAAATATCCTCTTATTGAATTAAACTGCCCGTTTGTGCCTTAGAGATTTTAATCAATCTTTTATATAAACAGACTTTTTATCCTATCATTTTGTTCATACAACTCAAGCTAACCAACAGAATACTCAGTCACAGAAAGAAAAAGTAATATTTTTTTCAAGCTGCCTTGCCCCTTTATGATAAGAAAGTTGTTTACTAAGCTTACCTTAAAAACTCATACAGGATTTTCCCTCGCTCATCGTAATCTGGGTAAAGTACATGGAAGGTAGGACGTGCTTGCTCAGGGTCTTTGTTCCCCTCCCAAAATATCTCTAACCATGCCTCGAAATTGTCCACTACTTTTACAATCGACTTACATGTTTGTCCAATGTAGCCTAATCTATATTCATTGTTAGGAATGCCATCTTCACATATGAATACCCAATGGTCATTTGTACTTTCTCCCCCGTCAAAAGTCGTCAAGGAAATTAGTCGGTTTGATTCTACCAATTCACCTGTTTCTTCAATTAAAACCTCCTCAGGAACGTCAGGTATGATTCTGTTTACGGTACAAATCTTACCACATGGAGAATCTTCCCCTACACCACCAATTGGCTCCCATCCTAGCAGTAAAATTCCGTTAGAGAATTCCATGAGAAACTCTTGAAAAGATAACGGAAGTCGGTATCCAAGCTTTTCTTCCATTGAGTCAATCATTTGTTTGGTTGCTACACTAAATCTGTCTGCAGGTGGAACTCTATCTCGAAACTGATTATAGAATCCTTTAGATGGATATATTTTAGTGTACTCCTTAATAAATTCCTTTATTTTCATAGAAATCCCCTTTCGCTATGAGCGTTTTTCGAATTATTTTCAGTAAATGTTCGAGCTGCTCCAACTGTAAAGACAAATATAGAAACATTCAGGCAAGACCTAAAATAGTCCCCGGAAGAAGCTAGTAACAATCATCTTAATTATGACACAAATTTCAATTAATGGATTCGCAGGAATTATTTGTAGACCCTAATAAACGGTTACGTAGCAGAAGAACAAAAGGTTTCAATAGCTACAAGTCTTCTTTTACTGTGTACGCTATGAGTTTATAAAAAGTATTGAATTAATTGAAAATAGGAATTGGTATGTTATAATGTGTGTAGTTAAAGAGTATATTAAAAAAGACCAT
Organism: uncultured Psychrobacillus sp.; assembly: GCA_934234185.1. Classification (GTDB taxonomy): domain Bacteria; phylum Bacillota; class Bacilli; order Bacillales_A; family Planococcaceae; genus Psychrobacillus. The sequence continues at coordinate 4,877 of CAKQHO010000116.1, read as the reverse complement.
TGCTGAGGGTACACCAATAGTCGCTAGCAACATCATAGTTCGCTTCGAAGGCGAACAGCACAGCGTATAGTAAACCGCCATTGCTTGGAGGCTATGGGCGGTTTACTTTTTTTTCGTAAAAGTAAATGACAAAGCAACGATTGCCACGATTAAAGTGGCAAACGAAATCATCAGATTTAATGCTTGTTCTATTGTCATCAGCAACACCCCCTCTCTCTCACTGAGAAAGTGAGTGAAAAGAAAGATGTGCTCCCGCCCATGAATGCCTATGGTTGCTATCTAAATTATACCATATGTTGAAATTAACATTATTTGTACCAGTGTTTAACTATTCATAAAAACTTCGAGTGATTCTGCATCTGATTATCTTTCTTATCTTCGTTACAAATCTTTAATGGATGCATATCAGCAAATTATGTATTTGTATCCCTAGATAGTCCTTTGGTATAACAACTGTATAGCCGTTATCTGCCAACCCTTGAGCATAGTAGCTGTATGCTTCCGGCTCTACTTTTGCACCCGGATAAAGAATGACACCGCCTTTTGTCTCCTCAATAGGTTCGAAAACGAGCCAATTCTCTTCATACTGAATCTCATCAGTATCTATATAATTATAAAGTTCCTCAGAAGCTTCGTAGGTTTGCTGCGACCAGATATAAAAGCCTGCAAATCCAAGGTCTCCAATAAGTAAAAGAGTAATAAAAATAATTGAAAGTATTTTTTTATAAGGATTCTCGCTAACATATCATTATTCATTACTCCTTAAAGTTTAACGTGTAATTTCCACCCAAGACCAGTCAATATACCTTCATAAGAATATTTTTTTCAAAAAACAAAACAGCGAAAGGATTGCTCCCCTCGCTGTTCGTACTTAAAACTTAGTTCCTTCAAAGCCATACTCATCTAATAGCTCTTCGAAGGTTTTGTTTTTTTCTCGTTGCTTTTTTTCAAAGGCTAACTGCGCTTGTCTTTCCTCTTCCTTTTGCTGCTCCGCTGATACTAGCTGTTTCTTTGTTTCCTTTAGTTTTGCTAGAATGTCAGAGGAAAGCTGATCGGAAAGTGCATTGCCTTCTTCTTTGACTGGTGCCGCCTTTACTGCGGGCTGCTGTCTTTTTTGTTTCTTTTTAGCCAAATAGTCCACCTTCTTTTAACGTTTTACGATGGTAGCTACTCCTTGGCCTCCTCCGATACAAAGTGTCGCAAGACCTGTTTTTGCATCTCGCTTCTTCATTTCGTGTAATAGCGTAACGAAGATTCGAGCGCCGCTTGCTCCGATTGGGTGTCCAAGGGCAATAGCTCCCCCATTTACATTTAGTATATCATGATTGAAGGATAACTCTCTATCTACTGCGATAGATTGTGCTGCAAACGCCTCATTTGCTTCGATTAGCTCGATATCCTCCATGGATAAATTCGATTTTGAGAGTACCTTTTTCACTGCCTCAACTGGTCCGATACCCATAACGGAAGGATCAACACCTGCAGATGCATTTGCCACGATGGTTGCTAGTGGCGTGAGTCCTAATTCCTCTGCTTTTTTCTTGCTCATCACTACTACAGCAGCTGCTCCATCGTTAATCCCAGAAGCATTTCCTGCTGTAACAGATCCATCTTTTTTAAATGCGGGACGTAAGCCGCCTAATTTTTCTTCTGTTGAACCTTTTTTCGGATATTCGTCCTGTGCAAAGACAATCGGGTCGCCTTTGCGTTGCGGAATTTCAACAGGTACGATTTCGTCGACAAATTTTCCTGATTCCATCGCTGCTGCTGCACGTGCTTGAGAGCGAGCAGAGAATTTGTCTTGTTCTTCTCTCGTAATCTCATATCTATCACATAGATTTTCAGCAGTAATACCCATATGGTAATCATTGAATGCACACCATAGGCCGTCTGAAATCATGCTGTCTACAACCTTTTGATCGCCCATGCGGAAGCCTTCACGAGCGTTTTTCAATAAATACGGTGCCTGGCTCATGTTTTCCATGCCGCCTGCAACAATAATATCTGCATCTCCTGCAATGACTGCTTGAGTTGCAAGGTGTATTGCCTTTAATCCTGACCCACACACTTTATTTATTGTAAGAGCGGAAACAGCTTGTGGTAAGCCTGCTTGAAGTGCTGCCTGTCTTGCAGGATTTTGCCCTAGACCAGCTTGAAGTACATTCCCCATGATTACTTCTTCCACCGATTCTTTAGAGACTCCTGCTTTTTCTAATGCTTTTTCGATTACAATTGCACCTAGCTTTGTTGCTGGCACATCCTTTAAAGACCCCTGAAATGAACCAATCGCAGTTCTCACTGCACTTACTATCACTACTTCGTTTGTCATGCCCTAGTCCTCCTCAAATTTCCCCTAAATAATTTGCTACTTCGTCCCTCCTTTCCTTACAATAGAAGTGGGAGGGATGAATATGTTTATTTTACCAAAAAAAGTGACAATTATCGAGGTGGGGCCTCGAGATGGATTGCAAAATGAAAAAAAGGAAGTACCAACCGATGTGAAGCTTGATTTTATCAAAGGTCTTCAAAAGTCAGGGATTCAAGAAATGGAGATAAGCTCCTTTGTTTCACCAAAGTGGGTACCACAAATGAAGGATGCAAACGAAATTGTGTCAAATGTGGAAAAAGTGGGTAGACAATTTGTACTAACCCCAAATCTAAAAGGTGTGGAGCTGGCGAAAACGGCAGGAGCAAAAAGCCTTGCTGTATTTGTTGGTGTTTCAGAGAGCTTCAACAAAAAAAATATTAATAAAACGACAAAAGAAAGTATGGATGATTTAAAGCCAATTGTGGAAAAATTATTAGCAGAAGGATATTTTGTTCGAGCTTGTATCTCCACTGCCTTTTATTGTCCATATGAGGGTGAAATAAAGCCTGAAGCTACTTTGGCTTTATGTAAGGAATTTGTTTCCTGGGGAGTGAATGAGCTAAGTGTTGCCGATACTATTGGTATGGCAAACCCAATGGAGAGCTATACACTATTTAGCAAGCTTTTACAGGAATTTCCCGAGACGCTTATTACTGCCCATTTCCATGACACAAGAAAAATGGGACTCGCAAATATTTTTGCAGCACTTTCTGCGGGTGTCTCTCGATTTGATACGTCTGCTGGAGGTCTTGGTGGTTGTCCATTCGCCCCTGGAGCGACTGGAAATGTAGCAACAGAGGATGTCGTGAATATGCTAGAACAAATGGGAATAGACACTGGTATCGACTTGGACCAGCTGCTTGGAGCAGTAGATCTCGTAGCACCATATGTATCACGCCCAATAGAAACGGGGATGTATAAATTATTTAAAAGTAAGTAGGAGATGACCTTATGCGAAAAAGAGTGATTGTTTGGACGAGTATTTTTACCAGCGTTCTCACAGCTATAGCAACCGTATTCGGCTTCTTTTTGACTAATAAGCTTATGTATATGAAGAAAAAAGAGGACGACTTTATTTTAAAAAGAGAGATTACCGCAAAGCGGCTAGATGAGGCATGGTTTAGTAGCGTGAACAAAACAGAGCGCTGGGTAGAATCCATCAATGGATACTCCTTAAAAGCAATCTTTGTGGAACCACTTCAAACTAACAAGTATATGATTATTTGCCACGGAGTAACAGAGAACAAGATAAATTCCCTTCGTTTTGTGAGAATGTTTGAACGCTTAGGTTTTAATAGCGTTGTTTACGATCACCGCAGACATGGGGATTCAGGAGGAAAAACAACGAGCTTTGGCTTTTATGAAAAGTTAGATTTGCAGGCAATTGTCCAGGTGGTTAGAGAGCGTGCAGGAGAGGATGCCATCATCGGCATACATGGAGAGTCTATGGGGGCAGCTACTACCCTTCTATATGCTGGATCCATCGTGGATGATGCGGACTTTTACATTTCAGATTGTGCCTTTTCCAATTTTGAGGACCAGGTTTACCATATCATGACCACCAGTACACCTCTACGTTCCACACTTGCCATCCGCTTTGCGAATTTATTCCTAAAAATCCGTGATGGCTACACCTTAAATCTTGTCTCACCGATAGATGTAGTAGACAACATTGAAAAGCCTGTCCTCTTCATTCATAGCCTGGAGGATGACTTTATTCTACCGAAAATGACAGAGGATCTTTATGAAAAGAAAAAAGGTCCGAAGGATTTGAAGCTCTTTGAAAAAGGTGCCCATGCCAAATCATTTAACGAAAATCCGAAGGAATATGAGGAAGTTGTAAGTGCCTTCTTAAAGAAATACAATTTGTACGAGGAAAGACCGGAAACCGAGTTAAGCTCTATTGTGTAAGATAAGCACGAACGCCTAGAGGATAGTATCAAAAATAGTGTTCTTACACACAAAAGATCTACGAACCAGCACAGTAGATAAGAGCTTTCATCACATGGAATTAATTGAAAATAGCAATTGGTATGTTATAATGAGGGTAATCAAAGAGTATATTAAAAAAGACCGTTGGTGCGACAACACCAACAGTCTTCTTGCAACATCATAGTTCGCTTCAAAGGCGAACAGCACAGTAAACCGTAAACCGTCCACCTGCGTGCTAGGCTAAGGGGCGGTTTACTTTTTTTTCGTAAAAGTAAATGACAAAGCGATTATCGCTACGATTAACGTTGAAAACGAAATCATCAGGTTTAGCGCTTGTTCTATTGTCATCAGCAACACCTCCCTCTCACACTGAGAAAGTGAGTGAAAAAAAGATGTGCTGCCGCCCATGAATGCCTATGGTTGCTATCTAAATTATACCATATTCTAGGAACGTTTAACCGTACAAATGACTAGCTGTAATTCTCAATATCAGTAGCTTCTATAGATTTGAAATAAAGTTATACTGTTTATAAAAAAGTCGTACCGTTTTTAAAAAAGATGTACCGAAATCATCTAT
>CAKQHO010000115.1 GCA_934234185.1 uncultured Psychrobacillus sp. | reverse complement strand
TTTTTTTTTTATTTATACAAGGAGGTAAATTATTTTAAAAAAAATATTTAATATAGGGAATTCATCGCTATATTGTAGATTGCTAATTGTGCACAACTAAATTTGCCTTACGAATTGGATTGACCGAAGCTATATAGAACTCTTCTGCTTTCCAATATCTCTTTTGGAATTTATCAATTTGCCTTCTTGTTGTTTCTTTCTCCCGTTGAAACCTCTTTTCTTTGGAAGCTTCAACATAGACAACAACATCAAAATAGTCTCTCCACATATCCCTTTGTAGAAAAACTCCTTCAATAATAATTATACAATTTGATGGGAGCTCTATTCTCTTCATCTCCTGCAAATCTTTTTCAGGAACATAAAAAGGTAGGCATAGCTCACGCGCTGACTTACATGGCTTAAACAAAACTTCCCTTAAGTTCTCGATATTCCATTGCAGATAATAATACTCTTCCCATTCCTCCTTACCTGTATAGTAACGATTTTTCCTAGTTTCAATAAAATCATCCATATGCAGTATGAAATAAGGAAGGCTTCTTTCCTTCAATTGCTCTTCTATTGCTCTAGTTATACTCGTCTTCCCTGCTCGACTTAGTCCATCTATTCCCAAAATAAATCTTTGTCCACTTTTTAAATTTGGAATCACTTCATTTATTTTTTTTATCGCTTCTAACAATCGATTTACCTCCTGTCATGCAGACCTTACATACTTATTATAAGAAATAAAATCCTATTCCCACAATAAGGTATGCGGCCATTAAAGTCAGTCCTTCAAACCAATTGGATTCTCCATCATTAGATAAATTAATTACAAGTAAAGCAGCAGTAATCATTGCTACAAGTTCGGGTAAAGTAAAAACGAGTGGCATTGATTGTGGCATAAAAAGAGAGATTAGAACCAAAACAGGAGCAACAAACATAGCAACCTGTAGTGTAGATCCAACCGCGATTTCTACAGATACATCCATTCTATTTTTATACGCCATTGTAACAGCAGAAAAATGCTCAGCAGCATTACCAACTATCGCAACAACAATAACACCTATAAATAATTCAGTCCATCCAAACTGTTCTCCTAATGATTCAAATGTATGAACAAGCTGCTCGGACACAAACGCAACAACCATGGTAGAAATTACTAAAATAAAAATAGCCTTTCCTTTATTCCACTCGGGAATTTCTTTTTCTTCCTCCTTCTCTTCTGTATCTGATGATGAAAATATACCACGATGAGTAACTAGCTTAAAAAATAATCCTGCAAGATATAGAGTAATAAGAACAACAGATATGCCAATACTAAGATTAATGGTCTCTCTTTCATTCATAGTCATAGTAAACACTTCTGGTATGACAAATGCTAAAATAATGGCAAAAATGAGCAATCCAGAATTATATCTGACATCTTGGAGGCTAAAGTTCTGTTTTTTAAATTTAACTCCTCCTACAAAAAAGGATAATCCCAGTACCAATAGAAGGTTTCCAAGTACTGAACCAGTTAAGGAGGCTAGGACGATTCCTACCATTCCTGCTTTCAACGTATATATAGAAATGATTAATTCAACGGCGTTCCCAAATGTAGCATTTAGCAACCCTCCAACTCTAGGTCCACTAACAATCGCCAAGCTTTCAGTCGCTCTCCCTATGTAGCCAGCAAGTGCGATAATGCTTAGACAGCTTAATATAAACATGAGTATAGGGGACCATTCTAAAAATGATCCCACTATCACTAGGGGAACTCCTACAGATACTACTAGTGCAAATATTTTATTCATGCCTATTCCTCTTTTCCTATGTACTTCTATTTTTATTCTTCCCCGCTTTTTGAAGAAAAAACAGATGCCTTCATTTAGTTATTGCACGTTAATCCACTTACTGACATAAATTAAAAAGGACTAGGGGGGAATATTTTGATACAAGTGGAACCTATTTTACTGGAAGGAAATATTTTTTTAGCAGTAACAGTAAAGCTGCCTAAGACCACTTTATTAACAGTTTCTAACGATAACGGCTACATTATGTGTGGAGCATTAGATGTTGGATTATTAAATAGTAAGCTTCAAGATCGTCAAATTATCGCAGGAAGAGCTGTTGGGGTTAAAACTATTGAGGAGCTATTAAATGCACCACTAGAATCAGTGACATTTGAAGCGGAGAACAAAGGAATAACCAAAGGAACAATTGGCAAGGATGCCTTATTAAAAATGGTATGAGAATTTATATTTTCATTAAAAAAGAAGAAGCCGATGAATGAATCGTCGGCTTCTCTTTTATATTTTATTTCATTACTGCAGGTGCAGAAGGTACATTAACATATAGCTTACCAGCAGCTCTTTGACGAGTTTCATTTCCGAATTCGTCCTTCACAATAACCTCAATTACTGCTCCGTTAGCTACAGTATCAGCTGGAACTGTCCAGTAGCCTACATAATGACCAGTAGACATTTCCATAAACGGAAGTTCTGTAGCGTTACTCACTTTCCCGCCTAAGTTTGTTAGTGGCATGTGAATAACAAAGGTTGGCTTTAAGCCTGACTCACTGTCAAATTCAATTTTTACCGTTCTACCAGTAGTTAAATGAACGTCTGTAGCAGGAGTTAGGTTAGAAATTTCAGGGGCAGAGTAATCTGCAGTTACACTAACAGATTTCGTTTCTGTATTTCCGGCCTTGTCACTTGCTTCCACTGTTATAACATTTATACCTTCATCTAAAAGTATACGTTTTGAATATTTACCATTGGTAACCGTTGCTTTTTGTCCATTTACAAAAACTGCTTCCAGATTTTCGTCTTCAATGGAACCTTCAACCGTTACTGTTTCACGATTTGTTTTTTCTCCATCAACAGGCTTATCGATAGTTAGGCTTGGTTTAATGGTATCTTTAATAATCGTGATAACGTTTGATTCTCCAGTTACACTTCCATTAAGGATAGAAGTAGCTTTGAACTCATTAGTTCCTTCAGTTAATGTCGGTTCAAATGTGAATTTACCGTCGTTTCCTACTGTTGTTGAATCTACCACTTCTCCATTATGATTTAACTCAATCGTTGTTGTCGGAGATGCAGACCCTTCAATAGTCACTGTTTCTTCATTTGTAACAAGACCGCTAGCTGGAGAAGTTATAACCGGACCTTCTACCTCGTAGCTAACACGAGCACGGATCATATAGTTCCCTTCTGCAGCTGGAACTGCTGACCAAGCACCAGAAACACTTTGGAAGCTTCGCCCTGCATTTGTACCGTCTTCATCAGCTGCAAGACCCGGAGTATTTGGATTTGCAAATGTTTGACGATATACCATGTAGAAGTCACCGTTTACTACGATATTGTGCTCAGCTAAGTCCACTACTGTCCATTCGCCATTTCGAAGAGCTGTTGCATCAATTGGTCCAGCAACCTTTTTCCCTGGCGTGCCTTCAGGACCCGTTGCATCCCATACTTCTACAGCAAATTCTGTTCCACCTGGAGTTGGCCATTCTGTAGTCCAGAAACGGAATACACCATCCGTAACGATACCACTTTCTTTGCCCTCAGGAAGAGACATTTTCACACCCCATGCGTTACCAGCAGCATTCCATGCACGAGCATTTTCTGCTGTTCCATCGTCATAGCCGATTTCTCCACCTGGATAAGTGTAGTAAGGCTCTAATGTAATGTCTTGAACTGTAGGCCCTTCACCGATAGTAATAGTTACCTGTGTTCCATGATAACCACGAGCGATTACCTTTAATGTATATTCGCCTTCATATGCTGTTATAGAATAGTTACCATTTTCATCTGTTGTCACTGGAGTAATATTCGCATCCTCTACTAATAATAATGTAGCATCTGCAATTCCCTCACCTGTCGCTTGATCAGTTACAGTACCACTTACACTGTTTTGAAGTACTGCTTCTAATGTAAAGTTAGCAGTTGTTGTTTCATCTGCTTCGATTACAACAGCTTGCTCTTCAGAAGTAAATCCATAAGCTTCAGCTTTCACCGTGAATTCTCCTGCACTGTGCGTAAGAGAATAAGATCCATCAGCAGGATTAGAATATACGGAACGACCTGACTCTAACACACTTACCTGTGCTCCAAGTGGTAATAGAGTTGGATTTGGAGTTGTTCCTTTTACTGGTGCTTCTTCTTTTGCCGGCATATCAGGTTTAATAGTTGTTGGATCGATAGGGTCTTTATAAGAATCCTTGTCGTTTCCTTTGCCATTATTACCTTTATTTCCGTTATTTCCGTTGTTTCCGTTGTTTCCGTTGTTTCCATTAATTCCGTTTTTACCGTTATTGCTGTTGTTGCTGTTGTTTCCGTTTCCATTATTTTTTCCTTTAGAAACTTTTCCTGTTTGGGATTCTTCAGCTAGTGTTACATCGTCAATATACCAGCCATCTTTTTGAACACTACCATCAGAGAACGCGTTAAATCCGATGTATACTCTTTGTCCTGCATATTCAGAAAGATCAACTTCACCGTCAACCCATCCATTAGATTCACCTTGAATCATTAGAGCTTGTTCCCAATTTTCACGATCAGTAGAAATGAAAACATGGCCATAATCCCAAGCTCTACCAGTTGTAGACATTTCAAAGTTATACCATTGCTTGAATTGTAGATAAGAATTTCCTTCCGGTAAATCTACTGGAGGCATAACAAGTGTAGCGTTCATACTGTTTGCATATAATGCATCTAAATCAGTAGCATATACTTTTTCTCCTGAAGCAGCTGCACCAGGACCACTAGTAGGAGCTCCCCATTCCCAGCTATTATTTGTACCGAAAGAAGTCCAGCCAGTTGGATTAGATTCAAAATTTTCGAAGTAGCCAACTGTAATACCTGGTTTCACTTCTACCGTATATGTTTCAGAAGACACTTCGTTGTTTCCAAAGTCATTAACTGTCCAAGAGTAAGTGAAAGATTCTCCAGTGATTAGACTACCTGGTACCACTACTGTATATTCACCAGACTTATAATCACCAGACTTACGTCCAGCTTCAATTGTTTGCCACTCACCATTGTCATCTTGGTAGTTTAACGTTACAGCTGAAACACTAATGTTGTCTGTTACGTTAATAGACAATGTTAAATCCATACCTGCATATGTCTCTAATGGAGCTGAATGTTCAAATTCAGGAGCCTCTGTATCATCTCCTTGCTTCGTTACCTGACCTTTTAATGAGCCTAGACCAGATGCTATAGAAGACACTGCATCAAAAGCGTTCACTAAACCATAGCCATAACCGTGGTTAGGCGATTGAGGATATTGAGCATCTGTTAATGGATTAGCAGTATTTAACAAGATTTCCTCTATCTCGTCCACAGTAAGATTAGAATTTACTTGTTTTAGCAATGCTACAACTCCAGCAACTGCTGGACCAGCCATAGACGTACCATTCCAACCACCTTCATATCCGCTTCCTGGAACAGAAGAACGAATATTTACTCCTGGTGCAGAAATATCAGGTTTAATTTCCGCGTATGGTGACGGTCCTCTTAACGAAAAGCTTGCAACTGTGTTATTGATATCTGTAGCACCAGTCGCAAAGGATTCCGGATAGTTTGATGGAGCAGCTACAGACCCAGGACCACCTGGATTTGTAAACGTAGTGTTACCAGCAGAGAATTCTGGGAAAATTTCCGCTGCACGCCAGCTTATTACTACATCTCTGTACCACTCATCTAAGCCAGCACCTCCACCCCAAGAGTTATTTACTACATCTGGAGCTAAGTCCACTCGTTCGTTACCGTTTGCATCTCTAGGAGCTAAGATCCACTCTGCTGCCTCTAGTAAATCAGTATCTGATCCACCTGATGCAGTAAAAGCTTTAACTGCTATAAATTTTGCTCCTGGAGCAACACCGATTTGGTTGGTACCGTTTGGCTCGCTACCTACCATTGTTCCCGTAACATGTGTACCATGATCTTGATCATCATATGGTACTGCCCCTGCTCCAGACGTAGCATCAAACCAGTTGAAATCATGTGATACTTCTCCTGTAGCTTTATTGTAGCCTCGGTATTTTTCCTTCAAGGCCGGGTGATCCCATTGAACCCCTGTATCAATGCTCGCAACTACTGTACCAGAGCCGTCGATACCCATAGCCCAAACATCTGGAGCCTTAACACGTTCAATATTCCATTCCACGTTTGCAATTCCAGCTTTAGGTGTTTCTTGAGTTTCTACCTTAGTAGTAAACAGCTGGCGTGTTTCGTTTGGTAAAACTTTTTCTACTTCAGGGAAAGAAGCTATTTTTTCAGCAATTTCTTTTGTCGCTGTAACAGCGAGTCCATTTACAATATAAAAAGACTCAATATCTTCAGCATTCCCTTTAGCTTCCTCTTGCTCTAGAAACTCTAGCACGGACTGCTGTGATTCTAGTGAAGTAGACTTCAGCTCAGAGACTACGGCAGATCGTTTAAGTAATTTAATATTATGAGACGATAAGTTCTTCGACTCTGCCCGCTTCTGAGCTTCCTCAGAAACCTTTAAAGTCTCCGCTTTATCTTTAAACTTAATTATGAAGGTTACCTTTTCATCCTCCTTGAAACTTTCCAGTAATCTACTGTTTAGCTTGTCCTTCACAGAGATGGTTTTCGCATTTGAATCTCTAAAGGACTGGTGGAGGTTTTTGACAGATGTTTCAGCATTCACTACATTTGGTGCGATAAGCGAGAACGTCATTAGGAGCGACGCTGCAAGGCTAAGCGCTTTTGTTGAACCTTTTCTTCTTCTCAATTTCCTTCCTCCTTTTTATATGGGCATTACGAAAGCTAGCTCATTCCCCCCTTTCCAATTTAATTGGTCTATAGGATCATGGTGCGTCGTTAATCTCTCGTTGTCATACACACTATATAGGAAAAAAGAAATCATTTTTGTCGAAGTATGTCGTTTTTTACTTAAGTTTTCGGAATTGAATGAATATTACTAAATGAACGATAAATCGAAGTAGGTCATTTGAAAGAAGACAAATGGATACAAAGATACAAAAGAGAGAAATGTTCTTTAGAAGATAGAATAATGCTATATACAAAATAAATAGTTTCCTAAATTAAAATAAAAATAATTATTTTCTCCTATACGGTACGTGTTAGTACTTCTTACTAGTGATTTTTCTCCCCTTAATTGAGTATTTAGAAGTGGTTCTTTTTCATTAGAACTCCCTTCTTTACTATAAACCATCAATTTTACCAAAAGAATATATTAACTAATTTTTACTTTTCAGATATAATGTGTTGATATATAAAAGGACTATTGTAAAGGCCTGGTTTGTCAGCAAAGAGAGGATGCGAGTTATGGTAATGCAGGAGATTGCTCTTGAAAAAATTTGTAGTAGCTTAAAAGGAGATCCTTTAGTGAAATCAATCTTTCTAAAGGGTTCTATGGGGAGAAATGAGCACGATCTTCATTCAGATATCGACCTATATTGTTTGATGAATAAAGAGCATGAAGCACTTTTTTTAAAAAATCGTGTGAAACACTTAGAAGCATATAAGCCTATTATCTTTCAGGACAGCATCTACATAGTAGCTCCTCAAATTATTGCAGTTTATGAGGACCTGCTCCATATTGATTTATTCACTGTTACCGTGGATTCATTTCCAGAAAAGGACTTTTTCAAAGTGCTGTATGACCCAGATAATTTACTTGCACATTTTATGAAAACACAGGGGCTGTCCATATCCGATAAACAATATATAGATGATGTAACAGATACAGCTTGGTTTCTATTTCAATATAAAAAATCTCAAGGTAGAGGAAATCATATTTGGTCTGTCCGAATGCTTTCAAATGTGATGGAACACTTAGCAAGGGTTTTGTTATATAAATATAATCCTGATAGAGCCCTACTTGGCCTAAAGACTCTTCAAAAATCTTTGCCTATTTCACTTTTGAAACGTGTCGAAGAGATTTTTGACACCCTTACGGTGAGCGAGCACCCAAAGGCTGCTTACTCTATTTGTAAACTAATAACAGAGGAATATGACTGGATCATGAAGAGGCTGCCCGATCAAAACCAAATAGAGCCTCTCATGAAAAAAATGCTCTCGTTCCATTTGAACAAAGAATAAGAATCCAAAAAGACTATATGCATACAGGCTGGCTTAATATAACAAGCCGGCCTGTATGCATTCTTCTCATTCTATTTATTTAATAAAAAATTAATAGCAAAGTACCAACTACAAAGCAATAATATGTGAAATATATTAGCTTGCCTTTCATCATAATTCCCATAAACCACTTCATCGAAATATAAGTCATCAATAAAGTAGAAAGAAAAGCAACAGAGTAAGGTATTGCCAATTCTCCTTTGTTAGGCTCATCAAGAAAATCTGTCAAGCCTAGCACAACCCCTCCCAAACTAATTGGAATATACAGCATAAAGGAAAATCGTAAAGCAGTTTCTCGCTTCATACCAACTGCCATAGAAGTAATGATTGTAGCGCCAGATCTGCTGATTCCTGGAAGTAGTGCAACCGCTTGTCCTAAACCAACTAGAAAAGCATCCATAGCAGACAAGCTACCTTCACCTTTAGATCCTTTTAAATTTCTAATAGCCCAAATTGCTATTCCTGTAACAAAAAGCATCAATGCTATCGTTCTCATACTTACGCTTTCGACGATAAAATCACTTAATAGAAATCCTAACAGTCCGGCTGGAATTGTCCCGATTACAATAAAAATAACAAAGTTAAATTCACTTCTGTATTTAGGATCCTTAGTTTTCAAAAAGACTAATGAGTTGGTTACAAGTCTTATAATATCTTTTCTATAAATATATAGAATGGCTAGCAAAGATGCCGTATTAGTTAGAATGGCGAAGGTAAATCCCTGTTCCCCCATCCCTAAAATTTCACTAGCAATTATTACATGACCACTTGAGGAAACTGGTATAGGCTCTGTGAAGCCCTGCACGAGCCCAATAATTAAGTACTTAAGTATTAAAACTACCTCTTCCATATGTATCGTCTCCTCTTTCTAAAAAATAAGGAAGAGAATTTCTCCTCTCCCTTAGTTCTTTACAACTGTAGCTTCTGTTTCTGATTCCCCTGCAGCTTCTTGTTTTTGAATTTCAAGGTATCGGATTTGATGACCATCCTTTTCTTTAAGAGTAAAAGCATAGCCTTGGAAATAGATAGTCTTATTCATATCTAAATCTATATCCTGCGTATAGTACCAGCCACCAATCGTATCCACTGACTCATCTTCTAAATCAATATACAGAAGCTTCGAAATATCCTCTAATAATACTTTTGAATGTACCAGGTAGTGATCCTCACCTATTTTCCGTATTTCAGGAATCTCATCATCATCAAATTCGTCACGAATTTCTCCTACTAATTCCTCTAGGATGTCCTCTACTGTAACTAAACCAGATGTTCCCCCGTACTCATCCAACAAGATAGCCATATGAATACGTTCCTTTTGCATCTTTTGAAGCAAGTCCTGAATTCTTGTTGTTTCTATTGTATGAATTACAGGATTATTAAATTCCTCTAATTTAAAGGTTTCAGGTATAATTCGGTTTTTCATTCCTAATGTTAAGAATTCTTTTATATTTAGAAACCCTAAAATATTATCTCTATCACCATCGTAGATTGGGTATCTAGTATAACGCTCCTCTGAAACGACAGTCAGGACTTCCTCAAACGAAGCGTTAATATCAAATCCTATAATATCTGTTCGTGGCACCATTATTTCACGAGCAATTTTATCGTCAAATTCAAAGACGTTATTTACAAATTTAAGTTCGTTTTTGTTGATCTCCCCTGATTTAAAGCTCTCCGAAAGGAGTAAACGAAGCTCTTCCTCTGTATGGGAAAGTTCATGCTCACTTGCAGGCTTCATACCAAATAACCCTACCAATAATCTAGCTGACCCATTTAGGAACCAGATGAATGGATAAAGTATTCTATAAAAAATCATAATTGGCTTTGCAAAGATTAATGTAACTCTTTCGGCCTTTTGAATCGCTATTGTTTTTGGAGCAAGCTCTCCAACTACTACGTGCAGGAAAGTTGCAATAACGAATGCTGCTCCTACTGTAAAGTAATGTATATAGTCTGAAGGAATCCCGATAGAATTAAATAATGGGTGAAGGATGAATTCAAATGTCGATTCTCCAACCATCCCAATTCCTAACGCCGTTACCGTAATACCTAATTGACAGGCAGATAGATATTCATCAAGATGAGTGGTTACTTGCTTTGCAGCAATAGAACCTTTAAATCCTTCTGCTAAAAGTTGGTCAATACGCGACTGTCTTACCTTTACAATTGCAAACTCCGTAGCTACGAAGAAAGCAGTCAAAGCTATTAAAATGGTGAAAATTGTTAAATTCAATGCGGTCAATAAGTTGTTCTACTCGCGAGGTAGAACGTCACCTCCCTAAGGCAATAATAATATTAGCGATTGAATGAGCGCCACACTTTCTGGCGACACTTTCTTCTTAATCACTTGCTTTTCGCGATCATCCATCTGAGACATCAACTTAACTACATCCTGCTCAAGCTTCCGCATTTGTAGTCGTATTTCTTGGATATCTACCTCTTCTTCAACTGGTGTAATTTCTAAATGCTTACGAATCTCATCTAAGGACTTACCTTTTGTCTTTTGCTCTTCAATCCATCGTACTCGTTCAATCATCGTGCTATCATAATATCGATAATTAGAGGCCGAACGCTCTACTTGGAGAAGACCAAGATTCGTATAGTAATCTATTGTTCTTTTTGTAACATTAGTTATCATAGCTAGCTCACCAATTTTTAGTTTCTCGTTCCCATTTTATCACCTCAAACCATCACGTTGTAGTTCTAAGTATAACGTGATACTACTAAAATATCTATAAAATTAGATAAGCGATTAAAAATTTTTCATAAGAAATGAGCATGCGCCTGTTCTGCCTTGATAAACAAATGGATGACGACTAGAAGGCAGTCCCAACCATCGTAGACAGCACCCATTTAACCTCGAGGGGAAGAGGGTACAGAAATGTAACAATCGAGTAGGAGGGAGTGATTAACTCCCGACCTCTCACACCACCGTACGTACGGTTCCGTATACGGCGGTTCAATT
>CAKQHO010000114.1 GCA_934234185.1 uncultured Psychrobacillus sp. | reverse complement strand
TTCGCATCGAAGACGAGCTTGGCGATTTAGCTGAATACAAAGGTCTTGCATCTTTCTACAACCTTAAAAAATAATAGAAGCCCGTTGTGTTTAACAAAACTCTTTTCCCGTATGGCTAAATTTATTTAGTAGTACGTTGGAAAATAGTTAGCAATACCATCTCAGGACACTTCTTTTCCTTGTGTAACAAGGGAAGGAGGTGTCTTTTTTATGTTTAAAGAGGAGCTAAACCTTGAGCTATTGCTTGAAGAGTTTATGTTTGACTTGAAGGTTCAGAACTACTCAGAGAGGACTTCAGGGACGTATTTCTACAACTCCCGTCTACTCAATAACTACTTGAAGAGTGAGGGAGTCCTGAGTGCTGATGAGGTGAGAGTTGCCCACTTGAAGGGGTTCGTCCACTTCATGCAGGCTCAAGGCTTCAAATCGAACTATATAAACACCTGTCTCAAGTGTGCTAGACAGTTCTTCAATTACCTTGTCAGGGAGGGCTACATTCCCAGCAATCCTATAGCAAAGATTAGCCCCCTCAAGGAGGACAAGGAAGTCATTCGAACGTTCACAGATGAAGAGGTTATCCGTATGCTGAACGCTTACTCCTATAAGACGTATCTAGAAGCAAGGAACAAGCTTATAATCGCTTTCTTTGTGGATACAGGGATTAGGCTCAGCGAGCTGATTAAACTTCAGGAGACTTGGATTGAGGACTCTGTGATTAGAATTCATGGCAAGGGGAGTAAATGGAGATATGTTCCCATAAGTCCTAGCCTGAAGAAAATGATCCTCCGTTTCAATCGTATTCGAGAAGGTTACTTCCAAAGGATTGAGGCAAAAGAGGGGAACTACTTCCTCAGTAGGAGTGGAAGACATTTATCGTCTGTCATGGTTGAGAATGTTGTCCAAAAAGCTGGGAAGAGGGCAAAGGTCAGGGAGGAGATTAGATGTAGTCCGCATACTCTCCGACATTATGCTCTTCAGGCTTATCTGAGGCAAGGATTGGACGTTTACAGCGTTTCAAGGCTTGCAGGTCATGAAGGGACTCAAGTAACCAATAGATACCTTCAAGGGCTTCACACAGAGGACATCTTGGAGAGAGCTATCACTAGAAGCCCATTAAGCGGACTGAAAGAAAAGTAAAAATAAAAAAGTCCCCAGCTGCAACTGGAGACTAAAAACATTATTGAAGTAAAACTGAATAAGAAATCCTCATCAGCTTCTTGTCTATTTTACCATTTTTGAAAAATAGGCTCAAGAGGTCTAGTTTCCTATTGTCTTTTTTAGGACAGGTGAGGGAAGGTTGCCCATTAACTTCTCAAACTGGTCAGGGTTCAGTGTACCCAATGCAGAAAACAACACTCCTACGCCCTGAGATTCAATTCTCAGCCTTTCCCTTACTCAAGGTGGGCGTTTGTAGGTGATTGCGACCGTAACAGTGTAGGAGGTATTCTGAGCCTTTTCGGAGGCTGGAGCGAATAACGATAAAGACATTTAGGGCAGAATATAAATGAGTTATTCGTTGCTGGAAAGCAATAACTGAGTAAGGTGATACAAGAAACTTCAGCCTGAGCGACCGTTCAGTATCTTGAACAAGTTATTCTCTATTTTCTCGAAAAGCTTTTTTGTTTTTCCTGAAAGTAGGGAATAACTCTGTCCAATTGCTTAGACCCTTTCGCTCCCATTCAGTTGTCTGAAGACTAGAAAGTCAACGTTTAATTATCTGCTGATAATCATTAATCTGTCCAACCTTCAAATAAAATAGCCTCGAGATTTTCACTTGGGTTATTAGGGTTTGGTATTTGGATTTCAGTTTGTTTTAGGTGTCCACTAGAGAAATGAGTTGAAAAATCCGGTTTTTCTTCAATCTCATTGTAATCATCAACTAGCATCACTAAAAATATTTTTGTTGCATCGAGAGGAATATCATTTCTTGTAATATATTCGCTAAATACACTATGTGGATGTTCTAATTCATACATTCCTCGGACTCGTAGGTTTGATAGGTTTAATGGATCAATCCCTTTGGCACGAGCCAATTCCTTGGATGCAATCAATGTAGCATTTGTGCTTTCTACTGCCTCCCTAATCTCATTAATTAGGTTTAAATAAATTGAACGGTCGGCTACCATTGTATTTCCGTAAGCAAACCATAGTGTTAGCAGCTTGTCATTTTGGGTGTTTAAATTCCCGGCAACGTAAATGACCTCTTTTCTCTCCCAATCTTCCTCATTAATCTCTCTAGGTAAGTTCTGACTATCTGGATAGATGTAGTCTTTTGGATAAGAGCTGTTTAATGCTAGGGTTGAATAACTCAAATTATTTAACTTTTTTGGTTCAACACCAACTCCCCCCTTAACAATAAAATCAGGGAAATTAGTCGAATTACCTGTCCAACTTAGATAATTACGATACACTCTCATTTTTTCTGGTTCGTGATGGTATTGGCTAGCTCCTGTACAAAACATATCTTTTACGAAAAATTCAAGACTATCGCCCGCAGTATTAACTGTTCCATTTGACCGGAAAATAGGCGTAAGAATACTTGAATTCCTATCGAGAATGTTCTTTAGAGCCACTAATACATTTGTTGTAGGCAATTGAGTCATTTTAATTCTCCTTCGTATTTTTTATTTATTTTCTCATAGAGAGAAAGACTGGCCAAACCTAAAATATTATGGTAAGATGCTATATATTGAGAAGGAGTGAATTTCTTATGGTGGTAATTGAAAGAGAAAAAAGAACTTTTGTGTCTTCGCTTACTTTCACGCCCGAAGAAGTACAAGATATATTATTCGAGAAAATTCGTGAAGAAAACGAACTTGTTCAAACCAATATTACTGAACAAGACAGATTAGAAGAAAAAGAAATGCTAAGAAATATTCATTATGTTGGAGGAAAAACGAATATTGTCTCCTTATTTTCGGGTGCAGGTGGCTTGGATTTGGGAGTCGAACTTTCAAGTATGGTTGTTCAATTTGGTGAAAAGAAAGCATACAAAGCTTTTGAGAACCAAGAAGACTATTTGAACTTGCGTAGAAGAGTAAAAAGCAATTTTATTTATTCAAATGATATGTTTACCTCGGCAAACTTAACATATGTAAATAACTTTGCTCCGACTGTTACTAAAGTTGCTAAGGATATTCGTAAAGTAGCAGAATTTCCTGCCTGTAATCTCATGCTAGGTGGATTCCCGTGTCCCGGATTTAGTAGTTCTGGTCCTCGATTACTCGATGATCCAAGGAACTTTTTATACATCCATTACATCCGTGCCTTAGTGCAGAGTAAACCTGAGTTTTTTGTGGCTGAAAATGTAAAAGGTCTTATGACAATGGCTAGAGGGCAAGTACTTAGTCAAATGATAGAGGACTTTAAAGCTGCGGGTTATCACGTTACTGCTCACTTAGTAAATTCTTGCGATTATGGCGTTCCGCAACTTCGAGAACGAGTGTTTATTGTTGGAATACGCAATGATATTCGTGAAAGATTTGGTTTTGAATATATAGTTCCTGAACCGACACATGGAAAAGGAAAGCTACCATATGTCACTTTGAAAGATGCGATTGGTGATTTACCTTTAGAGGCAAAAGACGTTTACGAAGGCTCGTTTTCGAGTATGTATATGAGCCGTAATCGTAAAAAGGGCTGGAACGAGCAAAGTTTTACTATTCAAGCAAGTGGTAGACAAGCTCCAATGCATCCTCATGGTGAACCTATGAAGAAACTTGGAAAAGACTCTTGGGAATTCCAAGGCGAATTTAATCGGCGTTTATCTGTTCGTGAAGTTGCACGGATTCAATCTTTCCCTGACTGGTTTGAGTTTTCAGATGGTAATAAAGAAGACGTTACGAATAACCATAGACTTAATGAACAATATAAACAAGTGGGCAATGCAGTGCCTGTCTTACTGGCTGAAAAAATGGTTCGCCCAATTATTAAGTTCTTACATGATAACATCATTTAAGTTAAAACTAGATTCAAAATAAGATATCATTAGAACCCATTCCAATAAAGCGGAATGGGTTTTTTCTCTGTAATTGAATGTATATCATTAGTATTATTCGTTATTTTGTCATTAAAATCCTCTAATATTTGCGTGCTATTTGGTTTAACAAGTATTTATCTAACCATTCATACATTTCTAGTGATTAATCTGCAGGAAACAGACTCAGCTATATTACTCCATTCTATCCACTATAAACTATCTCGCAAAGCCTCTCACACACTCTCTCAGGCTCACCTACTCCTAAGAAACAGACTCATTTAATCATAAGTAGTTGACACTGTTTGTGTAGCCGCATAGAATAAGGGTTATAACAGGCTCATTTAATCAGCTCATTTAATGTAAGAGCTTTAAGAAGAAGATTAAAGAACCAATCACATAGAAGAATAACCAGAGACCAATAAAGACAGCTTAACAGACCTTCTCACTCGGTCGACAATGAGGGGAGGGGGTGCTTTAAATTTGGCTTCTGGCATGACGTATAGGCAAGAAATACATATTTCTAAAATAGTACCCGAGAAAATAACCACAGCAGGAGGAGACAATCATGGAAGTAGGATACATAAGAGTAAGTACAGTAGGTCAGGATTTAGCCACTCAAGAGAGCTATATGGAGTCTAAGGGAGTTAAAAAGGTATTTGGAGAGAAACGTTCAGGATCAGAAATGGAGGAGAGAAAGGCTCTTCAAGAGTGTTTAGAGTTTGTGAGGGAAGGAGATACCCTCCACGTTTCCAAAATGGACAGACTAGCAAGGAATACAAAGGATGCTCTTATAGTTTTAGAACAGTTTTTGGAGAAGAATATCACAGTAATTTTCGGAGATATTGGCACAGTGGATAACACTCCCGCTGGTAGATTAGTCTTCACTATGTTCTCCGCCTTTGCGGAGTTTGAGAGGGGAAAGATTTTAGAGCGTACTAATGAAGGAAGAGCAAAAGCAAAAGCAAAAGGAGTTAAGTTCGGACAGCCGAAAAAGACAAAGCTCTCTCCTGTGGTTCGCCATTGGATAGAAGAAGTAGAGAAAGGGACTATCTCACAGCCGAAAGCAGCTGAAATGGCTGGAGTCAGCCTTGCGACTTTTAAACGACATTTGAAGAAGTTTAGAGAGGGAGAGATGTCTTGAGAGAGGTCTCCGCCCCTACTCCTAGCTCCACATTATAGGTATCGTTTTTAATACTTATGGTATGGAGCTTTTTGTGTGTCCGAAAGGTTAAGGCGAGGGGGGGTATCCCCAATTTTGATGACACCCTAAAATTGAGGAGGGATAGAACGGACAGGTATTAAATTTGATACTTATACTCTGGAGTCCCTGTAGCCGAAAAAGGGGGCTGAGAGAGCTGACGATAAGCCTCAATTTTAATAGGTATTAAAAATGATACTAATATAGGTATTAAATTTAATACCTAATAGGTATCAAAAATGATACTCTATCCAACATATAGCCAACAGAGTTAACCAACATATATTGATTGATATCTTCCGTTCGCTAAAGCTCACGGATATCCGATAATAAGAATATTAATATTAGATAGATAGCCGTTAAGAGGATAGATATATAAAGGCTAGATTTCGGCTATTTACTCTATAAGTATATAACTAGTCTATTCCTCGGCTATTTCCCTTTAGAAAGAGTATAAGAGAGATACGCCCCGCCTCGCTCAGCTCCTCCCTCGCTCTCTCCCGCTGTCCTGAAAATTATTTAAAAAAGTTCCTCTAATAGTGTTACAAACGTGCTTCATAGCTGGAACTATACAATGTAAGCACTAAAGATATGTTTCCCTAAAACACTTCTTTGGCTCACTAAAAACTCAATACAGCGGAACAGGTCACTAGTCCAACTAGTATCTATAAAGTCCGTAGGGAAGGTGTGTTTATGTAGGGGTAAACATTCTTTCTCATGGATCAGTATCCGCTGGAATATCTTTTAAGAGATTTCGAGTGAACGTAGTGAACGAGAAGTGTTTTAGAAAACAATCTTTAAAGAAAAAAAGATTTCAGCTTCGCTGAAGTAACTACCCGCTAATATCCCACTTATCCCGCTATTATCCCCCTATCCACTATTACCACCCTATCGGCTAAATAAATTTTTTTTATAAATTCTTATATTTTGTGTGACCAGAGCATAGTGAACTCGGAACTATATAGTAGAGGGGTATTGAACCTCCCCTCCTCTATTCCGCCTCTTAAGTTTCATGAAGTTCTTAATATACTTAAGAGTTTCCTGAAGCTTGAAAGAGCTTCTAACTACTATCACTGTATTAGAGCCAACATACAGAGATAGGCTTCTTATTTTGTTCAGGGTTTGTGGCTATTATGAGGCTTCAGAGCCTCTGAGGTAGTCTCCCTCAGAGGTTCGATAAGCCGTGTAATATTACCTCCTGGCTTATTGCTATTTCTCCTATTCTTTTTGAGTTGAGTGGTTGAGTCCACTCTTCTCTTTTTGAATGGTGAGAATAAAAATTATCCTAAATAACTATAAAGGAGAAATGCAAAAAATGTATAACATGAGTTTCTACCAATTTACTCAAGAAAAGAAAAGAAAAGAAATGGAGGCTTTGGAAGAGAAGCTTCAAAAAGAGGAAGCCCAGCTCAGATTGGAGTACGAGGAGTATATAAAAGCTGAAGACGAAAGAAGACGAGCTGAAAGAATTGCAAAATTTGGCGAAAACGCTAATGTCCGTGAGCTACGTGTTGTGGATGGTGTCCCTATCATCTTTAGTACGGATGGTTTCTCTAAAGTAGTTGACGCTGAGGTAGTCAAAGACCTAGAACAGCTATCCCACCAACAAAGGAGTGAGCTTTACACTTTGGAGCGTGGCGTTTACGGGCGATTGGAGTCAGGCTTCACTAATTATGAAATTGACGAGGAACTGGTCTCAAGAGCTTTCAACATGAAGCTTGAATCTTTCGACCAACTATCTGGAATCCATGAGAAAGGTAAAAAGCTCGGCTATTCAAAGTCTTTCGTGGATCAACAGCTTGAACTTTATCCAATGGATAAGCTAGAAGGCATGATGGATATCTCATTGAGACAAAAATTTAAAATGTGAGGTGGCTCTTAGGAGCTACTTCTTTTTTATTACTTGAAAGAAAGGATGAGAGATTAATGGATTTAAGTTTTGATTACAAAAGCCGACTGTTTGACTGTCTTTATGAGATGAAGAAATATGATGCTGAGCTTTACGTTAAATATGCCGACAGAGTGGAGCTTGAGTTGTACAGACTAGAGCAGATAGACAGGCTCTCAGGGGCGCTGAAAACGCTCAAAGGAAAGGAGCAAGAGGCTCGTTTTCGGAGGCTATGGAATGATATGAGAAGTGAGCAAGCTGAAAAGGACGGAATTTAATTTACTGGAGGAAGACACTATGGAGAACAAAACATACAAAAAGACAACTGTGGCTCTAAAGCCTGAAATCATCCAGAAGGCTAGTGAGCTACAGCAACGCTACAGAATGGACTTAAACCTATCACTCCACAGGACTCAGCTAGTGGAGTTATTGATTAATGAAGCCCATGCCCGCCTAGTGGCTGGGAAGTAACTTTTAGCCCTTATAACCACCAGAACCATGAACAGAATAGGAGCGATATTTATGGATATCAAGATTAAAGTGAATAAATTTGAAGAAGTGTTTCTGACAGTCCTTAAGATGGTTAAGGACATTGAGAAAGAGGCTAGTGGAATTGAAGAACTAAAACAAAGCTCTCGATTAATCAAAAGACGAGCCGAGGTTATAGGTCAACGTTTTCACTACCTTCAGCTAACTAGAGTAGAGCTTCCTGAGTTCTATGAAAGAGCGAAAGAGAATCTTGATATAGATACAAATCAATTGTTACTGGATTGCTTGCGGGTACTAGCCGACATTGAAGTTATAAAAGGGGGCATTTAAGGATGATAGAGCGTAATGAGCTGGGATACTACAGATTGGATACAGTAACAAGCTATGCTCCAACGTCCCGCAACCTTTTAAAGCTTCTGAAGGATAAAACAATCACAGAAAACGAATACGTCCTATATCCGCTGATTCGTGACTTGTGGGAGCTATCTCATCTCAACTATGAGAGATACTCCCATGAGGGGAAGATTTACTGTAAATACACTGAAGAGAAAGCTATGGAGGATTTAGGCTGGAATAAACAAAAGTTCAGAAGAACACTGAAGAAGCTTGAGGCAGTCAATCTTGTCTCTACTATCGGGAAAGACGGACGCTCTAATATGCTGTACTTGCCTTGTGAAGAGAAGGTCTTCCTTAATGGTATTGTTGGCTCTCACAAAGTCTCACAAGCTCTTGTAAGGGCTGGGAACGTTGAGGAGCTACTTGCTGACGTTGAGGCCCAATCTAAGGGAGTAGTGGCTTCTAAGAGAAAAGAAGTTAAAGCCCCAGCGACCAAAGAAGAGGTTAAAGCTGAAGTTATGGATCAGGCGAAAGAGAAGCAGCTATCCCCAGAAGTCGTGAAAGAAGTCATGGAAAGACTAGAAGAGAACGCTCCAAAATACTCAAGTGGAGTAAAGAGCTACGTTACTAAGACGATTGAGAGTGTAGTGAAAGATACTCCTCAACCTCAACCCCGTGAAGAACCACAGGAAGAACCACAGGAAGAACCACAGAGTATTGAGAAGGTGGAAGAAGTAACTCCAACTCCTCAAGACAAAGCGGACTTAAAACTTCCTACTCCTCAGGGTAGTGACTCTATCCCTTCAACTGACCTGAAGAAGCAATCTCCACCTAATCCAACTTATCCAGAAACTAATGAAGAGTTTTTACGTCGTCTTGGTTTCAAACCATATGAGAAACTTACGCTAAAAATTAAAAGTGTGGATGAGCTTTTTGAGGAAGGACGATTTATCACTGAGGAAGAGTGGGACGAATTACTAGCTTAAATTAGAAAGGACGAAATGATATGCCAGAAGTAACTAGGAATCATGTAATGGAAGTAAACGAGGTTTCCCCTGAGACAGTGGAAGCCTTAAATAGTTTTAGACCTTTGAACGATAGACAGAGAGCCTTTGTCCATAATTATCTCCTTACAGGGAGCGTCCCAGAGGCTTCTAAAAGGGCGGGATACACAAGTAAGCACGGCTGGAGTCTCCTGAATCGTCCAGACGTTAATGGCTTCATAAAAGAACATCACAAGTATTGGACGAGTGAAGAGATTGCTTCCGTGGAAGAGGTGCTAGTCCACTTATCGGACATTGTGAGGGGAGAGGCTACAGACGTTATTATCAACGCTAAAACAGGCAAGAAAGAAACGATCCCAGCTCCAACCTTAGCCCGTTTGAAGGCTTTGGAACACTTGACCAAAGCGTATGGAATGGCTCAGAACAATATCATAATTAACGGACATATCTCCCATGACGATAAGCCGAGACGAGAAATCATAACAGTAGAGGAACTCAAAAACATGGTGGAGCTTACTGAGGATGATATTGAACTATTGGAAGGAGAAGAGGATTGATGAGGTTTGTCGTTGAGCCTGAAGGTTTGTTAAGCATTGATGGACTTGAAGGGGTGGCTATCTTCCCTATCGCTGAGACATTTCTTCCAAAAGAGGAACGGGGAAAAGTTGTTCTCAGCCATGCTGGAGGGGAGATAGAAGCTCCCGCCTCCTCTTCTATGATGGGAACAGCAAAGAGGTATAAAGATGGAACAAAGCTGAAGATAAGAGGGAGGGAGTTCAGAACAAGTTGTTCAACTCTTTATCTAACTGATGAAGGTTATTGGAAACTAGAAGCGTGTATTAACCCTATTGAACAGAAAGAAGGTTGTCATTGTGAGTTGGTTGTTTGTTTTGATATTGGCTGATATGTTGGGCGTTAAGTTAGCAGAGGAAGGGGTGAAGAGAAATGGAATATAAGATAACAAAAACTTCCCAAGAAGCTCCTCCAAAGGTCTATATAGAATGGATTGACGGCTGTGAGGTGGAAGCCGTTCAATTAGGATCAGGAGAAGTTTATTACCTATCTATGAACTATGACCTTCAGAGGGCTGGGTATAAGCGTATAGATACAGGAAAAGTCCTACGGGTGGATTATTGTGGAGAGAGTAAATTGGTAGGTTTATATAAATTAGAGAAAGTAATTTAGGGCAGGGGCTTTATGGCTTCTGTCCTTTTTTTGTTTTTGTGGTGTTGCTGAGAGGCTCTCAGACGGAGCGAACTTCTCTCAAGTGGAGTCTTGCCCGTCTCAGTTCGTCCTCTGCTGAATTTGTGAAAACTGTTGCTGAATTAGTGGGAATGTATTAAAATTAAATTAAGCAATCTAACGCAGGAAAAGAAGCTTTCTTGAGAGTGACAAACGTTGATATAACGGGCTTTGTTAGAAAATTACATTGAAAGTACAGACCGTATCGCGAAATACAACCAACTTCTTCGCATCGAAGACGAGCTTGGCGATTTAGCTGAATACAAAGGTCTTGCATCTTTCTACAACCTTAAAAAATAATAGCTGAACAGCTATTGCTGAGAACCCCTGAACAGGCGGACGCGCTGGTTTCAGGGGTTTTTTTGTACAAAAATAAAGAGGTTGGGACATAACTGAATTTGCAGTGTCCAAAACCGAATGTTGCACTGAAATTTAGGCAAAGTTAATCTAAATCGTTGATTTCCGTTGCAGGCGGTTGCTTTCCGCGGGGCGGTCGGGGAGCCTCCTCGAGTGCTTGTTCGCATCTGCGGGGTCTCCCCTGTCCGCTAATCCCACAGGAGTCAACCGCCTTCCACTACAATCAACGGTGTCTTAATATCAACATTCATCTTCACAGAACTAAACTAAATAAAAAACGCCGAACCATCTTAAACTGCGCATAAAATAGTTCGGCGTTTTTAGTTGGAAAGGAAATAGGCATGAAAGCATCTGGTATTTAGCGTTTGTCTACGTCTCAATTCCTACAATGAGCAGAGTCTCTAGACAGCGATAGAACACCAATTATTCACTGTATCATCAGAAGGCTGAATATCACCATATCCGTTAACTTGGTAGCAATCCTGCTTGAATATTCAGGTGGTACCAAACCTCTTCTTATCAAAAAAGATATTCACGCTGTCTTTTCTGGATGCTAATTGTTAGGAAGATACGGTAAGATTATGGAAGAAGACTTTTAAAATAGGGGACTCTTTTGCTATGACGACATTCGTTCGGATTTGATTTTTCAGGAGAGACAGAAGGAGAAGCA
>CAKQHO010000113.1 GCA_934234185.1 uncultured Psychrobacillus sp. | reverse complement strand
CAATTATTGCAGTTGCAATAGCTAACGTACCTGAAACGATAACAGGGGCCATTGAATTAGGGAGGATGTGTGAAAACAATATACGAATGTTCTTCATACCTGTAGCTCTAGCTGATGTTATGTATTCCTCCTCCTTGATACTAAGCACTCTAGATCTGATTAATCGTCCGAAATTGGGGATATTAATAATAGCTATTGCAATTAAAGCATTTTGTAGGGATGGCCCTAAAATAGAAACAATTGCTATAGCCAGTAAAATACTTGGAAAGGCAAGCATTATGTCAAAAATTCTAGAAATGATTATATCCACCCATTTCCCATAATACCCAGCAATAATCCCTAATATACTTCCGATAATAAGGGAGCCAATTACAGAAAAGAAGCCTACCCAGAGTGAAATCCTAGCCCCGAGAATTACTCTTGAAAAAATATCCCTTCCGAAGTCATCTGTTCCAAACCAATGTTTACTGGACGGTGCCTGTAAACGTCTACTCATAAGCTGATCATTTATCCCTTCAGGTGCTAGCCAAGGGGCAAAAATTGCTATGATAATAAACACCAAGACTATGGATGTACCTACTAATGCTATTTTATTTTTACGAAAGCCTCTCCATGCCTCCTGCCATGGTCCTACATTTGTTTCCTCATTTAAACTATTGGGAACAGACTTTATCGGAGCTGTTTCAGACATATCTATCTCTCCTTTTAGTCATATTTAATCCTTGGATCGATAATTCCATATAAGATGTCAACCAGCAGATTAATCATGACAAATATAAAAGCAACAACTAATATGCCAGATTGGATTACTGGATAGTCTCTAAACTGGATAGCATCATATATATACCGTCCAATCCCTGGCCAGCTAAAAATTGTTTCCGTCAAAATTGCTCCTCCAAGTAGAAGGCCCATTTGTAAACCAATTACTGTCAGTACTGGTATAACTGCATTTTTTAAGGCATGCTTATATACCACCCAGAACATTTTTTGACCCTTTGCTCTTGCTGTTCGAACATAATCTGCGCGCATAACCTCCAGCATACTAGACCGAGTCATCCTAGCAATGATAGCCATTGGAATCGTAGCAAGCGCTATACTTGGTAAAATAAGATGCTTAAGCACAACAATCAACTGATCAAATCGGCCATTTAAAATAGTGTCTACCACATAGAGATTTGTAATCGCCGAAATCGGGTCTCTCGCATCAGCTCTTCCTCCTGTAGGAAGTAGATGCAGTTCAATACCGAATATCCACTGCTCCATTAAACCAAGCCAAAAAATAGGAATGGAAACCCCAATAAGAGCAAGAACCATTGCCAAATAATCAAACCAGGAATTTTGAAACCATGCAGATATAATTCCAGCGTTTACCCCTATAACAATAGCAATTAGCATGGCAAAAAACGCAAGCTCGAAAGTGGCTGCAAGATATGGCCAAATTTCAACAGCAACTGGCTTGGCTGTTCTCAATGATTCACCTAAATCTCCTTGCAACAATCCAAATAAATAATCAAAGTATTGTATGTACCATGGCTGATCTAACCCAAGCTTTAATGTCAGTGCCTCTATCGCCTCTTTAGACGCAAGCTGACCAAGTATTACTTGAGCAGGATCTCCTGGTATAGCACGAATAATCATAAATACGATAAAAGACATTCCCAGTAAAACTGGAATTAATTGAAATAGCCTTTTTCCAATAAAATGAAGCACTGCCCTCACCTCTTTTTCCTTTCTATTAGGACAACCTAAAATCATAACTGTCTTCTCTCATCGGAAAAATGTTGAGAAGCACTAAGTCGTCTTATTTTCCTCTGGTTAGCCAGATGTAAAATACGTAAACTTCTCCTCTCTTTTTAAAAAGGAAGAAATCGAAAAAACGATTTCCCCCCCTAAGAATTACTTAAAGTCTACGTTCCCCAGTTTGTCTGAACCAGTTGGGTGAGGTAAGAAGCCAGTTAGATTTGATTTTCCTGCTAATAGAGGTGTCGAGTGTGCAAGTGGTACCCAAGGAGCATCGGCGAATATAATTTCTTGAGCTTTTTTATACAACTCATTACGTTTATCTTCATCAATTTCGGACTGAGCATCTATTAAAATATTGTGTAATTCATCGTTACTGTAGTACGTATAATTATTGCTTCCGATATTATCTTGATCTAATAATACATATAAGAAGTTATCAGCATCCCCGTTATCTCCCGTCCATCCTAATAGGAAGGCATCTGCTTCTCCATTTCGTGCTTTTTCTAAATATGTGGCCCATTCATAAGAAACAATTTTTGCAGTAACCCCAATATCCTCTAAGTTCTTTTGAATTACCTCAGCAACCTTTTTCCCATCTGGCATGTATGGTCTTGGAACTGGCATAGCCCAAAGCTCCATTTCAAATCCACCTTCAAAGCCTGCCTCAGCTAAAAGCTCCTTGGCTTTCTCAGGATTGTATTCATAGCCTTTAATCTCATCGTTATAACCGCTGATAGAAGTAGGTATAGGATTTTTTGCAACATCTGCTCTTCCCTCAAAGAAAGCATCTACGATAGATTGCTTATCGATTGCGTAGTTGATTGCCTGGCGAACCTTCACATTATCAAAAGGAGGTCTAGTTGTAGTTAAACCTAGATACCCAACATTCATAGACGGTCTTTCATATAACTGTAGGTTTGCATCACTTTCAACACTTGCTCCGTCCTCTGGATTTATTCCATCAGCAAGATCAATTTCGTTGTTAATTAATGCATTTAAGCGTGCAGCATTGTCTGGAATAGAGCGAAATACAACCTTTTCTAGCTTTGGTTGCCCGTCTATCCAATAGTCCTCAAATTTTTCAATGGTAATTGTTTCATTTCGCTTCCAATCAACAAATTTAAATGGCCCTGTACCTACTGGATTATCTCCAAATTTATCTTCATCTTTTTCGAAAGCAGTTGGACTAGCAATACCAAAAGGGCTCATAGCAATATTTTTCAAGAAAGGTGCTTGTGGTCTTTTTAGTTTAAAGACAACCTTGTATTCCTCTTCAGCTGTAACAGAATCAATTACGTGTCCTTCATCACCAGCGTATCCCCCAAACATTGAACCATAATAATAGAATTTTTCTTCTGACCCATTTGCCCAGCGTTCAAAGTTTTTTACCACCGCTTCTGCATTAAAATCTGAACCATCATGAAATTTCACACCCTCTTCTAGGATAAAGGTATAGGTCAGACCATCATCTGAAGTTGACCAATCCTTCGCCAAGCCAGGATGAATTGTTGTATCTTGGTCTCCAAAGTTTAATAATGTTTCGAATACGTTTTGCGTTACCTTAAAGGATTCTCCGTCTGTTACAATTGCAGGGTCTAACGATACGGAATCTCCTCCACGTCCAAATACTAATACTTTGTTCCCGGATGATTCATCACTATCCGCTTTTTCTCCCCCAGTTCCACATGCAGCTAGCAATGTGATTAATGACAAGAGCAGTACAAGAAAAGACAGCCTCTTTTTATTTCTCATATGGACCCCTCCAAAATTTTTTTATATCAATGCTGCTAGACACTATATAAGTGGCATGCAACAAATTGATCTGGTTTCACTTCTTCTAAGCTAGGTGATACTTTTGAACAGACATCCATCCTATATGGACATCTCGTGTGAAATGTACATCCTGAGGGAGGATTAGAAGGACTTGGAATATCCCCCTCTAAAATGATTTGTTCCCGCTTATAACTTGGATCTGGCACAGGAACGGCGGAAAGAAGCGCCTTTGTATAAGGATGCAATGGTTCAGCATACAAGACTTCACTAGGAGCAATCTCTACTAATCTCCCTAAATACATCACCCCAACTCGATCGCTAATATGTCGCACGACTCCAAGGTCATGTGCGATAAATATATAGGTTAGCTTTAATTCCTTTTGAAGGTCCTGCATGAGGTTCAGTACTTGAGCTTGAATGGATACATCCAAGGCTGACACTGGTTCATCTGCGATAATTAACTTTGGATTGGTCATTAATGCTTTAGCTATACCGATCCTTTGCCTTTGCCCTCCACTAAATTGGTGAGGGTATCTTTTAGCGTGGTATTTACTTAAACCAACTGTTTCGAGTAAACCGTATACTTTTTGCTTACGTTCCTTTGGATTACCAATTTGATGGACGATTAAAGGCTCCATTAATATTTTTTCGACTGTATGACGTGGATTAAGAGATGCATAGGGATCTTGAAAGACCATTTGAATTTCTCTTCTAAGCTTTCTCATGGCTGCCTCAGAAAGATCCGTTATTTCAATACCATTAAACGTAACCCTCCCATCAGATGGTTCTAATAACCTCATAAGCATTCTACCGGTAGTGGATTTCCCACAACCTGATTCTCCTACTATTCCTAAGGTTTCTCCTTCATTCACATAAAAAGATATGTCATCCACCGCTTTTACATAGCCAACTTTTTTCCCTAGAATTCCTTTTCGTATTGGAAAATACTTTTTTAATCCTTCAACTTCTAACAGCGGCTTTGTCACTGTCGACTACCTCCTTCTGGTCATATAAGAAGCATCTTGTTTTGTGTCCTTCAGAAGTTTCATACAAAGGAGGGTTTTCCTCTAAGCAACGAGAAAAAGTATGCTCACATCTAGCAGCAAAGCGGCAGCCCTGTTTTATAGATCCAGGTTTAGGGACATTTCCAGGTATCGAGTATAGGCGCTGTTTCTTAAATCTCATGTCTGGAACGGAAGATATCAAGCCCTTCGTATAAGGATGCTGAGGATTATTAAATATGGTATGTACGTCTCCCTCCTCAACTATTTTCCCGGCATACATCACCAGAACACGTTCGCAGGTTTCTGCAACGACTCCTAAATCATGAGTTATCAGAATAACAGCTGTATTTAATCGATTATTTAATTCTTTCATTAGCTTTAAAATTTGAGCTTGTATCGTTACATCTAATGCCGTGGTAGGCTCATCTGCTATCAGTAAGTCTGGATCGCATACAAGTGCCATTGCAATCATCACTCTCTGCCTCATTCCACCAGAAAGCTGATGAGGATAATCTTTCATTAGTTCCTCTGCTCTAGCTAGCCCAACGAGTTTAAGCATTTCAATAGCCCTATCATGAATTTGCTTCCTGCTCCAGCCTTTTTTATGTAAAGAGATTGCTTCTACTAATTGGTTTCCAATAGTAAACAGGGGATTGAGAGAAGTCATCGGCTCTTGAAAGATCATTGCAAGTTCATTTCCTCTTATCTTTCTCATTTCTTTTTCGGTTAGGGTTGTTAAATCCTTTCCTTTAAATACGACTTGCCCATCAGTTATTTTTCCAGGCGGGCTAGGTACTAAGCCTAAAATAGAGAGAGAGGTAACACTTTTTCCACAACCGGACTCCCCAACTATTCCTAAAATTTCTCCTTCGTTTACATGAAAGCTAATATGATCGACAGAAGGAATTACCCCATCGTCTGTAAAAAAGGATGTTTGAAGCTCTTTTATTTCTAAAATCATTTGTTTGTCTGCCATATACACCCTCCTTTTTCATTTCTCATTTAAATATTCTGTATTTTTGTTATTGTTGTAATATTACATATATTTTTCAGCGATTCAATAGTTTAAGAGAAAAGCCAACTTTCTCCTTACCTTTGCTAGAAATTTATAGGTATAAAAAAACACCCTATAAGAAGAGGATATCCTTATAGAGTGCATTAAAAATTAATTCTCTGTATCTAGTTGTTGTATTTGAAATAGGTTAAAATATGCCCCTTGCTTACGAATTAATTCTATATGATTTCCTTCTTCAGTCACCTCTCCGTTTTCAATTACTATTATTTTATCTGCATGCGTAATTGTAGATAATCTGTGCGCAACTATGATCGTAGTACGGTTTTCTGCTAAACGAGCTAAAGAATCCTGTATTAAAGATTCGCTTTCTAAATCTAATGCTGAAGTTGCTTCATCTAGAACTAAAATAGTAGGATTTTTTAAAAATACACGTGCAATTGCTACACGTTGTTTTTGACCGCCAGAAAGTTTAACGCCGCGCTCCCCTACCTTTGTATCATAGCCTTCCGGCAGCTCCAGTATAAAATCATGTGCATTGGCAGCTTTAGCAGCAGCAATAACCTCTTCATCCGTTGCACCAGGATTTCCCATAAGTATATTTGCTTTAACCGAATCACTAAACAGTATATTGTCCTGTAACACGATGCCAACATTTTTTCGTAATGACTCAATCGTTACATCACGAACATCATGCCCGTCAATTTTCACACTTCCATCAGAAACATCATAGAAGCGAGGAATCAAACTAATGATGGTAGATTTTCCGCCACCACTCATCCCAACAAATGCAACAGTATCACCGGCGTTTACTTCGAAGCTTACATTGTTAAGGATAGTTTGTCCTTCTTCCTCATATTTGAATTGGACATTTGAGAAGGTTACTTGCCCTTGAGCTTTCTCTAAAGGATATGCTCCTTTTTTATCCAAAATCTCATATCCTTCATCCAACAGCTCAAATACACGGTCCATCGAGGCGATTGATTGTGTCAAAGTAGTAGAAGAATTTACTAGCCTTCTAAGTGGACTATATAGTCTTTCAATATAAGCAATAAATGCAGCCATCGTACCTACTGTTAAGTTTCCATTAATAACCTCATATCCAGCATAAGCAATTACTAAAAGAGGAGCGATATCTGTAATAGTATTTACTACAGCAAAGGCTTTAGCATTCCAGACGGTTTGATCAATTGCCTTATCTAAAAATTCACCATTTGCATCATTAAAATTCTTTTGCTCATGCTTTTCTAATGTAAATGTTTTAATAATACTCATGCCTTGAACACGTTCATGTAAATAGCTTTGTACTCCAGCAAGAGCTTGTGATCTCTTTCTTGTCAAATCACGAAGTCGTCCAAAGAAAAACTTCACGCTAAATGCATAGAAGGGGAAAGCAATCAATGCAACGATTGTAAGCTTCACGTTCATGGTAAGCATAATTGCTATGGCGATTAGAATCGTAGCAAGATCTAGCCAAACGTTCATTAATCCAATCATGACAAAGTTTTTTGTTTGCTCTACGTCATTTATGACACGTGAAATAACTTCACCAGCACGTGTATTAGAATAATATTTCATACTAAGTTTTTGTAAATGTCCGTACAGTTTTTGTCGAATATCATAAAGAATTTTATTGCTCACTAATTGAGCCAAGTATTGTCTGTAATATTCCACTGGCGGGCGAACAATGAAGAACACTAACGCCGTTCCCCCCAACCAATAAAATAATTGTTCAATCTTTTGAGGATTAGTTAAATCATCTGCATCCACAATATCATCCAATACGATTTTTATTAAATAGGGGATAAAGAGTGGAATGGCGAATTTAATAATACCAATTATGATGGTTAGTAATATTTGTAGGTTATATGGTTTTACAAACCTCATATACCGTTTGATGGTGCCCATTTTAAAACTTCCTTTCTAAAGCGGAAAAACCTGTTGGCTATTCAACAGGTTTCTCCTCTACTCATTCAGCTGTTTATAAAAATGATAACGACTTGTCCAAGCATCGATAAAGTCAGGAGCGAACGGTCCTCTTCTTTGCTTGATCCAGGTAATTAACTTTTCTATATTTCGCTCTAGAATAGCATCCATTTCAGTTGGGTAATTCATTTCCTTTTTATGTTGCTCATATTCATCTTCATCAAGAATCGTGTATGACATATCTGGAAATACCTTTACATCCAAATCATAATCGATATATTTTAATCGACCGTTATTATACACAAAGGGTGAACTAATATTAATATAATAATATACACCATCTTCTCGAAGCATACAAATAATGTTAAACCAGTGCTCTGCATGAAAATAACAAATGGATGGCTCTCTAGTAACCCAGGTTCTCCCATCTGCCTCAATAACAAGCGTCCGTTCATTCGCTCCTATAACAATATTTTTGGTCCCCTTTAAAACCATCGTTTCCTGCCAGACACGGTGGATACGGCCATTATGCTTGTAGCTGTGAATTTGAATAATTTCTCCTTCTGTTGGAATCGCCATGATTTAGCCACCTTTTCATCAAGCGCAGTTTATATATTTTACCTATTTTCATATTATAACAATCCACAGGAAAAAACTGTAGTAAAAAAAATCAGCGAAGGCAATATGCCCTCGCTGATTTTTGGTGAATCCATGTTCTTATTTAGAAGAATTGTTAGAAGAACCACCTGCAAACCTACCGCTTGCTTGCTGTTTTTTCATTTCAGCTTGACGATTTTGTTCTTTAACTTGTTGAATTACAGTTTCAGAAGCAAACTCTGGCTTTTTGTTCTGACGTTGGCTGCTATTCTTTTTCATGGATTTCACCTCCGTACAAACATTATGATGTGCAGGAGAAGATATATTATTCACGTTTTTATTATTTTGTTAAAAGAAGTTTTTTAAAGAGTGTAATTTAGGCGCTAAAAGATATTTGACTTTCTTAAATAACCTTTCACTAAAGAAATTACGTTTTAGAATTTCAAGCTAAGGGAAAGCTAAGTAAAAGGCAGCTACTCGTTTTTTGAATAATTTTTTTGCTTTACATATTTTTTATTGTTCAGTTGCCCTTACGCATTTTATATTCTTTCCATATTTTTAGTATAGGAACAGGCATAGGAAGTGCTTCTATTTCTTCTTCTGTAAACCATTTACTTCTTTGATGTGGTGTCTTCTCATGGGTCAGCTTTGCCTCGAAGCATTCGATTTCCCATACCAGATGAGAAAAAACATGCTTAAAGGAAAGAAGCTCTTGTCCCTTTTTTGTTTCAACACCGTATTCATATTCCATTACTTCTTCTATAGTATGTGATGGTGTAGGAAGCTCAACCATAGGGAATTGCCACATATTAGCTAATAGCCCTTTAGAAGCTCTTTGTTCTAAAAGAATTTTCCTATCGTCCCTAGTAATAATCATTGCCTTCATATAATGGGTTTTTGATTTTTGGGACTTTGACTTAATAGGCAACTTATCCTGTTTTCCTTCAAAATAGGCTGTACAATATTCTCTAACAGGACAAAGAAGACATTTTGGCTTAGTTGGCGTACAAATTACAGCTCCCAGCTCCATCAGTCCTTGGTTAAAGGCAGAAGGATTTTCCTTATCAATCAAATCCATCACAGCTGCTTCAAATATTTTTTTCGTTTTTGGTTTAGCGATATCTTCTTCTATAAGTAAGATTCTTGATAGAACACGCATAACATTTCCATCTACTGCATGCTCAGGAACTCCATACGCAATACTAAGAACAGCACCGGCGGTATATGGACCTACACCTTTTAATGTTGAAATCTCCTGTCGATTAGAAGGAACAGTGCTATTATACTGCTCCACTACTTCTCGAACACCTGCTTGTAAATTTCTAGCTCTGGAGTAATAACCTAACCCTTCCCATTGCTTAAGAAGCTCTTCCTCTTTTGCACTTGCTAACGCTTCTAATGAAGGATATTTTTCAATAAATCTTTCATAATAAGGAATAACGGTTTCTACTTTTGTTTGTTGAAGCATTACTTCTGATACCCAAATTTTATAAGGGTCGCTGGTTTTTCTCCATGGAAGATCTCTCTTCTCTTCTAGGTACCAGGTTACTAATGCGGTTTGAATATTTTTTTTATATAAGTCGTCCATTTTTTGAATCCCTTCTAAACGATTATGATAACCTAAAATCGGGTATATCAATAATGACCTTTGTGATTAATAATAATATTCACTGTTTCCTTAAGGAGCTGATAGAGCATGGATACAGGCACACATATTGTAATGGGCATTGCGCTTGGTGGATTAGCTTTAGCAGATCCAGTGGTAGCTAATAGCACGATTACCACTACCGCTGTTATCGCTGGAACAATAATCGGTTCTCAAGCGCCTGACATAGATACAGTTTTAAAACTAAAAAATAATGCGGTATATATTAGACATCATCGGGGAATTACACATTCAATTCCTGCGGTGCTACTTTGGCCTTTGCTAATTTCAGGTGTATTATGGCTTATCATGCCATCTGCTGACTGGCTTCATCTGTGGCTTTGGACATTTTTAGCAGTCTTCTTACATGTATTTGTAGATATTTTCAATTCCTATGGGACACAAGCTTTAAAACCATTCTCCAGAAAGTGGGTCGCCTTAGGGGTAATTAACACATTCGATCCAATTATATTTGGAATACATGTAATAGGGATATTTATTTGGTTGTTTGGTGCAGATCCAGTAACAACCTTCCTTATCATGTATGGCATAATTGCAGTTTATTATATCATTCGTTTTGCAGTCCAAGCTGCTGTTAAAAACTGTGTTAAAAAAACAATTCCAGACGCTGAAGAAATAATAATAGCTCCTACTATTCGTTTCTTAACTTGGAGGATTGCAGCTACCTCCTCTACCCATCATTATGTAGGTAGAGCATACGGTAGATCTGTAACTATTTATGACAAATTTGAAAGGACACCAATGCCGGATACTCCTCTAGTAAAAGCAGCTTTACAGGATAAAAACCTTAGTGCTTTTATTTCTTTTTCCCCCATCTTCAGGTGGGAAATAAGCAAATTTGATAATATTCTTGAACTCCGTTTAATCGACTTACGCTATAGAAGTAATGATTACTATCCGTTCGTTGCAGTAGCGCATTTAAATGCGGATTTAGAGATTATTAATTCCTACACAGGTTGGATATTCAGCGAGGATAAGCTAAGAAAAAAATTAGATTATATTCCAAATTGATGTGGAATTTATCTTTTAATAAGCAGGTGAAAGGGGTGTCCATAAAGTAATCACTTTTTGGACACCCCTTTCTACTCACTATCCTCTAAGAGGTGTTTATACTTATCGTTGGTGCTTGCAAATTCATGCAGTTGACTGCCGTAACCATCAATCCACTTGCGTATCACCATTTCCGAGACTGCAGCACCTTTATATTCATACCCTGCACGTGCATAGGAGGATTCAAAATCTGACCACAGTAGCTCTATCCATGCAAGAGCTTTTTCATATGAAAGCTTTTCGTTTTTTTCCATAAGTAATTGAGTTAACTCTTCTATTTTATCGTTCATTTATTTACCTTCCTCCACTAGTTCTAATAAAGAAATTGGTAATGCTTCCTCATATTTATCTCCGCCTAGACGGTACCCCCAAGCAAATCTACCTTTTAAATATTCCACATGAAAAAACACACCAGGATCTCCACTTATTCTATATAGCTC
>CAKQHO010000112.1 GCA_934234185.1 uncultured Psychrobacillus sp. | reverse complement strand
CAAATGGGGGACGGCGAGGAGGCAGCTCCCCAGCCACCACAGCCGGCACCCATTTGACCTCGAGGGGCAAGGCGCTGAAGCTGGACAATAATAGCTGAGAAATTATATACTTTCTTATCTTTGTACAAAATAAAGGAAAGAGCGTAGACTTCTTCTATGCTCTTTCCTTATTACTATGTCTAGACGCTATTAACCCATCTTCAAAGCCTAAGATCCCATACCCATAATCCAAAATACCATTACCTTCATATACTTATATAATGAACGTTTTAAAAAAGGTGGAGTGAAATGGATGTTTACGTCAGACCCGGAGATTCACTTTGGTACTACAGTCAGCTTTTTAATATTCCCATACAGCTAATTATTCAATCAAATACCAGTGTGGACCCACAAGCACTGACACCTGGGCAAAGAATTCGTATACCAGGCTATATTAGTGAGGATTATGTAGTAATGCCTGGCGATTCCTTTTGGTCGATTGCTGAAGATAGAGGCCTACCTCTCGATACAATTATACTTTTAAATCAAACTCTTCAGCCAACTAGCCTTCAGACAGGAATGCGTATCTTACTTCCCAAAAGAGTTACTGCTCGTATAGTAGATGGAAGGCAAAATTATGATTATGAAACAATGAGACAAGATATTAAAGAATTGCAGGAAATCTATCCATTTATAGAAGTAAGATCAATCGGAAGCTCTGTTTTAGGTAAGGAAATACCAGAGATCCAAGTAGGAGCTGGAGATAAGCCTATCCACTATAATGGCTCCTTTCATGCAAATGAATGGATTACTACTCCTATTTTACTCACGTTTTTAAATGATTACTTACTTTCATTGACCAATCAAGAAACTATTCGCGGTTTAGTAACAGCACCTCTATACGAACAAACGAATTTATCCATTGTTCCGATGGTAAATCCGGATGGAGTAGATCTAGTATTAAATGGTCCACCTACTGAAGAGCCATACAGAAGCAATATAATAAAATGGAATAATGGAAGCGTAGACTTTTCTGATTGGAAAGCAAATATCCGAGGAGTAGATTTAAACGACCAATTCCCAGCTAATTGGGAGCTTGAAAGAGATCGTAATCCCAAGACACCTGGACCAAGAGATTACGGAGGAGAAGCACCTTTAACAGAGCCTGAGGCAATTGCAATTGCTGATTTAACAAGGGAAAAAGATTTTGTCATAGTTGTACCCTTTCATACGCAAGGGGAAGTCATATACTATGGCTTTGAAGGATTAGAGCCTCCCCAATCCCAAGAAATTGCAGCGGAGTTTAGTAGAGTAAGTGGTTACCAGCCTATAGAATCTGCCGGTAGCTATGCGGGTTATAAAGACTGGTTTATTCAAGATTGGCGCAGACCTGGATTTACTATTGAACTAGGGAAAGGGACTAACCCTTTACCTCTTTCTCAATTTGATGAAATTTACCAAGAGGCACTAGGAATTTTTTTAGCAGGATTATACATTTAAAAAGGGCCTTTAAAGAGCCCTTTTTCATGTAAAATATTCTAGCTTAGCATTTGGGAAGAATTTTTCCATATATTTATACAGATGTTCCTTGATGTCTTCTTCCTCTTCCTTTTGGTAGATAAACTTATTGATTCCGTACTTTCCCCACTTTATTCTACGAGCCTCTTCATCCAGCTCAAGCTTAGTCATAGGATAATTCTTTTCAATTACTTTTTTAGCTGGCCTTGTAAATCGGTGTTGAATAAATTCAAAGGTAATATCATCTCTCGCATCCTTTGGGAGTTCTGCATCCAAACGTTCAAACATGTGATAGTAGCCCTCTTCCCATCCTTCATGTAAATAGATTGGCGCAACTATGAATCCTAATGGATAGCCCGCCCGCGCAACCTTGCCAGCAGCCTCAATCCGTTTATCCAAAGGAGAAGTACCTGGCTCAAAGTTTTTAATAACATAGTCAGCATTTATACTGAAACGAAATCTCGTGTGTCCATTGTGCTTAGCATCAAGTAAATGTTCTACAAAATGAAACTTCGTCACGAATCGTAATCTTCCTAATTCCGTTTGCCCAAAATGTTCAATGGCTCTCTTTAGCGTGTGTGTTAGATGGTCTAGTCCCACAATATCAGAGGTACAAGATGCTTCAAAACGGGTAATTTCAGGTGCTCGCTCTGCAATATATTCATCTGCCTTTTC
The DNA here is from genome assembly GCA_934234185.1 of uncultured Psychrobacillus sp. GTDB lineage: Bacteria > Bacillota > Bacilli > Bacillales_A > Planococcaceae > Psychrobacillus. Next base: position 9,060 of record CAKQHO010000112.1, on the reverse strand, counting down.
CAATATTTCCTCTACATTTACATATGTTCGTATATAAGGCTTGCTCCCCATTGTAGTCTGCAGATAACAGTAATGGCAGTGTCCCATACAGCCTGTTGCAAAGGGGATAGCGTACTCCGCAGATGGCTTCGACGTATCAAATTTAAGTGTCTTTCTTATGCCCACTACTAAAGTAGATTTTGCTATTCGATATTTTTGGAAATCACTTTCTCCAGGTAGATCACGTACCTGATTATGAGAGGTTGTATAGCGAATTTCCTTGCCCATTTTCTCAAACTTCTCCAATAATTCTTTTCCTAAAGGATAATCTAATGCCTTCGGTTCAAAATAAACGAGCTGTGGGGTAAACGGCTTTCTCATTTCGTTCCCCTCACTGGAAATACTGACGATATGCCAGCTCAGCTTCCATTTCACTTGTATAAATTGCCATATCCTGAGTTAAAGGATAATAGGTTTCGTATAAAAAAAGCGCTAGCTCTTCTGGTTGTTCTGGGTGCTTTACAACAGCGGCCTCTTGAATATTTGCAACGTTTTGTATATGCGGATTCCTATAAAAGATATATACAATATCTCCTGCTGAATAGTTTTGATACACCATAATCCCCTCCAATTTTTCTTTAGCTTATCCTTTATGGAAAAAATTATGTATCCAAGGAATACCTGCGTAAGACTAATTAGCTGTATTTTTTCTTTAGATTTTCTGCCTAAGGTACATGTTTTGTTTTTTTCTCAACTAATTTAAACTCTCTTATTTTTTCCCTTATTTTCAAAAAATAAGTTTCAATATTCCTATATTAGTGAATATAGATAGTAAGTTACATTGTTTCTCTATATTTTTCAAAAAAGATGAAACAGACAAATTAATTGTAGAGGAGTGGAGAAATGTCATTAAAAAAGGTAATGACAGGTTTATTTTTTGGTGCTGTAGTTTTATCAGGTTGTTCTGATTCGAACAATGAAGAAGGTGCTAAGGAATCAATATTAGACGCCGAAGTGGAATTAGTAGAAGAAGCTTCAGCTGATACTAATGTAGAGAAAGTAGAAGAAGAACAGGCAGTAGTTAAAGAAGATGAGCAAGAAAAGCAAACAGCAGAGGTACCAGAAGGACATGCTGAATTTGAAGGAATTAGCTATTATTTACCTGAAGGAGCAGAGCAGGTAGATATCCCTGATCAAGGTCTTCCTGCAATACTTTATTTATTAGACGAAGTGGATCGTTCTAACTTCAATATTGTGGTAGAACAATTGCCTAGTCCTATGACTTTACAAGAATATATGGATGCTGCTACCGCTCTTACTGGTTTTGATTATTCTAGTCTTGAATATCATGATGTGAATGGAATTGAATGGAATGAAGCAATCAGTTTTAATGAAGAGCAAGGAGCACAGCTAAATCAACGAACTTTTATCCACGGGGAGAAAGCATATGTTTTTACCTATGCTAGTCACCCTGATGACTATGAAAAATATTTAGGTGTCTATAATACTATAACCGAATCAGTATCTATTATTGAGCAATAAATTAAAAATGTAGACAAAATCATTTATGAATTTGTCTACATTTTCTACATTCTTGATATCAGAATCAGAGAGAAAACATCATCAGAAAAGTGTCATAAGGTAGAATGGGTTCATGGTGCAACATTTTATGTACCTATTTATCTAAAAAAGCCCCCTACCTAAGGGAGCTATTTCTTTGGAATTTTCACAACAGCAGTTGTTTTAAATGTTGTAACTGAGCTAAATGTAATAGCACCACCATATTTATTGACTACTTCTTTCACTATGAAGAGACCTTGCCCCCTTACCTCATTTGCAACTGCCCTTTTTGTCGAGAAGCCTTGTTTAAAAATATCTTCATAGTTTTCGATTATCGGACCTGTATTTTCAATAGTAAATGTATAATGAGTATCGTCTGCCTCACATTTAATAGAAATAAAGCGCTCTGTTTCAGGCAGTTCAATCGTTGCCTCAATCGCATTATCTATTAGGTTAGACAAAACTTTTATAAGATCCGTTGTTTTCATACTGCTAAAGGAGTCCTCAGAAACAAATAGCTCCATTTTTATATGATGATTCTGAGCAGCCAGTTTTTTTATTTGCAATAAAATGGAGAGACCATGATGTTTAGATAAAGAGCTAGCTGTATTAAGCGGCTGTACCTCATTCACAAGGCTGTTTAAATATTGTAATGCCTTGTCCGATGCCCCTAGCTTTAAAAGACCATGTAAAACCTGCATATGATTTATATAATCATGGCGAAAAGAAGCTACAGAGGCTATTAACATTCTCATCTCTGTTTGATATGTATCCTCTGTATAGCCAACTTCCTTTTGCACTTCCTTTTTATACCATCTTTGGATGGCGACGAATGATCCTAGTACGATCAAAATAAAGAGCCCATTAAAAATAAACAGAGGAACATTACTTTTAATAACCTCTGCCTTTATAGAATTTAACGATTCGACACTAATATCAATTCCTATATAGCCAACAATTTTGTTTCCCTTATCTCTAATAGGGGCACCAACTGACATGTAGTCTCCATAATCAGGATCCTCAATCATTTTTGTAACAAAGGTTTTCCCCTCATATGCTTTCTTTACATCCTCTGACGGTACTGTACAAGCATCTCCTATTTGGAAGGTGTTCTCCGTTTTCTTAGGACCACCCACTACCATTGCTTTTGATACGTAAGGGCTGTCTATCTGTAGAGTATAAACATGTAGAACTCCCAGCTTTTTTCTTGCATCATTTAAATAATTATTTATTTCCTCATAGTATTCATTCTTCTCTGGGTTTTCTAAGAATTTTTGATAAGTTGATAAATTCAAATCTGAAGCGATTGACTTTGCTGCTTCTAAGCTTTGATTAGCTATCGACTCCTCTACCGTTTCTATTATTTTTATATAAGAAGTATAAATATTTATACTTAAAAAAAATAGAAGAAGAATTGCTGACAATCCAATAATCAGTCTTATTTTAAAGCTTTTCATTTAGCAGAATCCTTGTCTATTAATAAGATATTAATATTATACTATAAAAGTGGAGGGAGTTTAGTTTGAAAGAACCCTTTCGCTTCTACTGGGTAGCTAATCGTTTTTCCTTTATTACATACGCTTGATTTAGTAACAAGGCGCCAATTGTTTGAATAACCGTCTTCACCACAACTTGCCCAACTATCGCTGCCGGTACTGCCTCCCATGGTAGAATTCCTGCGCCGAGTGGACTTAATCCCACGACAACAAAGACTACCGAATCTAAAAATCCTCCAACAATCCCACTGTAAAATACGCGCCAAGCCATTGGGAGCTTTAATCTAGTATATATTTCAGTATCTGCTGTTTCCGCAATAACAAAGGATAGAGCAGAAGCTGCTACGATCATTAGGGTATCTCCAAGTAGAAAGGAGATAATGGCCGATAAGGTTAGGGCAGTAAAAATAAATGCATAAGTCTTTGCTCGTCCATACTTATTTTGTACTAAGTCTCTAAAAATGAAGGTTGCCCCAACAAAGAGCGTTCCCATCGGTACAATGAAGGGTCCAAACGCTAATGGTGCAAATTTAGCCGTTACCACATTGGCAATGACGATGGATAATAAATAACATAATATTCTCATACTAATTCTCCCTTAGACTTTGTTTGTAGATATTTATCTAATCCTTTTTTACGTAGCTTACAGGCTGGACATTCTCCACAGCCATCAGCAATAAACCCGTTATAGCAGGTTAACGTTTTTTCCTTAACGAAGTCGAGCGCACCTAGTTGGTCGGCAAGCTCCCATGCCTCTGCCTTATCTAGCCACATCAGTGGAGTTTCAATGACAAATTGCTCCTCCATGGATAAGTTTAAGGTGACATTTAGAGACTTAATAAAGATATCTCGACAATCCGGGTAGCCACTAAAATCCGTTTCACATACACCTGTGACTATATGCTTGGCTCCCAAATGGCTTGCTAAAACCCCTGCAAAAGATAAAAAGAGAAGATTTCTACCAGGAACAAATGTCGATGGAAGTTCACCATCTATCCCCTCCTCTACCTGGATATCCTTTCTTGTCAATGCATTTGGCGCAAGCTGATTTAATAAGGACATATCTAAAATATGATGCTCTATACCAAGCTCCGTTGTTATATCCTTTGCACACTCAATCTCCAAAGCATGCCTTTGCCCATAGTCAAAGGTAACTGCAATCACTTCTTGGAAACGTTCTTTCGCCCAAAAAAGGCAAGTCGTGCTGTCCTGCCCCCCACTAAACACCACTAATGCTTTTTTCTTCTCCATATTTGTTCCTCCAATATAAAAACAGCACCCTAAAGAAAAGTGCTGTTTTTCCTTAGTTTTTTAAAGAGGGTAGCTAATAACCTCTGGAATGAAATTATCTATTATCAATAGTTTCAGGATTTAAATCATGATTCATTAAGCGATAGTTTGCCATCTCCTCGTACTTGGTTCCTGGTTTTCCATAGTTACACCAAGGATCGATAGAAATACCTCCACGTGGAGTAAATTTCCCCCAAACCTCTATGTAGCGAGGATCTAAAAGCTTAATCAAATCATTCATAATGATATTTACACAGTCTTCATGAAAATCACCATGGTTACGGAAGCTAAATAAATACAATTTCAGTGACTTGCTCTCTACTATTTTTTTGTCTGGAATATACGAGATATACATAGTTGCAAAATCAGGCTGAGATGTAATTGGACAAAGACTTGTAAATTCTGGGCAGTTAAATTTTACAAAATAGTCACGATTGCTATGTAAATTGTCTACCGATTCCAATACCTCCGGGGCATATTGAAAGGAATATTGCGTTCCTTGGTTTCCTAACAATGTTAAATCTTCTAAACCTTGCTCATGACTTCTGCTAGACATAAAAAAAGACCTCCTTGTATGTATTCCCACACTTACAAGAGAGGTCCAATATAAATAACCGGAGAAACATAAAAAGCCATGTCCAATATGGACATGGCTGTAAGCATCATGTTTCCATAGTTTTTTATAGAGGGTATCCGCTATGAACCTCTCCCGTTTCAAGTCCGGGCATTCTTTTCTTTCATATCATAAAGAGAATGGATTAATTTGTCAACTTTATTTTTGAAGTTCCTGTTGGCGAAAGGTAGCCAACAGGATATTTTCTCATGTGACTTTCTTCAAAAACTATCAATACTACTTTACAAAAGCTTTCGACCTACTAAAGCTTATCTTTAAACTAACTCTTCTCTCTTAAGAAGGACCTCGGAAGTAGATGCGTGTACTTCTTTTAGTAAATCCGGGTTAGCCATTAACGACTGTCCAAATGATGGAATCATTTCTTTCACTTTTGATTCCCACTCTTGGAAGCGATCTGGGAAACAACGTTGAATGACATTCAACATAACTGGAACAGCGGTAGAGGCACCCGGAGAAGCTCCTAGTAAAGCCGCAATAGAGCCATCCGCTGAAGTGATTACCTCTGTACCAAATTGAAGTGTCCCTTTACCGCCAGCCTCTGTATCCTTAATGACCTGAACGCGTTGTCCTGCTACGATTAAATCCCAGTCGTCACTTTTTGCGTTTGGTATAAACAGACGAAGCTCTTCCATTCGTTGTTCTTTTGATAACATCAATTGTTGTACTAAATATTTTGTTAAGGACATTTCCTTTGCACCTGCTGCTAGCATAGTGAAAAGATTATGAGGCTTAACAGAAGTTACTAAGTCCATCATAGAGCCTGTTTTCAAGAACTTCGGAGAGAAGCCGGCAAATGGTCCAAACAATAAGGATTTTTTATTATCAATAAAGCGAGTATCTAAATGCGGAACCGACATCGGTGGAGCACCAACAGCCGCTTTTCCGTAGACCTTCGCATGATGCTGTGCAATTACCTCTGGATTTTTACATACTAAGAAAATCCCACTTACCGGGAATCCACCAATATGTTTTCCTTCTGGAATTCCAGACTTTTGAAGTAGATGTAAGCTTCCGCCTCCACCACCGATGAATACAAACTTCGCGGAATGAGTTTCCAGCTTGCCTTCCGCATTATTTTTCACTTTCACTTCCCATTTACCATCACTTGTACGCTTTAAGTTTTCAACACTATTGTTATAGTTGATTTCTACATTTTTAGATTTAAGGTGTGTAAATAGCATACGAGTTAGGGCACCAAAGTTAACGTCTGTACCAGTGTCAATCTTTGTTGCAGCTATCGCTTGATTTGCTGAACGATTTTCCATAATTAACGGAATCCACTCTTTCAGCTGAGCTGGATCTTCAGAGAACTCCATTCCTTGGAACAATGGGTTTTTCGTCATAGCCTCAAAGCGTTTTTTCAAGAACTTCACGTTCTCTTCTCCTTGGACCATACTCATATGTGGAAGTGGCATGATAAAATCTTCCGGATTATTAATGAGCTTGTTTTTTACAAGATGCGCCCAGAACTGCATAGAAACCTGGAACTGTTCATTGACATTGATAGCCTTACTAATATCGACAGAGCCGTCTGGTTTTTCTGTAGTATAGTTGAGCTCACATAGAGCGGCATGCCCTGTTCCTGCATTATTCCATTCATTAGAGCTTTCTTCGCCTGCTTTGTCTAGCTTCTCAAACACTTTGATGTTCATTTCAGGTGCAAGCTCTTTTAAGATTGTCCCTAGGGTCGCACTCATAATTCCAGCACCAATTAAGATGACGTCTGTACTTGATTCTATATTACTCATTTTTACCATCCTTATATATTAAATTTGTAGGAATGATGTGGGCGCTTTCTTTCCGCCTATTGCAAACCTATACCCATGTCGTAGTGCATTAAAAATTACGTAATAGTTGAGAATTTCTACTATATTATATTATAATAATAAGCTTTTTAAAAGCTTGTATAAGTGAAGAGTCTTACATTTCAAGGATAACACAAAAAACAAAGCCTATACCAAGCTTTTTGCAAGGATTGTGGCTTTGATTACATGCTTGTTAAATCTTTCGTCTTACAAAGTAAATAGTAACACATTGTACTGAATTCTTGAAATGAAAATATTTAATAATCCCCCCTTTTAGAGGAAAAATTATTAAAAGCCTAGGCCTAAAAGATTGCGTTCAAAAACTCTAGTTTTACCAGCACCTGATTCCTTGCTCTTTTAATCTACATCAGTTATGTACCTTGTAATGCTTTCTTTCATGCTCTAGCAGCCATTCTTTTCTCCATAGTCCACCTGCATAGCCTGTAAGGGTTCCGTTTGCTCCAATAATTCGATGGCATGGAATAACAATACTTAGCTTGTTTCTTCCATTTGCAGTCCCTACTGCTCTCATCGCTTTTTGATGACCGATTGATTCTGCTATTTCCTTATAGGAGCCTGTCTTAGAATAGGAAATACTCGTTAGTGCTCCCCATACCTTTTTTTGAAAATCAGTTCCCTCGTATAGAATAGGAAATGTAAACTCCATTCTTGTCCCTTGAAAATACTCATCTAGCTGGTGGTAACAGTCTACTAATACTGACGGTGTATCTCCCGTTATTGCATGGTCTGGGAGCTCTTTATCCGAAAAGAGGATAGAAATAATCGCTTCCTCTGTCCCTAGAATTTCTATTATTCCAATCGGGGATTGGTAATCCAGCATACTCACTTGAACCGTATTATGATTTCCATAGATAGAAGGTTGCATAAGCCTCAAATCCTTTCCAATTCTTTAATAATGATATAAGCTCTTACAATGTCGGTTTACAATCCCGCTTAGCCTGAGACTTTTTGGCATTACGAAGCCGCATGGGCTAGAAAATAATCATACATCGCAAGCAGTCCCTCCTTAGAGAAATTACCTATCGTATAAACTGGTTATATCGATTATATATTCCACTTTCCTAGTAGAAAGTCTACAGATCTTTTAACTCTCCTATACTTATTTTAGCAATTACTTGAACTGACGGAAATGTCCATTATTTTTTCTTTTCATAATAGATAACTTTCCACAAAACGTTTCATAGAAATCCACATTTTGTTTTTTGGGGATTTCGTGACTACAACATGGGCCCCCAATAAATCTTGGTTGTTTCGCTGTGTAAAATAATCCATCATAGGTACGCTATCGACATGACAGATAATTCCCACAAGATACGCTTCCCCAAAAGCCACCCTTTTTCTTCTAACTACTCGTTCTGGATTATTAATAATATATAAAAAAAACCTACAACCTTTTTATAAGATTGTAAGTTTTTTGTATTATGCTTTTATTAGCTTACCTTTTTTATCTTTAAATCGTCCAATTACGATAACAATAAAATCAAGTAATGCCCAAAAGCCGAAGCCACCTAGAGTGATGAGCATTAAAATACCTGTTCCTACTTTACCCACATAGAATCTATGGATCCCGAAGGCACCAAAAAAGAAACAAAGAAGTAGGGCAGCTACAAAACTTTTTTCAGATTTCATGAAACTATCTCCTTTAATAATCGTTCCTTCTAATTAGGAAGGAATAACTATATATATTCCTTCATTATCTTAACAGATAAATCTTTCAATCATTTTAGTAAATATTGCTAAAATAAAACCTCGATCATTCCCAACTCTTTAACTACTCATTGGAATATAATAGTACAATAGTATATGCATTCTAACTCAGGTTCTTCCGAGGAAAATAATTAAAGGAGTATCATTCAGTTATCATGGACAATTTTTTTCATATGATTCATTCTATTGATTCTGAATTGAATCAGTATATTTCCCTCTATGGAAAGCAAATATATATTATTTTATTTGTCATTATTTTTGCGAAGACCGCTTATGTGGTGCTGACCTTTTTGCCAGGGGATGCTACCTTATTTGCCAGCGGGACATTAGCAGCACTTGGTCATTTGAACTTATATACATTATTACTTTTGTTTTTTATCGCTACAGTTGCTGGAGATGCCCAAAATTATGCTATAGGGAAAACGTTTAGGAACTTAGATAAGGGTCCTTCTAGATTTTCCATACAAAAGATCATCTCAGAAAAATCTCTCGATAAAGCTAAGGCGTTTCTAAATAATTACGGAAGGCTTTCTATTATGTTTTCTCGATTTGTTCCCTTGCTGAGCAC
>CAKQHO010000111.1 GCA_934234185.1 uncultured Psychrobacillus sp. | reverse complement strand
TCTAAGTTCAGAGGATCAAAAGAGAGCAGATATCCTTTATATTTCACTGACAATCCATATCGCTGCTTGTAAACCTCCAGTGCCTCCTGTAAGTAATCAGAGGTAATTTCTAAATGAAGGCAAATTTCCTCTGCGGTTGTATATCCTAGCTGATAACATTCGATCAAATGATCAAAGGAAACAATTTTTTCGTAACCCCATCTTCTAGCGACATGCTCGAGCTTTCGATTGTGTATGACATCTAAGTCTGTAATATCTCCTACGGTAGTTTCGTAGTGTCCCAATTCCTCGGCCAGGATACAATGCTTTTCATACATGCTTTTTGATTTATTGATCTCTATTTGCTGATCATAATAGAGGCCGGATAAGCCCTTTGGCAAGTTTTTTTCGACGATATGAATATGTGGGTATTGAGTTTGTAGTTTTTCGTAGCTCATGCACGCTCCCTCCTTTATGTTCTTTGTGACTTGATAAAGGCGATATATTTTTTTATATCCCTCAACTCTTCCTCCGTAACATCATCATCGATATGTGCTGCAATCGTATCGACCTTCTTTTCTTCTTCATTATCTAACGGAGGAAAGAATTGACTAACCGATACGCCAAATATTTTTGCCAGCTCATATAAAACTTCTTGGTTCGCCTTACGTTCCCCTTTTTCATAGCGAGAAACTGTTTGCTTCGTTGTATGTAATCTTTCAGCCAATTCTTCCTGGTTCATATCTCTCATTAACCGCCATTTTTTAATTTGTTCCCCTACAAAATTACTTAGCTCCATTACAATAGAATGCCTCCTTATCAGCTTTTCTTTTAGTATATCTCATTAGTCACCGTTTTGGAAATAAAACTTTCAAATAATTCAAATTAACCATTTACTTATAGCTAAATCACATGATAATATTAGCTAAAATAGAACATATGTTTTTATAAAGTCACCGTTAAGGTAACAAAGGGGGAGAGGGAAGTATGAAAACAAGCAGCTTTATCGTGAATAGGTGGGTGTTAGGGGGAGGAATCAAGGAGCATAAGATTGCATTTGTCGTTTCCCAAGCAAGGGGCTATGAGGAGTATCAATTAGTGAGGAGACAAAAGACAAAGCCAACTTATAGCCATTATTCGAAAAGTCTTTTGAGCAGTATGTTCAGGAAATGGGTTTAAAAGGAGGGACAAGCACTTGCGAGAGAAAGAGTTAAATGACCTGGAGCAGGGAATTTATTTAATCAAAGAAGGAGACCTCAAAAAAATTGAAGCTCCTTCAAATGGATTCGGAAAACAGATTATCACCTGGCAAAATGGAAAGCCAACCTTGGTAGAGGTTCAATCTACTAAAAAAATATAACGTTACTGGAACAACCAGGACACATTGACTTAAAAGTCATGTGTCCTTTTTTAATTGGAGGAGGGAATCTTATGCAGCTAAATACAGTTCGAACGAAAAAAGCGGTGGAAAAAATGTTAGGTGAATATCGAAGATACCTGCTTCAGGCTACCCTCGATCAGATGCCAAAAATAACCGCCACATATTCACTCGTGCCTCCGTCGGGTGGCTTTTCACGAAGCTCCTCTACCGAAAAGGCGGCAATCGCAAATATCGATTACGAAAATCGTAGAAGAGAAGTAATGGAAATGGTCATTCATGCGGTGAATAAGCTTACATTAAGAGAGCGGTCAATTATTTCAATGAAGTATCTAGGGGAGGAGGAAATCTTCGATTATGAGGTGTACACCGAGTTGAATTTTTCTCATAGGCATTATTATCGTATCAAAGCACAGGCTCTTCAAAAGATGGGGATGGCCTTGGGAATAGCTGTTTATGAAGAAGAGGCTATGTAAAAAGAGATTGGAGAACATTCCAATCTCTTTTGCTAGTATAAGGAACGATTTTCAGTTTTAACATTTCGCCAGGGCTGTTTAGCACTTCCTCCCAAGCTAAGATGTTTTCATAATTTTCTCCACGTAATAGTTAGATATAAGAGATGAGTATCTTTTTTACAAAAAATACTCTATTTAATAAGTGATAGGAAGAGATGGCACATTAATGGCATCATTTTCTCTAATTTGTATGTTTTACTATAAACTAAGAAGATTAAAAAAAGCCATATAGCTTGGCACAATGATGGCACAAAAAAACGTTTTACCTATGATTTAATAGTAAGTAAGAACAAATGGAATAAAAGCAGGAAACGTCTCAATGGGAGGCGTTTTTTTTTATTCCAACTAAAAGGAGGAGTGGGATGGAGACCATTATTGGATTGCTTTGCACAGTGCTCGGACTGGTCATTGGATTTTTGACGTTTGGACGTAATCGAGATAAGGAGCTACGGAAGGAGGCGGAGAGAACTGCTGTGATGGAAACAAAGCTAGATGCCATTAGCAAAGGAATCGAAGAGCTTCATCAAACAATTAAAGAGCTAGAAAAGGAGATAGACTCTCTGTCAGAGCAGGTGATCAGAATGGAGGAGACTATTAAGCAATCCTATCAAAAGAAGCAGGATGTTCTCTTACAGGAGGTGAGTCAGGTTTGAGGATTAATTGGAAGGTTCGGCTTCAAAACAGGATATGGGTGACAGGATTTATAGCTCAGCTTTTGATTTTAGTACAGCTGCTGTTAATCGGTGGACAAGCCATGGGATGGACAGATTTTCAGCTTACAAAGAGTGTGCAAAATTGGATACTCGCTACAGTGAATGCAGTCTTAGGTATTTTATCTATGCTTGGCATTGTCCAAGATCCAACGACAGCATCGCTTGGTGACAGTAATCGAGCAATGGATTATACGAAGCCTAACTAAGCTGCCTATATAGGGTGGCTTTTTTATTAGGTAGGAAAGGGGGTGATTCCAATGGAGTAGGAAAAGGTTTTAGATGCTTTTAAAAAATAAAAAATAAAAAAAAAGAGGAGTGTTTTATATGGTAAAAATTTATATTGATCCAGGTCACGGTGGTACAGATCCAGGTGCGGTAGGTAACGGCTTACAAGAGAAAAATCTAACGTTACAAATTGCTTCAAGAGTACGAGATATTTTAGTAGGTGAATACAATAACGTCAGTGTTCTAATGAGTCGAACAGGGGATACCTTTCCTTCATTAGTAAATCGAACAAATCAGGCAAATGCATGGGGAGCAGATTTCTTCCTGTCGATCCACATAAATGCTGGTGGTGGTACAGGTTATGAGGATTATATTTATCCTGGAAGCGGTGCTCCTACAACTACTTACCAGACAAATATTCATTCTGAGATCATGAAGCTAGTTAACTTTTCCGACCGTGGAAAGAAAACAGCAAACTTTCATGTCCTTCGTGAATCCAATATGCCAGCCTTGCTTACGGAAAATGGATTCATTGATAATTCGAATGATGCTGCAAAGTTAAAAACTGCCTCATTCATTGAATCCTTGGCACGTGGACATGCGAATGGTCTTGTAAAATGCTTTAACCTTCAGAAAAAGAATTCTGCTGTTTATCATACAGTAGTTAGTGGAGATACTGTTTACTCGCTTAGCCAACGTTATGGTAGTACCGTGCAGCAAATTAAAGATTGGAATGGCTTGGATGCAAATTTCACGATTTATGTTGGACAAGTATTACGTGTTAAATAAGTGCTTAAAACCCTATTCGCAATAGCGGATAGGGTTTTTTCTTCTTTATTACTTACCTTGCTGGATAAAATACAAAAACCACACAGCATGATTCTGCTCATCGGCAGCCGCTTGGGTAAAAGCATCCCGTATAACAGGGTCTACCGTATTTCTTGCTACCTCATGATAAAAGTCAACCGTCTTTTGTTCATCTAAAAATGCTGCATGTAAACCACTAAGGAATTGAGCAGGGCATTTTTCGGTCCGCTTAGGGGTAGGTTGCTTTCCTGTTATCGCTTGATAAATGTAGGAAAATGTCTGGTAGTGCCTCATTTCATCCTGTCTGATTTCTTCAATTTGTTTTTTAATATTACTGTTGTTTGTTTGACCTGCCAGCTTTTCGTAGCAGTGAATAGCCGAGTATTCTCCGTTAATCGCTTTAGTAAGATTAGCGATTAACTGTGTGTCAGGAGCATACTGCATATATTGATTGGTCAATACCATATCACCTCTTACTAACAGGATATGTTTTCCTTAGGCCGTATGAAATTTGTCCATCCGAAAAAGGGTAGCATATTTTATAAGATATAAAATTTCACAGCGATTATTGTCCTCGAGGTCAAATTGGTGCCGGCTGGGGAACTGCCTTCTCGCCGTACTCCATGTGCTTGTCGGGGTAGACATAGGCGCTTGCGCTTTTCTTATAAAACCCCATATTTTTGAATTAAAGCTTCCATATTTCTACTGAAGTCACGGTCCATTTTTCTTACCTCAGAAAGAATTTCATTCGCTTTTGTAATTTTTGTATAGTCACCAGTTGTAATGGCATCTAGAATTTCGCTAAAGGCCAGATGCTGCTTGTTCATAGCCTCGATGAGCATTTCATGGATAGTCACAATTTCTTCATTTGGTGGGACAATGGCTTCTAGATGCTCAATAAGCATCATATTCCACGGTAATATTTCCATAGCGATATAGTCACCGAACTCAGGGTCGCTGATTGTCTGGCTTGCTGAAGCGCTTCTGAGCTCATCCCATCTTCCACCCAATTCAGCAATTTCCATATAAGCTCTCCGTACCTCGTCTACATACACCTGTACTTTTTCTTTGTCTTTGGAAAGATCCTCTTGTTGGGTGGATTCATCTTCTACTGGTTTTTCTTCCTTTTTCTCTTCAACAATTACTTCTTCCTCTATTTTTTCTTCCTCCACAACCTTCGCCTTTTCAGAATCCTTGGTTGATTTAGAAGTAGTATCTGTGAAATTACAACCTGCAAGAGCTAGAATAAAGGTTAACAATAAAAAATGAACACTTTTTTTCAAATTCACTTCTCCTCCCGAGAACATTTTCTTTAGCTTCCTTCAAGGAATACCCCCTTATTTTTGCACCTGAATATACCTGTAAACAAAGCTTTAATAGTATATTCAACAATGGAGTTGGGTTGCGGGTAAATGTAGAGGGAAAAGGAGCTATGCGGCTATCTGTTACAATGAAAAAGGTCAAATTAAATATTTTGGAATGCCAATCTGCTGGGGTTTTAAATCAAAGAAGGGAAATACTTTCAGACACTCACTTTCTAGATGTTTTGGAAAATTTTAGTTAACAACAAGCAAAATCTAAACTTATTTATAATTTATTTCCTTTTAAGGATTTAATTTTTTTTATAAGGGTATAGGAATATTACCTTAATAAGGTAGCCTTGGTGCTAGGAGGAAAAAGATGAAAAATCAAGATGTCGTTGTCAATATTAATTCCTTTCTCGAAAAATTAGATTTTGTATCTGCCGTTCGAGGAATAGAGGAGAATTTACATAGTCTAGAGAGAAGCAAAAAAGATCTTCATAAAACGGGTAGCGAATTATATGAGCTGATTAAACAGAAAGATGAGGGGTTTTTACCCACCCTTACAAGAAAAGATATTAATGTTTTTTATACGATTAATATGTATGCAAATAAATTCGATATTAGAGGCATAAGAGAGATTGTGAAGGCTAATACAAATTTGTGGGCTCGTGATCATATTACTCATTATTTAAGTGAGGATGCAAAAGGAATGTTACAGAGCATGAGTGTAATACCGAGAGATGAATACGAAAATAAAATTAAACAACCCCCCTCAGCATATAGCAAAGGGGGGTACTGATCTAAACAGAAATGTCCACTTTTCGTTTAGATGTGATATCGGCTCTTAAGCATCTTACGTGTTATTTCAGTTAATGTCAATATAAATTAATGGATATGGCGATAAACCCCAACTACTTTCCCAAGAATAGATACCTGATCCACAATAATCGGGTCCATAGATGAGTTCTCTGGCTGTAATCGGAAGAAAGACTTCTCCTTGAAGAAACGTTTTACAGTAGCCTCATCTTCCTCGGTCATCGCTACCACAATATCTCCATTATTAGCAGATTGCTGCTGCTTAACCACAACATAATCTCCATTCAGAATTCCTGCTTCAATCATACTATCGCCCATAATTTCTAGCATAAACAGATGGTCGTCAGAAGTTCCAAATGTAGCAGGGAGAGGGAAGAATTCTTCTACGTTCTCTATAGCAGTGATAGGCAAACCAGCTGTTACTTTCCCAACTAATGGTACATGAACAACTCCTTGTCTTTCCACGGCTTCCTCTAAACCATCCAATATCTCAATGGCACGAGGCTTCGTAGGATCTCGTCGGATTAATCCTTTGCTCTCAAGCCTAGCTAAATGCCCATGCACGGTAGAGCTTGAAGCTAGTCCAACAGCTTCCCCAATTTCTCGTACGGATGGCGGATAACCTTTTTTTCGTACTTCCTCTTTAATAAATGCTAGAATATCTTCCTGTCTCTTGGACGCTTTCTTCAATTGGTTCACCTCTTTTAGTAATCTTTCCCTGCTATTATTTCTTAATTAATAGTATACCAGTGTCATGAATATAATGCAAACATAGGTTCTAATAACCGTTGACAAAAACAAGTGTTCGTATTATTATTAGAACATACATTCCGAACAGGTATTCTATTTATGGAGGTTATTTTATGAAAACTTGGTTAAAAAACAATTATTTTATCGCACTTTTTCTATTTGCAAGTATATCTTTTACCATTATATTTAGCTTCTCTCATGCTTTTTCAAGCGAAGAAGAGCAGGTAATAACTATAGAGCATGGAGACAATCTTTGGAGCCTCGCAAACAAATATGCTACGACTCAATCTACTAGTGAATGGATTGATAAGGTGATAGAATTGAATCAATTACAAACTTCTACTATAAAGGCTGGTTATGATTTGAGAATACCTAGTATAAACGATGAACATAATTATATTCTTACAAATGAGACGGAAATCGCAGGTTCTGAACAATGAAATCTGTCATTTACTGCCGAGTTAGCACGGACAAATCTACTCAAGAAACCTCTTTGGTTAGACAAGAGGAGGAGCTAAAAGAGTTCGCGGATAGCAAAGGATTTCAGGTAGTGGAAGTTTTCTCTGATCAGCATAGTGGCTATGATGTAGAGCGAGATGGCTTATTAGAAATGCTCACATTTATTAAAGACCATCATATTGAGGCGGTCTTTGTCCAAGATGAGACTAGAATTGGCAGAGGGAATGGAAGGATGGCAGTATTGCATCTTCTTCAAAAAACCAATACTACCGTTTATACTCTACAAGACAAAGGTACGATAAATTTAAATGAAATGGATTCCATGCTTTTAGAGATTTTAGCGTTGGTGGAGGAGTATCAAAGAAAGATTCATAATGCAAAAATCAAACGAGGGATGAAAAGAGCCATCTCCAAAGGCTATCGTCCTGAAAAGAATTTAAAGACTCGTGGAAACCCAGAGGGTAGAGAAAGAATTGACGTACCGATAGAAGAAATTGTCCGCTTACGTAAGGCTAGTATGACATATGAGGAGATTGCCTCTACGCTCAATGGACTAGGTTTTACAATAAGTAAGGCCACTGTACATAGAAGGTTTATAGAATATTTAGAGACACACAGAGAGTAAACACTTGCACTCTGTGTGTTTTTTTCATACCTTTATATAAGGATAACGGAAAGGATGAAAGACATGTTAAGTAAAGTAAAATTAGCAAGAATCAGTGAACTCTCTAAAAAGTCGAAAACAGTTGGTCTTTCTATAGAAGAAGCAAAAGAACAGAGTGCGCTTCGTAAAGAGTACCTGGAGACATTTCGTGCGACGATGAGAGACACGATTGAAAGTGTGAAGGTTATTGATCCAGAAGGCAATGACATTACACCAGAGAAAGTCAAAAAAGCAAAAGAAGATAAATTTCTGAATTAATCAATCATTGAGTTAATCATTGATAAACAAGAAATAGTTGTTACACTAGAGGTATAGGAAAAATTTATAGATCGAGAGGATGTCATTTATGTCGTTACAATCTGATTTGTTAGCAATTACAACCATTCGAACTTTATCTATTGATGCAATTGATAAAGCGAATTCAGGTCACCCAGGTTTACCGATGGGAGCAGCGCCAATGGCTTATACATTATGGACTAAGCACATGCGCCACAACCCATCTAATCCTAACTGGTTTAACCGTGACCGTTTTGTTTTATCTGCAGGGCACGGATCTATGTTACTTTATAGCTTGCTTCACTTAGGTGGCTATGGTTTACCAATGGAGGAAATCAAGAATTTCAGACAATGGAATTCTAAAACTCCAGGACATCCTGAATATGGTCACACAGCTGGAGTAGAGGCTACGACTGGTCCACTAGGACAAGGTATCGGAATGGCTGTAGGAATGGCAATGGCTGAAGCACATCTGGCTGCAACTTATAACAAAGAAGGCCATGACGTAATCGACCATTATACGTATGCACTTTGTGGCGATGGAGATTTAATGGAGGGTGTAGCAGCTGAGGCTATTTCATTAGCTGGTCACTTGAAACTAGATAAACTAATTGTCTTATATGATAGCAATGATATTTCGTTAGATGGAGATTTACACAAATCTTTCTCTGAAAATACAGCAAAGCGCTTTGAATCTTATGGTTGGAACTACATTTTTGTAGAAGATGGAAATGACATTCAAGAGATTTCAGCAGCTATTGAAAAGGCGAAATCACAAAATGACAAGCCAACATTAATTGAAGTAAAAACTATTATTGGTTTTGGTTCACCAAACCGTTCTGGAAAATCCGATGTTCACGGTGCTCCGCTTGGAAAAGAGGAAACTCTTTTAGCGAAAAAAGAGTATAAATGGTTGTTCGAAGAAGACTTCTATGTACCAGAAGAAGTATATGAAACATTTAAAGAAGCTTCTGAACGCTTAGGTGTACAAGAGGAATCAGCTTGGAATGAAAAATTTGCAGCATATGAAACAGCATATCCTGAACTAGCATCAATGCTGAAGCAAGCAATCTCTGGGGATATGCCTGATAACTTTGCAGAGGCATTTAAATCCTATGAAGAGGGTACTTCTGTTGCAACACGTTCTGCTTCAGGCGATGCTATTAACGCTATCGTACAAAATCTTCCTTCATTTTTCGGTGGAAGTGCAGACTTAGCTGGTTCTAACAAAACAGCAATGAAAAATGTAGGAGACTTCTCTTCTGATAATTATGCAGGAAAGAATATCTGGTTTGGCGTACGTGAGTTTGCAATGGGAGCGGCATTAAATGGTATGGCACTCCATGGTGGACTTCATGTATTCGGTGGAACATTCTTCGTATTTAGTGATTATGTTCGCCCGGCAGTTCGCCTTTCCGCTTTAATGGGATTGCCAGTGACTTATGTATTCACTCACGATAGCATTGCAGTAGGAGAAGACGGTCCAACTCACGAGCCTGTTGAACATTTAGCTTCCTTACGCGCTATGCCGGGACTTACTGTATTACGACCAGCTGATGCAAATGAAACAGCAGAAGCTTGGAAGCATGCGGTATCTTCTAAAAATAGACCAACTGCATTGGTGCTTTCTAGACAAAACCTTCCGATTTTAAAAGGTTCTGCTGAAAAAGCAAAAGAAGGAATTGCTAAAGGTGCTTATGTGGTTTCCCCATCTGAAAATGCAGAAGGAATTTTACTTGCTACTGGTTCTGAGGTTAGCCTTGCAGTAGAAGCTCAACAAGCGCTTGCAAGCGAGGGCATTCATGTATCTGTAGTGTCCATGCCTTCATGGGACCTGTTTGAACAGCAGGATGCAGCTTATAAGAACGCTGTTTTACCTTCTACTATCACTAAGCGACTGGCGATTGAAATGGGTTCATCTTTAGGCTGGCATAAATATGTTGGCTTCGAGGGAGACGTAATTGCGATCGATAAATTCGGTGCAAGTGCACCTGGTGAGATTGTCATGAAAGAATATGGCTTCTCAGTTGAAAATATTGTTTCGAAAATGAAAAATCTACTTCAAAAATAAGGAAGATAGAAAAGCAATTCGAAAACTTTGAAAAAAAGTTCTTCGAATTGCTTTTCAACTGTAATTTCGCTATAGAATGCACATAAAATCTATAGTATAATTTTCAGTGGTGTCTTGTACACGTAGACAAGATTCGTAAAGGAGGAGAAATAATGCCTACATGGGGTTGGATAATACTAATCGTAGCTGCTTTAATTATTGGTCTTGTTGGAGGGTTCTTCGGAGCACGTCAATATATGATGAAATACCTAAAAGATAACCCACCGATCAATGAGCAAATGCTTCGCATGATGATGACACAAATGGGTCGTAAGCCATCTGAAAAACAAGTAAAACAAATGATGAACCAAATGAATAAGATGCAAGGGAAATAAGCTTGCCTAAATGACTGCACTCCAAGAAGGAGATGCAGTTTTTTTGTGGAATAAATATATATGGAAATAAATGAAAAAGGAGGGGGAAGTTGAAAACCAAAGCTTTTATGCTATTACTTGTAGTATGTCTCTTAGTAGGTGGATGTACAGGGACGACTGGCAACCCTACGCCAAGAGACTATTTAAAGGAAGAAAGTGCCGATATCTTTTATTATGAAGATATTGTCTATGCGAATGTAGAGGGAATAGATTACGAATGGGTGGAGGATTATACCATTGGGAAAGAGTTTTGTGAGATAACTAGACAAACAACTAAATCGTTTCTCAATAAGGATGGTACAGCCAATATTTTACCGGTAGGGACGATCATCTACGAGACAGATACTCCTCTCTACATCGCCATATTGGAAGGGAAAGAAATCCCGTATATGGCGATGTTGGAAGGATAAAGGCAGGGCAAAGGACAGATCATATAATGGAGGTGTTTTTTTGAAAGCTATTGAAAATAGGGTAGATACCATTTTTATTCATGTAACAGATTTGAAACGTTCGGTGCGTTGGTATGGGGAGTTACTTGGTATAGAAGTGAAGCAAGAGAAGCTTTCAGGTCCCATTTACACATTAAGTATGGGTGAGGGACGACCTGGGATTACGCTTGATAATCATTGCTTTGACGAAGAATATAATTTTAGCCCCTCCAATCAGCCACTTTTTAATTTTAGTACCATTGATATACAGCAAGCCTTTCAGCATGTAAAGGAAATGGGAGGAGAAATAATGACTGAAATTATTTCATATCCTGATTTGGAGGAATTTTCATTCAAGGATCCAGACGGTAACATTTTAATGGTTTGCTCTTGTTTTAGTTAATTTATAAATCCAAAATGTGAGGAGAGGAAAACTAATGAGTAGAATAACTAAATTGTGTCTAGTTTTTGTATTACTAATAAGTTTTTCTGATTCTACTTCTGCAGCTGATAGGAAGGATATTAATATGTTGGTAAAGCC
>CAKQHO010000110.1 GCA_934234185.1 uncultured Psychrobacillus sp. | reverse complement strand
CTATATAAATATCAAAGAGGAATAACCGTTATATGTTGGTTTTTTGTTGTACTTTGGTCTTTTGCATTTATACAACAATTGTTTGGAACACCTTTTGAAAAAATGGTTTGTTCGTTAGTATTACTTATTGGAGTTATCTCGAACTTGCGTATGGCGATTGAAAAAAAATAAATGTACTATTTAATCAATAAAAGGGGTGCGTTAGTTTAACAAACAAAACGAAAATTCTATTTTTATACGTAATATCATCATTAAACTTTAACAGAGCCTTAATTAAAGATAAAAAAAGAAAAACCCTTACACATTTCCATCTCTTCTATCATGAGATGTACTATGTAAGGGTTTTAATTATTTACGTAAAGAAATGGTATGCTCCATGAAATGACCGATTTTCTCCAATATAGCTTCTATATCCTCTGGTTTTTGTAGAATATCGTAATCGTTAATATTCAAACGTAAGACCGGACAGCCACTAAAGCCATTTATCCATGTTTCATAGCGTCCATGCATTTCTTCCCAATAGGATAGAGGAGTTTGCTGCTCCATAGGACGACCTCTTTCATGAATGCGATCGATGATATCATCTAGCGTTCCTTCTAGATAAATCAATAGATTAGGATGAGGGAAGTAAGGGGTCATCACCATTGCTTCAAATAAGCTAGTATATGTTTCATGGTCTACTGGATCCATTGTTCCTTTTTCCTTATGCATTTGTGCAAAAATTCCCGTATCCTCATAAATAGAACGATCTTGAATAAAACCTCCGCCATATTCAAACATTCTTTTTTGCTCTTTGAAACGCTCCGCTAAGAAATAAATTTGTAAATGGAAGCTCCATTTAGAAAAGTCTTCATAGAAACGATCTAAATATGGATTAGAATCTACTTTTTCAAAGGAAGTTTTAAAATGTAATGCATCGGCCAATGCTTTCGTCATCGTTGACTTCCCTACTCCTACTGTTCCTGCAATCGTAATAACAGCATTTGATGGTATGCCATATTTTTCTCTTAAGTTCATCTATAAACTCCTTCTATGCAATGTTGCATCTACTTTTTCAATAATTTTTTTTAAGTCTTGTCCATTTTTTACGAAGTCCATTTCGTCACCATTAAAACGTAAAACTGGTATATTCGGATGGCTCTTTTCGAAATTATCTATAAACATACGGTAATCAGCAGAAAGTTGCTCTAAATAAGCTGGACTAATTTTCTTCTCAAATTCTCTGCCACGCAAATCAATTCGATCAACCAATACATCAATACTTGCATCTAAATATATAACCATATTAGGAATCGGCATATCCTTTGTTAATATCTGATATATTCCTTCGTATTTGCTATATTCAGTAGGATTTAAAGTACGTTTTGCAAAAATAAGATTCTTAAATATATGATAATCGGCAGCCACTGGCTTATCCTTGGACAAATAATTCTTTTCAATATCACTTAATTGTTTGTAACGATTGCATAAGAAGAACATTTCAGTTTGAAAGCTCCATTCAGCAATATCCTCATAAAATTTATTAAGAAATGGATTTTCATCCACTATTTCCTTTAGTAGTTCAAATTGATATTGATCGGCGATTGCCTTCGCTAGGGATGTCTTTCCAACCCCTATTGGACCTTCTACCGTGATAAATGGAATAGACATGGCTTTAACCTCACTAATTTATTTCAAATCGTACCCTTTATTTTAGCATAGCCACAAAATGAAAAATAGAGCATATTTGTCTTTCTAGCGAAAGACAAATATACCCTAAATTTTCCTGATACGAAAATTTTCATTTAATAAGTACCAATTTTGTGGAAATGAAAAACCGCTATGCCAATAAGAGATCCCCCTTAAGTTTAACTCCTTCAATAAGTTAAACTTTGCTTGAATCGACCGAGCATCCTCAAACCAAACTTCATGCTCTTTACCTTCTCTCCAATAATGAAAGAATGGGGCCTGAGCTTGTGTATCATATTCAATAGCTGCATTTCTATCTCTTGCAAGTTGAATTGCTTGCTGTGGATTAAGTGCCCTAGCATAAGGATTGCCTACCTTGTAAGGAAGTGTCCAGTCATATCCATATAAATTTTGACCCATCATTACCTTATTTGCTGGTATATCTGAGATAGCATATTCCAATACGCTTCTTACAGGACCGATAGGCGACACTGCCATCGGTGGACCTCCGCTATAACCCCATTCGTAGGTCATAACTAGTACAAAATCCACCACTTCTCCAATCGCTTTGTAATCATGCCCTTCATACCATTTTCCTTTTTGGTCAGCACTGGTCTTAGGGGCCAAACTAACAGAAAAAGTAAAACTAGGAGCAAATTCTTTAAACTCTCTTAGAAAACTCACATAGTTTTCTCGATCAGTCGGAGCTATATATTCAAAATCAACATGGATATGCTTTGTTCCTCTTCTATTTGCCTCTGCGACAGTTTCTTCAAATAATCGTTGCTTTACCTTTTGATTTGTAAAAATCTCGTGTGCTAATGTATCACTAAAAGCACCCTCTTCTAAATTTGCAATAACTACAACAGTTTCTACTTGGTTTGATTCCGCTATTTCGCCCAGGGTTCCCCAATTCATAGGTGTTAACGTACCGTCTCTTTTTACTTCAAACGTAAATGGCATCATGTACGTCAAATAGGCAGCTACATCTTCAACTTGTTGGATGACTCGCTCCGCAGGAACTTCTGTGTACCATTCTACATACAAGTTAGATTCGATTTCAGGTCTATCTGGGCTGGGTGTCGTAGGAAGTACTAGTGCCTGACCAACAACTAGTACATCAGGATCCTCTATTTTATTTATGGAAGCAAGTGTAGAGGCGCTAGTGCCAAATTGCTTTGCTATGGAGTATAAGCTATCTCCCTGTTTCACTACGTAAACCAATTCATCACTCCTTCGAATTACCATATGCATCACATCTACAAAACATGCTAAAATATGCGAGAGGAGTTGACTCCATATGGATGAAAAATACATGAATATAGCAATAGATGAAGCAAAAAAAGCAGCAGTACTTGGAGAGGTCCCAATTGGAGCAATTATCGTACATCAGGGAGAGATAATTGGAGTAGGACATAACCTACGAGAAACTTCCCAAAACGCGACGACACATGCAGAAATGATTGCGATACAAGAGGCTTGTGCTAAAATTGGTAGCTGGCGCTTAGAGGAGACAACTATGTATGTAACACTCGAGCCTTGTCCTATGTGTGCGGGAGCCATTCTCCAGTCTCGGATTCCAAGAGTTGTTTACGGAGCAAGAGACATGAAAGCTGGATGCGTGGACTCACTCTACCGCTTGCTTCAGGATGAGCGTTTTAATCACACATGTGAGGTGACCGAGGGTATCTTAGCAGAAACCTGCGGAAAACTATTAACAGATTTTTTTAGAGAATTAAGAGCGAAAAAAAAGAACCAACAGCGTGACTAAACACGATGCTGGTTCTTTTTTAATTATTTAATGACTGTCTTTCCACCCATATAAGGACGAAGAACTTCTGGAATTAGGACAGAGCCGTCTGCTTGCTGATAATTTTCTATAATGGCAGCCACAGTTCGGCCAATTGCAAGTCCACTACCATTTAATGTATGCACATATTCAGGCTTTGCACCTTGCTCTCTTCTAAAGCGAATACCTGCACGGCGTGCTTGGAAATCTTCAAAGTTACTGCAAGAAGAAATTTCTTTATATTCACCATAACTTGGAAGCCAAACTTCAATATCGTACTTCTTAGCAGCTGTAAAACCAAGATCTGCAGTACACATTAATAGTACACGGTATGGCAAGCCAAGTAGCTGTAATACTTTCTCAGCATGTCCTGTTAAAAGCTCCAATTGCTCATAAGAATCTTCTGGTTTCACAAAACGTACTAGCTCGACTTTATTGAATTGATGTTGACGAATTAATCCACGAGTATCTCTACCAGCAGAACCAGCTTCAGAACGGAAGCAAGCACTGTAAGCAGTAAAGGCTTGTGGTAGCTGATCTCCATCTAAAATCTCATCACGATAAAAGTTCGTAACTGGCACCTCTGCTGTTGGAATTAGGAAATAATCCTCTTCATTTACTAAAAATGCATCCTCTTCAAATTTTGGAAGCTGCCCAGTACCAGTTAAGCTTGTGCGATTAGCCATATATGGTGGAAGCATTTCCTCATAGCCATGCTCTTCAGAATGTAAGTCCATCATGAAGTTTAACAATGCACGCTCTAATCTTGCACCTAAGCCGCGATAGAAGGCAAAACGGCTTCCCGTTACCTTAGCCGCACGTTCAAAATCGACAATTTTTAAATCCGTCACGATATCCCAATGTGCTTTTGCTTCAAAGTCAAAGCTAGGAGCCTCTCCCCATTTGCGAATTTCCACGTTGTCATCCTCTGAATCACCAATTGGTACGCTATCATGCGGAATATTTGGAATGCGCATCATCATATACTCAAACTTTTCTTCAACTTCCCTTAATTCCTCGTCGAGACCTTTAATTTCATCTCCAACCTCACGCATACGAATGATTAGATCATCAGCATTTTCTTTGTTACGCTTCATTTGAGAAATTTTTTGTGATACCTCATTACGCTCTGCCTTTAATACCTCTGTCTTTGCAATTAAATCACGACGCTTTTGATCAAGTGGCTGAAACTGATCAAATTCTGAAATATCCTCTCCACGCTTTGCAAGCTTCGCTTTTACTTCTTCATAATGTTCTCGAACAAATTTTACATCTAACATGATAATTCCTCCTTTAATTAGTAAAAAAAACGACAAAAAAGCCCTCATCCCAATAAGGGACGAGAGCATACCCGCGTTGCCACCCTGATTGACTTACTTTCGTAAGTCCACTTGTCAAATAACGGCTTTTCAACCGGCCATAGCCTACTTATTCAGCTATGCAACTTAAGGACGGATTCACAAGGGCCTTTATCAGCTTTCACCAGCCGCTGACTCTCTACAAAAAACTTACTTGCTACTGCTTCCTATCATCGTTTTTAGTTCATGAAATTACTCATACTTTACTATACGTTTGCAGTTTTGGCAAGAGAATCCTTCATCATCTCTATGAAAAGTGCTGTAATCCTATGATCTGAAGTCAATTCCGGATGAAAAGAGCATCCTAACAAATGACCTTCCCTTACCATCACAATTCGTTCCTGATAGGTAGCTAATACCTCTACATTTTTTCCTATCTTCACAATATGAGGTGCTCGGATAAATACTGCTGAAAAAACATCTTCTATCCCTTTGATAGTTAGTGGTGTTTCAAAGCTATTTACCTGACGTCCAAATGAATTTCGTTCTACAACCACATCTAATTTACCTAAATGGGATTCCTGGCCGATTACCTCTTTTGCTAAAAGGATGAGACCAGCACATGTCCCAAACACCGGCTTGCCCGTTTCAGCAAATTTCTTTAAAGGGGAAAGCATTTCATACAAGTCTAATAACTTTCTCATTGTAGTGCTTTCCCCACCTGGAAGGATAAGCCCATCTATCCCCTCTAAATCCTTTGCCTTCTTTACAGGTATAGCCGTCTCCCCGCATGCTTGTATAGACTCTATATGCTCTTTAACTGCTCCTTGAAGCGCTAACACACCAATTTTCATCCTACCATCCTCTATCCTGCATACGTTCTTCTGCAGCAAGCTTAGAAATATCTAAACCTTTCATAGCAATTCCTAAATCCTTTGAAATCTCTGCTAAAAGCTCATAGTCCTGGTAGTGAGTTGTTGCTTCTACAATAGCCCGTGCAAACTTCTCAGGATTCTCTGATTTGAAAATTCCAGATCCCACAAACACACCGTCTGCTCCAAGCTCCATCATTAAGGCTGCGTCTGCTGGAGTCGCTACTCCACCCGCTGCGAAGTTAACAACCGGGAGTTTTCCTAGCCGCTTAATTTCTAATAAAATTTCATATGGCGCACCTAAAGTTTTTGCCTCTGTCATAAGCTCTGCTTCATCCATATGAACCACTTTACGTACCTGAGCATTCACTTTGCGCATATGACGGACGGCTTCTACAATATTTCCTGTACCAGGCTCTCCCTTTGTACGAAGCATCGAGGCTCCTTCACCGATACGTCTTGCCGCTTCTCCAAGATCCTTACAGCCACATACAAAAGGGACGACAAACTCACTTTTACGCAAGTGGAATTCTTCATCTGCCGGTGTAAGTACTTCAGACTCATCTATGTAATCTACACCCATTGCTTCTAAAATTCTTGCCTCTGTTATATGTCCAATGCGTGCCTTTGCCATAACTGGTATAGTCACAGCTCCCATTACCTCTTCCATAATTCTTGGGTCTGCCATTCTAGCTACTCCTCCAGCAGCTCGTATATCTGATGGCACTCTCTCAAGCGCCATTACCGCTACTGCTCCAGCCGCCTCAGCTATTTTTGCTTGTTCAGCATTAATCACATCCATGATAACACCACCCTTTTGCATCTCGGCCATTCCTCTTTTTACTAGCTCTGTTCCTGTAACATGAATTGTCATCCTACATACCCCCTTCAAGTGTTACACTAAGTATAATAAAGAATGACCATATGAAAAGTGCCAGAAATTATAAATTTAAAGTGGTCAGTTAAGGGGGCTCCAATGGATGTTTTAATGATTCAACTTGAGAAAGATCGAAATACACCCTTGTACGAACAGCTATATATGGCCATAAAAGAAGCAATCACTATTGGGAAAATTTCAATGGGAGAGAGGCTTCCTTCAAAAAGGAAGCTAGCAGAATATTTGGGCGTTAGCCAAACAACAACTGAGCTTGCCTATAGTCAGTTACTTGCCGAGGGATATATTACATCCCAACCAAGAAAAGGTTATTACGTTCAAAATATTGAGGAGCTTGCTTTTATTGAAAAGGAAATTTCTCCACTGTCGTTAGATGAAATAACTAAAAGCTATGCAATAGACTTCTCACCCGGAAAAATCGATTTGGACGCTTTTCCTTTTACAACTTGGCGTAAATATGCGAAGGATATTATGCATGAGGATAACAAAGAACTACTTCAGTTAGGACATCCGCAAGGAGATATAATCCTTCGTCAGCAAATTGCTACTTACTTATATCAATCGCGAGGTGTCATATGTACTGCAGATCAAATTATTTTAGGCTCAGGTACAGAACAGCTAATGCCACTTATTATTCGTTTACTAGGAAAAAATGCATTTTATGCTTTCGAGGACCCTGGATATCCACTAACACATCATCTATTTTTAGATGAAAATTCCGTTCCTATATCAGTGGATGAGGAAGGAATCATTCTAACAGAGCTAGAGCATTCACCAGCTTCTGTTATGTATGTTACTCCCTCCCATCAATTTCCTACCGGTGCTGTTTTATCTGCAAGTAGAAGGAGTCAGCTTTTAGCCTGGGCATATCAAAAAAATAATCGATACATTATCGAGGATGATTATGATAGTGAATTTCGTTATGTAGGCAGGCCTTTTCCTTCTTTACAAGGTATGGACCAAAACGACCGCGTCATCTATTTAAGTACTTTTTCAAAATCTCTCATGCCTTCTTTGCGAATGGCCTATGCTGTCTTACCCGGCTCCTTATTGAAACTATATAAAGAGAGATTCTCATATTATTCAGCTACTGTTCCTAGGATTGATCAGTATATTCTTGCAAAGTTTATGGAGGACGGACATTTTGCAAAGCATCTAAATAGGATGCGAAAAATTTATAAAAGAAAGCTAGAAATTATTTTGCACACTCTATCTCAATATGCCCCCCTCGTAAAATTGTCTGGAGAGCAGGCCGGGATGCACCTAGTTCTTACAATTAATTCGACAAAAACGGAGCAAGAATTAGTGTCGTTAGCGAATGATGCCGATATACGGATATTTGGTCTGTCTGAATATACTTCTAAAAAACAAACTGGCTCTCCACAATTACTATTAGGCTTTGGCGGTATACCAACTGATCAAGTTTCTTCCTCCATTCACCAACTGATGAACTCCATAAAATAAGAATCGCAGACATTTGTTTTGCCAAGACTGCTAATGGGAGAATACAGCGGATCTGAACAAAGAATGACACGTAAGCAAGGTGAGTTCACCGCAATAGAAAACATGAAAAAACGAGTATTAGGAAGGATTCTCACTTCACTCATACTCGCTGCAAATATTTATATACTTTTTCGGCACCCTCGTGCTAGATTGATGGTAATAAAATCTAATAAGAAAGGGTTATGGATATTTCCATAACCCTCATTTTAGAATAAGCCACCAACAAAATCAGTAGTGCTTGTCCATAAGCCACTGAAAAACTTGCCGATTCCTTGGAACATTAAGCTGATCCAACTAGCTTTTTCTACTGATTCAGTTGTAACCACTTCAATATCAGAGTTCTCATGAAAGATGTATCCATAATCAGTACCCTCTGTTTTTTCAATACTTACTGTTCCAACAACGGTTCCTTTTTCCACTGCTGCTTCTAATGATTTATTCGAAGGATTGAACACAGGTTTATATAAATCCTTTTCACTTGCCTTAATCATCATAGAAATTGGTTCTTTTGTTGCAATCCCAACCTCTTTTTCTTTCCCTTTTACTACTTCTAGTGTTTCACTTCCAGGAATCTGATATCCTGCCGGGAAAAGATCTACCTTTGTAAATTGTGCAAATCCATAGTCAAACAAAGCTTTTGTCGCTTCAAATCGTGCCTCATAAGAGCCTTTACCATTTGAATCTACTGCTTTCATTACTACAGCAATAACACGCATTCCATTTCTCGTTGCAGTTCCTGTAAAAGAGTGTCCTGCAAATTCTGTAGTACCAGTTTTTAGACCGTCTACCCCTTCATATTGGTAAACAAGCCCTGGTAACATCCAGTTCCAGTTACTCATTTGAATTGCATCGCTAGTGCCTTCACGGAAGGTTTTCTTTGGTATTTTCGTTGTTTCTAATACCTCAGGATAATCCTTCAATAATAGATAAGCTAAATGAGCAACCGAACTTGCTGGCATAACATTTTCATCTGAAGCACCAGTACTAGCTGGATGCATCCCTTGTAAATCTTCATTATTTAATCCAGTAGAGTTAACGAACTTAGCCCCTTCAAGGCCCATTTCCGCTGCTTTTTCATTCATTAATTTAACAAAGTTATCTTCTTTTCCTGCAATTGTTTCTGCAATTGCGATCGTGGCAGCATTAGCGGAATAAATAGCCATTGCCTCATATAATTCACGAATACTGTAAGAGCCATCTTCACGTAATGGCACATTACTTAAACGTCTATCTTGAGAAATTTTATATGTATATTCATTAACTGAATATTGTTGGTCCCATGTAATTTTCCCTTCTTCAATTGCTTCAAAAAGAAGGTATTCTGTCATCATTTTTGTCATACTTGCAATTCCAAGAGGCGTGTCCGCATTTTTTTCATATAAGATTTTTCCAGAGTCCGCATCAATTAGAATAGCCGCATCGACATTCAAATTTAGGTTATCTTCTGCATGTGCATTTATAGAAAATCCACTAACAAAAGAAACTAGGAACATCGGAAGTACGAGCCACTTAATCATCGATGTCTTCCAAACTTTATTCACTGTTGTACCTCCACTTTTCTTTTTATCATTGCCCATTTTATCATACTTTAACTATAAAAAGCATAGTGCTTTAAAAAAAGCACCCATTCGGCCTATATTATGACGACCGAAGAGTGCAAAAAGTTCGTTAACCTGTAATAGTTTTAAGAGATAGAGTAATTTGGTGCCTCTTTTGTTATTTGTACATCATGTGGATGACTTTCTCGAAGTCCGGCACCCGTCATGCGAATAAACTGAGCTTTCTCACGAAGAGTTTCTAATGTGCCAGTACCACAGTAACCCATTCCAGCTCGCACTCCACCAAGTAATTGATGAATCGTATCAGCAAGTGGTCCTTTATATGGTAGGCGTCCTTCAATTCCTTCAGGAACTAATTTTTTTGCATCTTCTTGAAAATAACGATCTTTTGATCCTTTTTCCATCGCTCCTATTGAACCCATTCCACGATATACTTTAAAGCGTCTTCCTTGGAAGATTTCTGTTTCTCCAGGACTTTCAGTTGTTCCTGCCAGTAAACTTCCAAGCATTACAACATGTCCACCAGCAGCAAGAGCTTTTACGATATCTCCGGAGAATTTAATTCCTCCGTCAGCTATAATCGATTTACCTGCTTTTCTTGCTTCTGTTGCACAGTCATAAATTGCAGTTATTTGTGGTACTCCTACTCCTGCCACCACACGTGTAGTACAGATAGAACCTGGCCCAATACCAACTTTCACCACATCTGCACCAGCTTCAAAAAGAGCTTTAGTTGCTTCAGCAGTTGCTACATTTCCTGCAACGATATCTAAATCTGGATAAGCTTTACGGATTTCTTTTACTGTATCCATTACACCTTTAGAATGCCCATGTGCAGTATCAATCACAATCACATCTACTTGTGCCTTTACAAGTTGTTCTACACGTTTCATCGTATCCTTAGTGACACCAACGGCTGCCCCTACAAGTAAGCGTCCATGCTGATCTTTCGCTGCATTGGGAAACTCAATTACTTTTTCAATATCTTTGATTGTAATTAACCCTTTTAAGATTCCATTTTCATCAACGATTGGTAACTTCTCAATTTTATATTGCTGTAGAATTTTTTCTGCGTCTTCTAAGGTTGTCCCTACAGGAGCTGTTACTAACTGCTCTCTAGTCATTACATCATTAATAAGTAATGAATAATCTTGAATAAAGCGTAAATCTCGGTTAGTAATAATTCCTACTAAACGTAGCTCTTCCTCGTTGTTTACAATTGGAACACCTGAAATACGATATTTTCCCATCAAATGCTCTGCATCATACACTTGATGTGATGGAGTCAAATAGAATGGATCCGTAATAACACCATTTTCAGAACGCTTTACTGTCTCTACTTGTTCTGCTTGCTCTTCAATACTCATATTTTTATGAATTATTCCTAATCCACCTTGACGAGCCATAGCAATAGCCATTTTTGCTTCCGTTACAGTATCCATTCCTGCACTTATGATGGGGATGTTTAATTTAATTTTTTCTGTTAGTTGTACAGATAGATTAATATCCTTTGGCAATACTTCTGATTGTGCTGGTACTAATAAAACATCATCAAATGTTAGGCCTTCTTTTTGAAATTTTGTTTCCCACATTACTATGACTTCCTCCTTAGTTTCGAATATTATTACAAGGTTATCAGCGGCACCACCGAGTGTCAAGAATCAAAGAAAAATATATTTATTCGGACTTTTCGATAAATTATTACGAGGTTCTATTATATAGTTTGGATAATTGGTCACATCTATTCTTCAAAGCATCTTTCAAAGTAATATCCTCTATATTAGAGGAAATAGTAATCTATAAAAATAATCTTTGCTCTACAAACAATATCACTATCTTTCAAAGACATTTTATTTACTTTCTTTATTTACAAAAAAAGACCGCCACCGATTGCTCGGTGACGGTCCTTCTATTGCCTAGCGACGTCCTACTCTCACAGGGGGAGACCC
>CAKQHO010000109.1 GCA_934234185.1 uncultured Psychrobacillus sp. | reverse complement strand
CTTCTATTTTAAAAGAAAAAAGACTGTAGGCAAATTCCAAAATTTCTGGAGTTTGTCTACAGTCTGACGTGCTAATCAATACGGTTAGCACGTTTTTTAGAAAAACATATAAAATCCTATTAATATAATTGCCAAATCAGCACTAGCATGTACCACCCATGATCCCGTAAAGGAAGATACCCTTTGACAAAGATAATTAAAAATAAAACCAACTAGGAATAATGCTATCAATATTACTAGCATGATGGGAAGAGTAAACCATGACTGAAAGATGGCTATATGATAGATTGCAAACAACGCAGAAGAGAATATGTATGCTGTTTTTCTGTAACTTAACCGGTAAAGGTTTAAGAAAATAAAACCCCTAAAGAAAAATTCCTCTAAAAATGCATTACCTACGATAATATATATACCTCTAACAACCAGCTCCTGTTTGCTTAGCTGAAGCTGATTATTAATTTCCTGAAAGTCAACTAAATCCTTTAAAAAGAAAAAAGCAAGCCAGATTACACCAAACGTTGCAATAGACAATGCCACACTCAACGATAGATTACTTAACTTACGTTTCTTTAATCTTACAGGAGTATAATACTTCCAATATAAAAGAGGAATCAGAGTAAACAGTAAGATCTTTGCTATCGTCTTTACTTCATAACTTACTAAAATCACTCGTTCCAAAACATATAACATAAAACAGGCAATAACTGATATGAAGATGATATAGAAGAGTTGCTTTTTCATATATATATCTACCCTTTTCCTCTTATTCTATTTCATATTTTCAAAAAGAGGTTGACAATTAAATTGCCAACCTCTTCTTTTTAAAAGTTAAAATTATCAGGATCTGTTCCTGTTCTCGCATTCATATTAAGAGCATCTATGTTTTTCATATCCTCAAAGGACAATTCAAAATCATATACATCTATATTCTCCGCAATTCTTGTTGGTGTAACGGACTTTGGTATAACAATTAAATCATGCTGCAAGTGCCAGCGAACAATCACTTGCGCTGGTGTTTTTCCATACTTGGAGCTAATTCTAGACAAAGTTGGTTCGTCTAAAAGTCCTCCTCTAGCAAGAGGAGACCAAGAGGTAACAGCTATATTTTGCTCTGCGCAGTATGTACGTAGGTCAAACTGTGTGAGCCTTGGATGACATTCTATTTGATTTACCATTGGCTGAACGTTCGCCTTTGATGCAATTGCCTCTAAATGATGAATATGGTGATTGGACACTCCAGTAGCTCTTATTAGCTTTTCTTCGTATAATCTTTCAATAGCTTTATATGTATCTACAAATTTCTCTTTAACAGGCCAATGTGTTAAATATAAATCTAAATAATCCATTCCAAGTAGTTTTAACGAAGTTTCAAATGCTTTTAAAGTTTGGTCATAGCCCTGATCTGTATTCCAAACTTTCGTGGTGACGAAAACTTCTTCTCGCTTAAGTCCTGAAGCACGTATTGCCTCTCCCACCTGTTTTTCATTTCCATACACGGTAGCAGTGTCAATATGACGATAACCAGCATCAAGTGCACTAGTCATTGCTTTAAAGGCAATATCAGGTTCTGTCATTTTGTACACACCTAATCCTATACGTGGCATTTCCACTCCATTTGCTAATTGCTTTGTAGAATTTATCTGTAATTCCATTTTTATCATCCTTTCTGTTTTTAATTAGGGAGAAGAACAACTGATAAGCTCAGTTGTTCTCTCTTTTTTTCAGAGGAGTAGCATCGTCTGTTTGAGCAGGATCTGCAACACGATTATCCTCTTCTAATTCTTTATTATCGCGCATTCTCTCCATCTGCTTACCTAAAGTCTTCACTTCATCCATATTGTTTGCCATTGAACCATTTTCTGGACCATTTTTTAAATCCGCCATGGATAAGATCACTCCTTTTATTCTATCCTAGTAGAAATTAACAGTTAGCGCAACTTTCAAAGAGATGGAAAACTGCCATATTTTCATTGCCAGTATTATTTCATTTTTTTAGAAATTAGGTTATACTATAACGTAGAACATATAAGGAGGCACTCACATGAAATTGATTCTTATTCTTGGTGTTTGTGTTTCGTTCCTAGCTGCTATCTTTACTGCAGGTTATGACGATAAACCAGGTGCATCTGACAAATAATAGAGAAAACGGACGAGTCTATTACTCGTCCGTTTTTTATATCTCTAGTCTAGGTTAGGATAATTTTGTTGCCTTAATGCCTCATAAATGAGAATAGCTGCAGTGTTGGATAGATTTAAGGAGCGAATATTATCATTCATGGGAATACGAAGTGCTCGGTCTGGATGAGACTCAATAAATTCCTTAGGAAGTCCCTTTGTCTCTCTTCCAAAAATAAAGAAATGATCCTTTTCTACATCACTAAAATCAAAGGTAGAATGTGTCTTTGCTCCAAACTTAGTGATTAGATAATACTCTGCATTTGGATGTTTTTCAAAGAAGTCATCCAGTGAATCATAATAAGTGATGTCCACATGCTCCCAATAGTCAAGACCTGCTCTTTTTAACATTTTATCATCGGTTGAAAAGCCTAACGGTCTAATTAGATGCAACTTAGCGCCAGTACCTGCACAGGTTCTTGCGATATTGCCGGTATTAGCAGGGATTTCAGGCTGATATAAAACTACATTGATACTCACGATAATCCACTTCCTACATTTATTTTAAGGCTTTATAAAATGCTAGCCCTTTTTGAATTTCTCTTAATACAGTTTCCTCTTGTTCACTCGCTTCTGCTTCCTTTAAAGCTAGCAGTCCTTCAGAAGTATTAATCTTACCGATAGCCCATGCTGCTGTACCACGAATGACCGGTCTAGGGTCATCCTTCATTAGCTTAATAAGCGTCGGTACCGCTGCTTCCTCTTTAAAATGAGCTAATGCAATGATAGCATTACGCTGTATCGGATTTTTTCCTCGCCAGGAGCCTGACATATGACCAAACGTTTCCTTAAAGGTGCGGTTATTCATTTTCAATAAAGGAAGTAATAAGGGCTTAACTAGTTCAGGATCTGGCTTAAATGCCTCCTGATGTAGATTGGCCTTACCTTTATTTTTCGGACAAACGGTTTGGCATGTATCACAGCCATAGATTCGGTTTCCTATCTTTGCTCGAAACTCATCTGGAACCATTGTCTTCGTTTGTGTAATAAAGGCGATACAGCGCTGAGCATTTAACTGCCCTCCCTCTATTAGAGCACCGGTTGGACAGATATCTAAGCAAAGACGACATTCCCCGCATTGATCC
Organism: uncultured Psychrobacillus sp.; assembly: GCA_934234185.1. Classification (GTDB taxonomy): domain Bacteria; phylum Bacillota; class Bacilli; order Bacillales_A; family Planococcaceae; genus Psychrobacillus. Next base: position 8,282 of record CAKQHO010000109.1, on the reverse strand, counting down.
TCCATTTGCTCACTAGGCTCAAAAGGAATAGAAGTAATCATTTCTCCTAAGTAAACGTAAGAGCCAAACTCCGGTGTGATAATAGAGCAGTTCTTGGCACTCCAGCCTATTCCGGCACGCTCTGCAACAGCCCTGTCAGCCAGCTCTCCTGTATCCACCATAGAGCGGATCCTTGCATCTGGTATGTGGGTCAGTATATACAACTCTAGAAGAGCTAACTTTTCTCTGAGAACCGTATGGTAATCCATTCCCCACGACGCACGGGCAAAAATGCCTCGTCTAGCACCTTTTTTACTTTGAGGGGCGTCCTTCATTTTAGAAGGATAAGCTACGGCAATAGAGATGATGCTTTGCGCTTCTTCTAATAAAAGTGTTGGAGTCGTTCTTTTTTCAATGTCTGGCTCTTCAAAGCCCGAGGCGTATCCAAGCTCCTGCTGACGAATTAATCTATTTTTTAACTCTCTGAACGGAGAGACCGTCGTAAAACCAATTTTATCAATTCCAATGGATGCGGCATATTCAATGAGATTCTGTTGAAACTGATTGATATTCACAGTGGCCCTCCCTTCTTTATGTTAAACTAATATAAATTCCAGTATGAGGTGAAACTGATGATTGTAAAGCTAGATGAAACAATATTTCAGAAGGAGCCCAACGTTAAAATTGGCCTTCTTTATTATAACAAAATAGCGGTTTCCTCTTCTCCTCAAATGCTTAAAGGACGACTCCAATTATTTCAAGAACAGCTTTTCTTTGAGTTAGAGGACAAGTCTGTGACCTCATTTGAAGGTATTCAGGAATGGAGATCGCTTTGGAAGACGCTTGGGGCTGATCCAAACAGATACAGACCCTCTATGGAAGCGATGTACCGCAGGATTGCAAAACAAAATTATATCACACCTCTGCATTCTGCAGTAGATTTAAATAACTTTTTCTCTCTGCGCTATGAGATTCCATTAGGAATTTATGACATGGGACAGATAAAAGGAGATATCCTTCTCACAGTAGGCAATGAAGAAACAGCTTATTTTGGGTTGAATGGTAGAGAAAATAATCTAAATGGAATTATGACATTACAAGATGAAGCAGGTGCTTTCGGCAGTCCATTTGTCGATTCTAAGCGTACTGCAGTTACGGAAGATACAATCACCGCTCTCCAAGTAGTATTTCTAAGACCTTCTATGCAGCAGGAAGCAGCTATAAAATTAGTAGAATCCATGGGTCAAATGTTTACCCAAGTACATGGTGGAGAAGCTGAGAGTATTCTTTTAAGTCGTAACCAAATAGAATGGAGGATATAAACTTATGGCACCTTTACTTCTTGCAGAGGCAGTAAAGCTAAAGAGTATTTTATTAAAGAGAGTACAAGAACTAGAAACAGAAATGATGCGAGTAGGCTTTACTGTAATTGAAAAAGGGACGAAGCCTGCTCCCTTAATTAGAACAGTAGAAGCTATTGATGTTGAAATGAATGAAATACGTCATGACATCCGAAAGCTTGATAGACTCATATATGAGGCAAACTTGCAAAATACCATTACATATAAAGAAGAATCCCTTACGATAGTGGAGGCCATTGAACTGGCCACTCAACTACGAGCTCAAGCGAGAGTGTATAAACAGATGGGAAGCCACGACAAGGAAAAAATTCAGTTCGGCTATGGGGACGGCGTTACTTATGTAGAGGTTGCACTATTTGACCCAGAGGAATATCGGAAAAAGGCTCTGGAGTTTGAAAAAGATGCGAATAGATTATCCGGACTGATTAACGCTAAGAACTATTCCATTACCATTCCGTTTGATGAAGAAAAATATGCTTGATCCCTTGGTAAGGTGAGACTCCTTGCCAAGGCATAGTAGGAGGTCATTTCAATTTAAATGATAGCAAACCAATGACCTTTTACCATTTACTTTGTGACTAATAACTAATGACTAACCATTGCGATGGCAAATGACAAACCTTTAGTGTATTACCGGACCTTCTGCTATGAAGAACGCTCCTCTCCATCTTTTTGGAGGGAGCGTTTTTGTGACCTTTTAATGTAATTTCAAACTTTTATTTGGCAACGTTATTTGTATGCTTTTGTATCATTCTTTATATATCTAACTCATGGATCTTTTTTGCAATGATTGTACTTTTTCTAATTGCCCATTTGTAATGGTCAACCGTATTGGCTGCAAAATAACTATAAAGGTTACTTGTTTTTGTCCATTTATAACGCTTTTTGGTGATGATTTCTTCGTATGTATGAGATTCAATTAATTTAATGACTCTGTGATGGCTTAGTTTTACCTTTTTCATAGCATTAGTTAATGTTTCACTTTGGTAATTTGCCCAAATTTGATAATTTAATTTATTTACCGTTCTCCATTGATAACCTGGAGCTGGCATTGTAGGCGTATCGCCACTCATTCCCTCGTTGTACCATCTTTCAAGCATTGCATGCCATTCATATAAGTGTATGAGAACGTCTCGAAAGCTTTTATCACGGTCCTCTACATCAACAGAAAGCTTTCGTTTACGTGCTGGAACACTTTCAATAATTGTAAATAGTTGATCAAAACTTTCTTGAATATTTGCTAAAAAAATCTCTTTAGAATTAGTAATAGTCATATCTATTCTCCTTTTTCTTAGTGACTTTAGCCTAGGTAACGAAATAGCTTCACTTTTAACCTAGCAATAAATATATTCTACGAGGTTAATATTATTTCCTTCATTCAAATATTAAATGTCACCAAAGTGGGATAATAATAACATCTCATAAAAAATCAGCCATTGAATAAACAATGACTGATTTAACCTTTAGTATTATATTAGTACGCTCTTCCAAACCATACTGTGTGTTTTGATTCTTTTCCACAGTTGATGCATGTTTCTTTATGAGCAGGTGGGTTGAAAGGAATGTTACGAGTTGTAAATTTCGTTTCGTCTTTTACGTGCTCCTCACAAGCATCATCTCCACACCAGCCGGCTAAAATCCATCCTGGGATTTCCCCTTTTTCTGTAGAGCTTTCAATATGAGCCTTTAACTCATCTAAAGAATTAACATGTGTATGGGAATTTTCATCACGGAATGCACGAGCTTTTTCAAGAAGACGAGTTTGCATAACAGCTAGTTCTTCTTCGATGCGACTAACTACATTTGCAATTTCCACTGATTCTTTTTCAGATAAGTCACGAGCTTTTAGTAATACTTGATTGTTCTCTAAATCACGTGGTCCAAGCTCAATACGAACAGGTACGCCTTTTAGCTCCCACTCATTGAATTTATAGCCTGGTGATTGATCTGAATCGTCTAGTTTCACTCGAATGCCTTTTGCTTTTAGCTCAGCATAGATTTCATCTAGCTTTTCAACAATTGCAGGGTTTTTCTTCCATGGTCCAACTGGTACCAAGACTACTTGTGTTGGAGCGATACGTGGTGGTAACACTAAGCCTTGTTCATCACCATGTACCATAATAACGGATCCGATTAAGCGTGTAGAAGTACCCCATGAAGTAGTGTGCACATACTCATGCTTATTTTCTTTGTTTAAATATTTAATATCAAATGCTTCAGCAAACTTTGTTCCAAGATAGTGAGAGGTACCAGCTTGAACTGCTTTTCCGTCTCTCATCATTGCTTCGATTGAATACGTATCTACTGCTCCAGCAAAACGCTCAGAAGGTGTCTTTTGCCCATCATATACTGGAATAGCTAAAAGACCCTCTACTACCTCTTTATAGATGTTTAACATTTGCATTGTTTCCTTACGAGCATCCTCTTCGTCTACGTGAGCTGTATGCCCTTCCTGCCATAGGAATTCAGAAGTTCGAATGAAAGGAAGTGTCTTCTTCTCCCAACGGAATACGTTCGCCCATTGGTTGATTAATACTGGTAGGTCACGGTAGCTCTTAATCCAGTCAGAATATAAATGACCAATCATTGTTTCAGAGGTTGGGCGTAACGCTAAACGTTCCTCTAATTTTTCACCTGCAGCCTCTGTAACCCAAGGAAGCTCTGGAGAAAATCCTTCGATATGATCTTTTTCCTTTTGGAAGAACGACTCTGGAATAAGCATTGGGAAATAAGCATTGCGGTGTCCTGTTTCTTTAAAGCGCATATTCATTTCCTCTTGAATATGCTCCCATATTTCATAACCGTCTGGTTTAAAGGCAATACAACCACGCACTGGTGTGTAATCCATTAAATCTGCCTTTTGAATCGTATCGATATACCATTTTGTAAAATCATTTTGCTGTTGATTTGTCATGATAATTCCCCTCCTTAAAATATAAAAAGCGTAAAGCTGTCCTTGTAAAAAGGACGTCTTTACGCTGAATAGACGTGGTACCACCTTAGTTTAGCTTAACCATGTTAAGCCCTCTAATCGTTTGATAACGAAAACGAATCGGTTATGTTTGCATAACATCTCCGTGATAGGTTTCAACAAGAAGGGGTGATATAGCTCTCAGCAAATGCTATATTTTCTGTAACACAATTCTTATTTACTTGGTCACTTCAAAGATTTTTATATTATTAATAATATACCAAAACAGCTTTATTAATACAATGGTGTAGTGATTTTAAGAAAATACTAATAATTCTTACCTCTATCCATTATAATAGTAGGATAACAGCTTGGGAGGATTACATATGACTAGTTCAGAAATATTAAGAGATTCTTTTTATACACCTACCTATACATTTTCAGGTAATGGAGCACGTAATGTAAATGTATTAAAAGAAGCATTTGAAAATATCGATGGAAATCAAGTTAGTGATATTTATGGATCGGGAGAAATCATCGACCAGTTTCAGGAAAAAATAGCAAGTCTTTTAGGTAAGGAGGCGGCCATCTTCTTTCCCAGTGGAACGATGGCTCAACAAATTGCTTTACGTGTATGGTGTGACGAGAAAGGAATTAAAAAAGTTGCCTACCATCCTCTAAGCCATTTAGAGCTTCATGAACATGATGGATTGAAGGAGCTGCACCATATTGAAACAATACTTTTAGCGGACAAAAATAGGGTTATTGAGTTTACAGATATAGAAAACTTGTCTGAAGAAGTTTCCTGCATTCTGCTAGAGCTTCCTCAACGAGAAATTGGTGGTCAGCTTCCTAGTCTGCAAACTCTTCAGGATATCTCTGCTTATTGCCAGCAGAAAGGCATTAAGCTCCATCTAGATGGCGCAAGATTATTAGAGGTCCTCCCTTACTATCAAAAGACGGCAAGCGAAATCTGTGAGCTTTTTGATAGTGTATATATTTCTTTTTATAAAGGCATTGGTGGAATTGCTGGAGCCATTTTAGCCGGAGAGAAGGAATTTCTGGAGAAAACGAAAGTATGGAAGCAAAGATACGGCGGTAATCTGATTAGCCTGTATCCTTATATTATTTCTGCAGATTATCATTTTAATAAACGAGCGCATAAAATGGGACAATACTACGAGCATGCCAAAGAGCTTGCCAGCTTTTTCAATGCTTGTCCAGATATAAAAACGGTGCCAGATATCCCTGTCTCTAATATGTTTCATGTACATATTAATCGGCCAAAGGAAGAGGCAGAACTGTTGCTCTCAACTTATCAAACAGCCTCTAACATTGCCATTACTCCTTATGTTAACGAAATAGATAGCTCCATATGCTCCTTTGAGCTAAGTATTGGCGACGTTTATGAGTCTCTTCCTAAGGAAGACATTCATAAAGCATTCGATTTACTTTCCGAAATTATGAAAAAACATTAATTTAGAAATGCGTAAGCACCTATCTCTGAAGGGGCAAGGCGCTGGAGCCGTACAATAAAAGTACCCTGAGAATAAGCTCAGGGTGGTAAAAATTATATTTTGTCTTACCTTTTAAAAAAGGATAGAGGATTGTTTTCCTCTATCCTCCCTATAAAAAACAACAGCTTATTGCTGCTGTAGCTGTTCTTCCTTTATTTCTTTGTAGATACCTTTAGCCATTTTTTCAGCTTCTACTTTTGTTTTTGCCTTTACCTCAATAATCTTTCCATCGAAAATAAAATTGTAAATCTTAACCATAGTTATTCTCCCTCTCTCTAGTCATCAATAATACAATCTACGTTTGTTGTACTTTAATAATTCCCCTATACGACTAAATAAAACATACTTTAGAAAAAAAATATGGATAAGCCACTTACGAGCCACTCAAGATTTCCAAGATCCACTTTTTTATATCAACAAGCCGATTAGAGGGTGGTGACTCTACTTCTCCCGTTACAATAAGTGGAACAACCGAATCTTCTCGATGAAGCGACCCATGTGCTCCTCCACCTACATGGTTATGACTATGTTTTTCTACGAACTCATATGAAGGCTTGGCATCAACTATAATAAACTTTCCTGTTTGAGAATTAAGAGCTCCTTGCAGCCTTGCAAGAGCATCAGGGTACGATGAATAGCGTATAGCTTCTCATTCATTCGTTTTTATATCTAGAATAGACATATCACCATCTATCTGCCATGTTTGCTCATATTCATCAATATAGGGTCCAACAGGACTAAATGTGAAGTCTTCCTTGCTTTGTGAGCTACGTACATAGTGAGTTTGCTTATCTCTCCAGGCAATAAAGCCAATTCGTTCATCCTTCTGAAGAATTCCCACTATATCAGGGACGTTTATTTTTTCATCCATTAAATAAACGTATGCCATCCTTTCATTAACCCCTAAAGCCAGCTGTGCATTCTTCTGTCCTTTTTGAAAAAATGTATATTCCTTCAGCAAGTCATTTAGATCTATTAAAGCTTCATGCTTCTCTTCTTTAACAAATGATTGTCCGCTATCTCCGAGAATGATCCAGGTAACCTCTTGAACTGCCTTCTCCCACGAGTCAAAGCTATTTAATAGCTTTTGTAATGATTGATCTGCCTTTTGAATTCCCGATGTGTCATTGGGTCCATTTTTATGAATAGAAGCATCTGCATCAGGCAAGTAGGCAAGGGTAAAGGAAGGGAGCTTCTTTTGTTCCAATAAATAAGTAAGCTCGTTGACAGTGAAGTCGTTGTTAACTCCCATACGCTTCCAGCTAACCTTATTCCAATCATTTTTAGGGTTATATTGAGATAATGCCCCCAGAGATAAAATGTCTGGGGCGCTTACATCAATATCTCTAGGCAATAAATCTATGAAAGAAATAAGACTTGGGACATTTAATTTGTGGGATATGCTGCCACGATATAATAGACCATTAATAGAAGCTGATTGTATGTTCATATTTTCTAGTTCTTCATATATTGTTCGAACATTTTTACTGAGGTGATCTTCATTTAAATAAATTACACTATCTGTTGCTACATTTTTCACTCCATTGTCCCATATCTCTCTTATACCACTACCATAGCTCACCATTCTCCTCTCATCCTCGTTAAACCAAATTAGCCCAGGTATTTTATGCTGGTCTGAATATGTCCCTGTTAACAGGGTACTGTCTATTGTGACAGACATAGTTGGATACGAACTAATAATCTCTGGATAAAAATTTCCGTTCTCTATTAAAAATGAAAAAGCAGGAGCCTCTCCTTCCTTAATAATCTCTTGTAAAGGCTTAGTCATTAACGAATCAATAACAATGAGGACAACAGGTTTATTCACATGGGTGCTCGAGATTTTACTTAATTTTTTAGTCGGAGACATGGAGATACCGAGAACTACTCCCAACAAAACAATAACTATACATCCGATAGCTATAAGCGCTTTTCTTTTCATTTTTTCCACCTATCTCTTTTGATTTTAGATAGTATGGTGCTTATCTTATAAAATATAAAGTAAAGAAGTAATATTTATCTTATATTGCAAACACTTAGCCTTTACTGTTTTACACTTCTAAACCGTTCTTTATAAAGGATTGATCATTATCATCAGTATGTAGAGGCATTCTTTGACATGCTGATTATAACTAATAAGAGACTGAAATACTAAGATGTCTTAAGCTAGGAATGGAGCTCCATAGGCTCTGATATATTACTTTAACAAAATACAAAAAGCTCACTACCCTTTGTAAAGGTAGTGAGCTTTAAATTTAATACCGGTGGTCGGGGTCGAACCGACACTCTCGAAAGAACGGGATTTTGAGTCCCGCGCGTCTGCCAATTCCGCCACACCGGCAAAGAGATAATTAAATAAAATTGGAGGCGGCAACCGGATTTGAACCGGTGATAAAGGTGTTGCAGACCTGTGCCTTACCACTTGGCTATGCCGCCTAATTTGGAGCGGAAGACGAGGTTCGAACTCGCGACCCCCACCTTGGCAAGGTGGTGTTCTACCACTGAACTACTTCC
>CAKQHO010000108.1 GCA_934234185.1 uncultured Psychrobacillus sp. | reverse complement strand
ATGCAGACCATTGAGCAATATGACAGCCATACTCTCAGGTCCAATAATCTGTATCAAATTTATACGTATGTGAAAAACAAAGACAAAAATCACACAGGCAATGTGAGCGGATTATTGCTATATGCTAAAACAGATGAGGACATAACGCCGAATCATGACTATAGGATGGGTGGTAATAAGATTAGTGTGAGGACATTGGATTTGAATCGGCCTTTTGGGTTGATTGCCCGGCAGCTTGATAAGATTGTCATGGTTTGGCTATCAGATGATATTGCCCGGAATGATTTGTAGTAGGGTGGTGTTTACGAAGCTCCTTTGTGGGGCTTTTTTTGATTCTATAAAAAATTAACGAAGGATATCACTATCATTATGGAAGGCCTTACTTCTAGAAAATAATGTCTGAAATATTGGTTCACTATTGTATATACGAAGGCTTTGTATTTGTATATTAATTCCACAACACGAAAATGTGATTAGAAAAAATAATTCTATTTGGTTCTATAGGGTTATCATATCTAATTATGTTAAAATAAAATTGAAAAAATATAACATGATAATAGGCATGAAGGCAGGTATTGGAATGAGTCAATTAACATTACAAGAGTTAGAATCGCACTTATGGAAGTCAGCAGACATCCTCCGTGGCTCTGTTGATTCAAGCGATTATAAGAACTATATATTTGGATTATTATTCTTAAAGCGTCTGAGTGACGTATTTGAAGAGCATAAAATAGAGCTACTTCAAGAACATGGAGAAGAAATTGGACAACTACTAGTCGATGATCCAGATCAATACCAATTCTATGTGCCGGAAGCGGCTCGTTGGGAAGAAATCCGCAAACACGCGTCTGATATTGGTTCAGCAATCAATGTAGCATTTGAAGCTTTAGAAAATGAGAATGTAACACTTGAAGGTGTATTGACACCGATTGATTTTAACCGTAAAGAAGTATTAACTGATAGTGTCTTACAACGTCTATTGCAACATTTCTCGCTCTTAGATTTGCGCAATGCTAATCTTTCTGAACCTGATATGCTCGGGCGAGCTTATGAATACTTAATTAAAATGTTCGCTGATGATGCCGGGAAAAAGGGTGGAGAATTCTATACGCCATCGAAAGTGGTTGAATTGATTGTAAAACTGATCAAGCCACAAGAAGGTATGCGCGTATATGACCCTACATGTGGATCAGGTGGTATGTTGATTCAGTCAGTGGACTATGTAAAAGAACATGGAGGTAATCCACAATCACTTTCCCTATTCGGTCAGGAGAAGAACTTGGGTACATGGGCGATTGCGAAAATGAATCTATTATTACACAACCTACCGGATCACCGCATTGAAAAAGGAGACACAATCCGTCTGCCGAAGCTTGTGGAAGATGGAGAAATCATGCTGTTTGACCGAGTAATTGCGAATCCTCCATTCTCATTAAAGGAATGGGGCCGTGAAGAAGCTGAGCATGATTCATATGGGCGTTTTCATTATGGTATTCCACCGAAAAATGCCGGCGATTATGCATTCATCCAACATATGATTGCTTCATTAAAAGGAGATGGAATGGCTGGGGTAGTTATGCCGCACGGTGTCCTGTTCCGTGGCGGTGCAGAAGGGAAAATCCGTCAAGGCTTGTTGGAATCGGATTTATTAGAGGCAGTTGTAGGTTTACCTTCAAATCTTTTCTATGGTACAGGAATTCCCGCTTGTATCCTCATATTCAACCGCAACAAAACAGAAGAAAGAAGAGGGAAAATATTCTTCGTTGCTGCAGAAGATGAGTATCAGGAAGGTAAGAATCAAAATACATTGCGTGAACAAGACATTAAAAAGATCGTGGGCGCATTTGATAGGTATGAAGATATTGAGAAATTTGCTCGTGTTGTTTCATTGGAAGAAATCAAAAACAATGACTATAACTTGAACGTTACACGTTATATTGATAAATCAGAAGAAGAAGAGCAAGTGGATTTAGAAAAGGTTATTAAAGAGATTGCTGAATTAGAAAGTAATCGCTCGGAGATTAAAGCTAAGTTGAATGGATACTTAAGTGTATTAGGGTTAGGTGAGTTATGATGGTAGCAAGTCATTATGTTGTGCGTGAAGGGTATAAGATGACTAAGATTGGTGAGCTACCTTTGGAATGGAAAATAGTAAAAATTGCTGATATGGCTGATGATTCAATAGAGAATAGTTTTGTCGATGGTGATTGGATAGAAGCTGAATATATAACCAATGAAGGCATTAGAGTAATCCAAACTGGAAATATAGGGATAGGAAGATTCATTGATAAAAGTTCGAAAAAATATATAAGCAAAGAATCTTTTAATGAATTAAATTGTAAGAAAATCTATCCTGGAGACATTCTTATTTGCCGGATGGCAGATCCAACAGGTCGTTCATGCATTATTCCAGAGCTTAATTACGAAATGGTTACTGCTGTAGACTGTACCATTTTTAGGGTAAACAAAAACAAGTTTTCTTCTGTTTATATAAACTACTATTTAAATAGTGGCTATAATCTGAAAAATACTCAACAGTATGAACAAGGTACTACTAGGAAGAGAATTACTCGAACAAACCTTGGTAAACTTAGTATTCCCATACCACCATTAGAAGAACAACAAAAAATCGCCGAAATCCTTTCAACTGTCGATGAGCAAATCGAGAATACCGAACAGCTGATTGAAAAAACGAAAGAACTGAAAAAAGGCTTAATGCAGCAATTGCTAAAAAAAGGTATTGCGCATAAAGAATTTAAGCAGACGGAGTTTGGGGAGATACCGGTTAGTTGGGAAGTTAAATCAATAGACGATATAGCACCAGTAAAAACAGGAGGAACTCCTAGTAAGTCAAGAATAGAATATTGGCAAAATGGCACTATACCATGGATGACATCAGGTGAAGTTAATTTAAAAAGGGTAACTGATGTTAAAGAAAGAATTACAGAGCTTGGTTATAATAATTCTAATACAAGTATATTTCCATGCGGAACAGTTATGATGGCACTAAATGGACAGGGGAAGACTAGGGGAACAGTTGCTATACTTGAAATAGAAACTACCTGTAATCAATCTTTAGCTGGTATTTTACCAACAGAAGAATATGACAGTGGCTATTTGTTTTACTATTTGGAAAATAGTTATGAAAAACTCAGAGGATTAACTGGTGAAGGTAGATCTGGATTAAACTTAGGCTTAATAAAAAATTTCAATATAGCTTTACCTAAAATTGACGAACAACAAAAAATAGCATCTATCCTTTCATCAGTAGATGAACAAATAGAATGCTATGAACAAGAGAAAGAAAAGTATCTGGCACTGAAAAAAGGCTTAATGCAACAACTTCTGACAGGAAAGATTCGAGTGACGGTGTAAGCCGCCTCTCTCCTATTACCCAGGAGGTGAACGGTATGAGTGGATTGGAATATACAGAGGTTGAATTACCGCTGATTGACCAGTTGAAGAGTTATGGATATACACATATGACAGGTCCTGAGCTGGATAGTGAACGTTCTTCTAAAGCTAGCATTATATTGGAGGACCGCCTTGCCGATGCGATTCGTAAACTTAACCCTTGGATAGACGAACATAATGTCGAAAAGATAGTGAAGCAATTTATAGCACTGCAAGCGGAAGATGTATGGCATGCGAATAAGACGGTTTTTGACTGGCTATTTGGTGAAGGGATTTCTGTCCTGCAAGATGTAGGAGCAGGGAAGAAAAATCAAACGGTACAACTATTCGACTTTGAACATGTGAATAATAATGATTTTCTCGTTGTGAATCAGTTGATTATAGAAAATGCTACCGGCACCATTCGCCCAGACATTATCTTGTATATTAATGGTTTTCCGGTAGTTCTTATCGAATGCAAAAGCCCGAAAGTACAAGTGGATAAGCAGTTGCCAGAGGGTGTCAGACAGTTTGAACGCTATATGGCTACAAATGAAAAGCTGTTCTGGTATAATCAAATGCTGATTGTGACGAGCCGGGATCGAGCGAGAGTAGGAACAATCTTAGCAAAAGCGCAGCATTACGGATTATGGAAGGATCCTTATCCATATACTTTTGATGAAATTCAAAATAATCGCGCTCAAGATGTACTTGTGTCCGGAATGTTACGGAAAGAAGCTGTTCTTGATTTGATGCGTAACTTCATCGTATTTGATGGGAAAGTAAAAAAGCTTGCCCGTTATCAACAATATCGTGCCGTCAATAAAGCGATAGAACGGATCATGCGAGAGAAGAAGCCAACTTTGCGTGGCGGGGTGGTATGGCATACACAAGGTTCCGGGAAATCATTGACGATGGTCTATTTGGCAATGAAGCTTCGTAGGCAAGTCGAGTTGGAGAATCCAATGCTTGTCATTGTTACGGACCGACAAGACTTAGATGACCAAATCACAAAAACATTCCAGCAATCCGGTTTCCCTAATCCAACACAAGCTGCATCAGTAGCAGATTTGAAGCAACAATTGGCCAAAGGACCAGGAACCACGGTTATGACATTGATTCAAAAGTTCCAAGGCAATGAGGAAAAGGCCTTTCCGATTATTTCAGAAGAAGAAAATATCATTGTCATGACGGATGAATCGCATCGTTCCCAATATAAAGGGTTAGCCCTGAACATGAGAAAAGCTTTACCTAACGCGACGTTTATTGGTTTTACGGGTACCCCAATTGATAAGAAAACCCGTTCTACCACTGGGAAATTTGGTTCGTATATCGATAAATACACCATTGAACAGGCGGTAGAGGATGGTGCAACGGTTCCGATTTATTATGAATCGCGTTTGCCTAAACTACATGTGAAAGGTGAAACATTGGATGAACTGTTCGCTCGATCCTTCCATGAATATGATGATGAAGCGAAAGAGAAAATCAAACAAAAATATGTAAATGACCAATTGTTATTGACGGCTCCTGAACGGATGCGGGAGATTGCTTTGGATATCATTCATCATTTTGAAAGTAAAATATTAGTCAATGGCTATAAGGCGCAAGTCGTCGCGGTTTCTCGATATGCCGCTGTTCAATATAAAAAACTGATTGATGAATATGCCATGGATAAGTTTGAAACTGCCGTTATTTTCTCAGCTGGGCAAAATGATGTTGATGATTTGAGGAATTATCATGTATCTAAAGAGGAAGAGAAGAAACTGATTGAGCGATTCAAGCGACCGTTTGCTGAAGATAAACTCTCTATGTTGATTGTTTGCGATAAATTGTTGACTGGCTTTGATGCGCCGATAGAACAAGTGATGTATCTGGATAAGCCTTTAAAAGAGCATAACTTATTGCAAGCCATCGCCCGAACCAACCGAAAGTATGATGCGAATAAGTCATATGGGTTAATTGTCGATTACTTTGGCGTATCACGCTTTTTAGATCAAGCTCTTGAAATCTTTAGTTCTAGTGATGTCCAAGGTGCTTTGCATTCCATTGATGAAGAACTGCCAAGGTTGGAGCAACGTCATCGTTCAACCATGAAGTTCTTTGACGGTTTGAAAAAGAATCAATTGGAAGAAAGTATCCTGCGCTTAGTGGATGAAGATATTCGTGCTGACTTCGATATTGCCTATAAACGATTTGCAGAGAGTATGGATAAGGTATTACCAAGTCCTAAAGCGGAACGGTTTGTGGCTGATTTAAAACATGCAGGTGTTATCCGCCAATTAGCCAAATCCCGCTTTTCAATTGAAGATGGAATGGATATCTCCGAGTGTGGTGAAAAAGTGCGTCGGTTGGTTCATGATTATCTGTATTCTGAAGGAATAGACGCTCATGATGCTGTTTCAATCCTAGATGCTTCATTTAAAGAAGAGTTGGATAAGAATGTACTGCCGGAAACAAAAGCGGCACAGATGGAACATGCGATTAAGAAAGAGATTTCCGTACGTATTGAAGAAGATAAGGTATTCTATACCTCATTAAAAGAAAAAGTAGAAGAGTTAATTGAGCGATATAAAGATCGTCAGTTGACCATTTTTGAACTGTTGGAACATTATCATGGCATTCGAGAAGAAATGCTTGATAAAGCGAGTGGCCATACAAAGAGTGGGTTAACCTATCTGCAAGAGCCTTATTACAACAAGCTGCAAGAAGTTTGCGAGGATAAAGAAGACTACAAGCTTAAAGAAGTAGCGGTAGAAGTACAGCATTTTATTGAAGAAAAAGTGACGCCAATCAGTGATTGGACTTCCAAAACAGATTTCAAACGTCAACTCACAAGTGAGTTAAAGATTATGTTACTGAAGCAGAAGTTAAAGCCAAATGAAGCATTTGAATTAACAGGGTATTTCACAGCTTTGGCTGAAACACAATATGGGAATAAAAAATGACCGGCAATGATTGCTGGTCATTTTCTTATATGTATAATGTTTTGCCGTTAATTCTTAACCATTCTTTCTTTTCTTCATAATCCGGAAGCAGCATGCCGAGTGTCTCCCAGTATTCCTTTGAATGGTCCATATGCTTTAGATGCGCTAATTCATGTGCTAACACATAATCGACAACAGAAGCAGGAGCCAGGAAGATGCGCCAGTTCAAAAGAATGTTACCGGCAGGCGTACAGCTGCCCCATCGCTGTTCTTGTTCTTTGATTTTGATTGAATTTGGATGATAAGGAAATTTGATTGTGAATCGCTTCATTCGGTCTTTGCTAAATTTGTTGCCCTTTTGTATGATCCATTCCGTATACATAGGTAAGAGAAGTTCTCTATGTTCGTATTCCGAAGCGTCCTTATGTAACTCCGCCACAAACTGCCCATTCTGAAAACGGAAAGTAGGGGTTAGCAAATGACTTTCTTTGTTCACTTTTAATCTGTATTGTCTACCGAGATAGGGCAACTTTTCTCCCGACACAAACTTTCTCTTTAGGTAATCCTGATTCATCTCTTCATAGCTGTTTAATTGTTGTCTAATCCATGCGCCTTTTTTATATAGAACATCTTCGATAAGTGCATGTTCTGTGGTAGTAGGAGCAACGACTGTGACGCCATGCTGATCTACAGCAATAGAGATGGTTTTGCGACGGTTGCTTCGTGTAAGAATGTATTCTATTGTTTGTGAACCAAATTGGATGTGATGCATTTGGTATACCTCCTATCTATATTATAACAACAAATACGAATAAATTTTGTTATAATTTATAAATGGTATAATATGTATTTTTTTCTGTATTGTGGATTGATAGCAAATTCGTTATAGCACTCGACGAAAGGAAGATATGAACATGGGGGTAAAAATTGAAAAAGCAATTCATATTCATACCGGTACATTGATAACTAATAAAGAAGCTGATAAAAATGAAATGAGTGGTGAAAAATTTATCTGTCCTTGTTGTAAGGTTCCTTTAATATTCATAAGGACAAGTAAAAGGATTTTGGATAATAAAGAGGTTTTAGTTCTCCCGTATTATCGGCTGAAAAATGGGAGGGAACACAAAGATAAATGTAAGTACAATACATTGGGGCAACTTGAGATTATTGCAAGAAAGTCGATTACATTAAAAAATTTTATGGAAAAAGAGAACAAGAATAAATATGCTGTAAGGTTGCAAGTTGTAAAGAAAGCTTTGAAAGAAATAAACGAAGGAGAGGAAGATGTTGATGAAAATGGAGCAAATATTGAAGATAAAGAAATAATATATAAGAACCATGGCGCAATGGCTCCTTATTTAAGCAGGATGAAAGATATAATGATATTACGAGCGAAAATGGAAGGAAATGCTGATATTAAAAAGTATTTAAAATTAAAGTATAAGAGCAAAACAATAACTTGGGATAACTTTTATTTTGGTCCTGAAGCAGAGGGATATATAACTTTATCAAATTATAAGAATAGAAAACCACAACCTCAACATCCAATTTGTATAGAAGGAACAATCAAAGAATATGTGCCTAGACAAGATAAAAATCAAAAATTATATTATGAATTTCAGTTGAGTAAACCTTTTATAAAAGATACTGATAACGAAGGGTATCGGAATATACCAAATGTTTTGATAAAAGTTTATGCAGAACAAGAAAAACTACTGGCAAATATGAAAAATAGAATAGGTAAGGGCTATTCGCAAGTGGTAGTATACGGAGAGCCTTGGATAATGAGAAATGAAAAACAAGATGAAAAAATAAGATTTCATTCTATAGTAATTTGGATAAAGCGATCTGCACAAATACATTTATTCAGTGATCTTTACGAAGAAATAGGAACTAAATAAAGATGAATCTATTCTTAAGTATGCTGAGTTTTAATATAGGTTTCAATGAGATTGTTAGTTAAAATAATTTAATAACAGAATTTAATTCAATAATATTCTAGTTGTTTCTAAGAACTTAGACATATATTTAAAACAGTGCACACGAATAGGTGCACTGTTTTTATTATTCCATCAATTGATCCCATTTTTTACTTGAGGAATTACCTGACCCATGTGTCATATAAGACTTGAAGGAAGAACATTCATCATATCAAGTATATACAGTGAATATTGGGATAATTAATGAAAAAAGTTTAAGGTGTAATCAATAAATCATCGAAAGAGCAGACAGAGTTGAATGCCTCGATTGACAAAGGAGAAGAGCGTGTCAGACGTGATTCAATTGGTTGGGAACAAGAAGCAATCAAAGCATCGGCAACAAAATTCACAAGAACATATGCTTTTGTCTTGCAAATTCAGTCTTTTATCGGTGTTTAGAGAAAGTGCCTGTCACCACCCGTTAATGAGTTACTGATGCTGTTGAGAAAGAGTACAGGGGAATGAAGTCACGATGGCTTACAATGTGCTGCCATTCTCTGTTCCGGAAAATCTCTATATCATCGGCATGATGAATACCGCCGACCGAAGCCAGGCGATGGTTGACTATGCCCTGCGGCGCCGCTTCAGTTTCTTTGACATGACACCGGCATTCTACAGCAAGGGATTTAAGAAGTATCAGCAAACCCTCCAGCATGACCTATTTGATGAGACGATTGAGGGAATCTAGAAGCTAAATCAGGACATCGTCAATGATCGAGCACTCGGGCCAGACTTCTGCATTGGTCACAGCTATTTCAGCGGTCAAACCGAGTATACAGAAGAATGGATGTCAGAGGTCATTACATACGATATCCTGCCGATGCTGAAGGAATACTGGTTCGTTGATGCGGAGAAGGTCCGTAAATGGGAAAGGTCTTAGTGGTGTTGTTCATGATTGAGGACAAAACCATCTATATCAAACATCTATTATATGTTTACCTATGCCTACCAGAACCCGCAGCATCAACAATACGGACGAGATCAAAACCGAACCATTCGATAATATCCAAGACTTTTTCTCATCGATTGAATTCAATCCGGGGGAATATACCCAATTTGATTGGGGAGAAGTCATGGTGTGTTTGATTGGGATTGAAAGGAAAGTCATGCTTTTCTGTATGAGACTTGTTGAATCGAGTGACCCATAAGGCACACATCATCCCCATGAATGGAGAAAGCTATCGTCTCAAAGAGACTTATTTGAAATAATAAGAGGGTGGTTAGCTTTTGCATCGGCTATTAAACCCGCACCCATACTGCTTTTAATTACGCTAGCTGATATATATGGCTGAAATATATGTTTCCTTCAGCCTGACTATTTGTTTGTGTTTTAGCATTGATTTCTTGGTAGTGTTTGATTTACCCAGAAGTGCCGGCAATAACATTTCCATATTCAATAAACATCATTGTTATTTCTCATTTAGACATAATAAAAAGCACTCCCAATCGGATGCTCTATAACACTATTAGAATAAATCATCTGAATTCCTTTGTTGAATAGACACTTCATTTAAAACATATATATCACCTATCAGATTTACTTTGTTTACATCTAGTTTCCTTTTTGCGATTATTTTTAATTTAGATTTGTTAATTTTAGTTATATATATATGTTCTTCTGCGGAAAAAACATTATAACCACAAATATTATATAAAGGATTCATAAATAACTGGTCATTCTTTACATAAAAAGTTCCAATGATAAAAAATAATATGAAATTTATTAATATACTTCTCCCGCTATGTATATCCATTGAGATAAGCGGAACAATATAAGTAACTATATATCCCATCGTATCCTCTCGAACTAGTTCTGTATCCTTTATTTTCCCCACTCTTCCATCTGTTCTTGTATAAACCAAAAAAAACAAAGCTACTCCGAATAAAGACATTATAATGAGAATCAATAAACCAATCCAAAATACGGATACCGAGGTACTCATGCTCAGAAATTGATGGAAAAAGCTTTTAACGTTAAAAAATTTTCCATTCTCATCATATAGTTGTATATTTTGAACTATAAGCAATAAGTACAATGGAAAAAATGAGGATAGGTAAAAGAGAATTTTCTGTAACGATCTAGTATATTTCATACCTTTTCCCTTCTTTTTGAATTGTTATTGCGAAACATCCTCACCAACGCGGCCTAAGATTAGTGATAGATAATATGCATCAGCAATACAGAAAAGTATTTGGCTTCTCACTTGTCTATTTCTTGTGTAAACAATTTGACCGTGTTCGTTTAATTCAATATCTAAATCTGCTTCAGCAATTACATTTGGAAGCAAATTACGGTTTTGTATAAAACCTTCAATTCTCCCTGGAGTGTTAATAACCTTGGTAATTCTCTTTGACGCTTGTCTATCGTTTAAACAATCTTCCCTAAAATCCTCAAAATTAGTTATTACATCTCCTTCTTCAATATGATTTAAGGCTTCTGTTGCTCTTTCTGTAAAATAATCCTGCAAATTAAAAATTGTTTGTAAGGCAAACCGGTTAATGATTAAGATTTCACCTTGAAAAACTAATATATCAATATCTCTATCTAATCCAATAAAAAGTTCATGGTCAAACTTACTTAATGTATTATCTTCTAAAATCCCCAAGATGCCACGACGTATTTTTTTCATTTTAGTAAATCTGCGAAATATATACATAGATTCACCATTATAAATGAATTTTATACAATAGAAATTTATATCATTAAGCTCCATTTCAAACATATCACCATGAATATTTACTTCTCTATCTAGTTCTTCAATTGTATCGGCCACACGTGCGACATCTAAAGTAGCAACTGACAAATAACCATCTTGACCTATATTAGGATTGTAGCGTTCTTGCGGTAAATCATACAATCTCGTTTGGAAAACGCCTGAATAGAGATCCTTTAAATCTTGCCTCATAGGTCTTCGGACAGTAGGTTGGTAAACCTCGTAACCTTCTTCTATTTTTTGAACTAGTTTCACTGCTACAGCAATAGGGTCATTTATCTCAACATTATAAATGAATTGTCTCACCTGATTAATATCCAACTTTATCCCTCTTCTCGAAATATTATAAGTATATCATTTCGACAAAAGGGAGTTATTTCCTGCTCATAAGAAGACAATACCATATAGGCGACGGCTTCCTGTTCCGTCCTCGAATTGAAAATTCATCCGCTGTTTATTAGTGTTAACCTTTGGTAAGCACCTACTTTAAGTATATGTCAGTCTCTCTAAAAAATAATATTGGAGCCATTAATTGGCTAGAATGCACGCTGCTCACAAAAAGCTAGCTGGCACGAGCAGGAAAATGTATTTTACATGGTCCCCATGGTATGGGAAAAACGTATATTGAAAGGGGCTAGGTAAGATGCCGTATGAAGTGTTTATTTCGCTCTAAGCGGAAATGATTTAAAAGAGCAGGCAAGAAATCTTATTCATTATATAGCTGTAACTCTAGAAAAGGTCCCGAAAACTCACAAGGAATTTTTCTTATGTATATTAGTAAGATGCTTTTCTTGTATGACAAGGAGGAAGTTTACGGTGTTAGTTAACGGCAGACCAGAAGAGTTGGTTAAGTACAGTAAAGGTACATATAACAAAGAGAAATTTG
>CAKQHO010000107.1 GCA_934234185.1 uncultured Psychrobacillus sp. | reverse complement strand
GGTTAAAGCAATCCAATAAAGGCCAAAATCTTCTTTATCTTTAAATTCCTTTGGAGGACATAGTTCACCATTGCCGTAATCTGATGGTTTACCTGTGTTTCTTCCCCTCTTTGTGATATCACCAACTTCTATTTTATTTTCTAATGTAATCCCACTTTGTTCTTCAACCACTTTTGGGGAAAATTTCTCTCCATAAAGATGGCAACGAATATCCATTTCCTTTATCATCATCAAAACCCACTTTTTATTTGTACTAATACAACTTATTTCTTCAATATGCCCCGTTTCTATAATAATGAATTCCACAAAAAGCGCGTTAATCCCTTCTTGGGTCACCGCCACCTTTAGTTCAATAACTTATCGGTATTCCCTCCTTCTACAAAAATTGTTTCTATTCTCCTATGATTATACCGTAGATAGTTAACTCAAAATCTTTATAGTCAACATCGCAAATTTCCGCAGGAAAGAACTTCCTTTTGCTTACACTGTTGTTAAATCTGTCAATACAAAATTCCATTATTCCCGTACTTAGTTCTAATATAAACTTCCCATCATTATAAGTTAGCTCAGAGGGATTACCTTGATTTGTTACTATAAATACATTGATCGGTTTGTAATCTTCTAAAAGCTATTACTAATCTGGAGAACTGCTTTTCCTTCATCAAGAGACTTCTTAAACATTTCTTTTAATTCAGCAGCACCTGTTAAATCAAATTCCAGTTTAAGGGCATACTCATCATCCCTATATATTCTAATCACTCTATCCCTCTTCTACCTAAATCTAATAAGAACGATTTTAGTAACTTCATATTTCTTCAAAAATTTAATAAAAATCGCAGTACACAATCCAATCTCGTTTTTCTTTATTGTAGAAAAAATAAAAACTACCACTATCTACAATGTTAAAGCGAGCCTTTTCATCAGAACTTATTTGAAATACAAATGGATAGGCTTCCCCGAAAGAGACTCCACCTTGAGTAAAAGAAGGATAGCCTCCAACTTTATGAGTGGGATATATTTTTTCTACAATATCATCGTAATATTCAATATCCTCCTCAAATTCAAGCCGTAATATTTCATTTTCAATTTCTGGGGAAATACTATTAGAATCCTCCCACGAAGGTGTATCATTATTAATTAATATAGGAGTTAATGGGAAAGGTTTTATATTCTTAGATTGTTTATTTATCTTTTGTAATTCATCCAGTTCCGTATAACAATTTATCTTAAAAAATGAAACTAAATCATCCCTATTTAGATTATTGAATACATCGAAGTCCATATAAACCGTTAATAATTGATATCTTATTAATTCCTTCGGTACAAAGGGTAAATTGTATAAAAATATTGTGCAAATAGGGTCAAAATTAGATGGAATAGTTTCTTCTTTTCCCCATAAAACTTTGCCAATCCAACTTTCTCCTAATTCCTCTGTTGGTAGGTATCCACCTGTTTGAAAGATTGTTGCTTGTTTAAATAGCGCATTTTTAATTTGTGAAATATTCAACGAATTACCCTCCTCATTTCCTTATTGAAACACCTTTTAGAAGTTTCTTCTTCAACTATTCTCCCTCTATAAACATTGATGTATCAACGGTTTATGTTACGTCGTAAGGTGAGAAAAATTTTTTTCACCTTGATTATACACAGTATTTTGAATTGATTGTTATTTATTGCAGATAGAGTGAGCGCTTCGCTAAAACTAATGGTAAATATTAGTTTTTTCATCCACTATTTTGATGCACAATGGATCTCTGCGATGCTTATGACGACGTACCCTCCCATGTCTCTTAGCGTCAATTGCGCTTACATTCCTTCGTTCGGTCTATTCATAAGGCAGAGGCCTGCTAAGCTGCCCCGGAGACTCTTAGTCTGAGTTTAGTTATGTTGCTGGCTTCTCCGTGTCATCCTATTGTTGTAGCACGTTTTTAGGAATGATTACGCTGCCTCTTACTATTACTAATATCAATTATTTTAATCAATGGGCCCACCTCATTCTGCTATTTTCCTCTTCCACTAAACCGCTTAGATCAACGCACCCGTTTTTTGAAGATTGCTATTCAACTAACGATATTTTCATGAAACAACAAATTCAGTAACAGGTATTGTTATACAAGCATCTAGTTGGATGACATCTATTCCAATTGAGACTTCCTCTATATTATCTAATAACAGTCTTCTATCGTTTCCCTCTATGAGATTCATCCACCCAAAGGTATCAATTTGTAAGTGACACCAAAATGCCTCCTAAAACTCTACACCTTATCTCTAAAACTAATTTTTTTTTAGAGAGGGCGGGATTTGCCCCATCCTCATTTCGCAAATATTGGGTATTCTTCTCCGAGTTCTGAATCTACATAACTATATTCTCCAATTTCCCATTCGAAATTTTTCTCTTTAATTAACACGTATGCAGGGTTCATGATCCCCCCAGTTGAATATTCTCTTTCACCTATTGTAAAGGAAAAAGTATCGATTCCTACCACATAGGAATCTTTGTTTGTTTTTATGATTAATGCGTTAATTAAAAGTTTAGGGTGTTTTCCTTTTCTTTGTTTCAGCCTAGTGTCCAGTTTCATGAATCTATTTAATAAGTATGGTTCCTCAATAATATAAGTCGCTTTTTGGTTTGATAAATCAGAACCAGTATAAACCGCTATTTTTTCAACAGTTTCGTCCTCTCCAATTAAATCCGAGAGCACTTCTTGATAAGAAATGGATATTGGTCTTTGATACAAATACAAACCTATGAGGATGGCAATAATCAAAACGGTTTCAATTGTTTTTCTCCACTCCATCTAAAAACCCCTTTTTGAAAATTATACCTAACGAGGGAAATAAAAGTATATAATACTGATTATTTTTTCTATAAGAATCGCTTTTAAATAGTTTATGTGATATTTCTTGATTGTAAGTGGTAGGGGTAACACTGTAGTTTTTCCAGGGTAATTGACAAACTCCAAGTGTTGGATATCGTCAATCTAGTAAAAAGCAACGGCCAATGGATTACCTTTAATATAAATAAAGTCTGCAGCCAACAGGGAGTTCGGGGATTCTTCATTTTCTGTTCTCTATTGTTTTTAGTTTCTTTGGAAGGATACTTTTTTGAGAAAAACTAACTCTAATCTCTTTAAATATCTTTTTTTAAAATTTCGCTCCGCGGTATTCCATTTACAATTTATGAACCATTCTTTAAAAAGATAATCAGTATTATTTAGTTGATTCTATTAATTGGATACCTCCTTCTTCCGCTATCCTGTCCCGTTTCTAAAATAAGAAATTCAACAAAAGGAGCGTTAATCCCTTCGTAGATCAACGCATCCGTTAGTTCAATAAGAAGTTACTATTTAATTGTTTTTTCGCTTGTTTTACGATGGTTGTAATTAGATATTCTCTTGTAATCTCCTCTATATTATCACCATATCGATAGTCGTCTATCATTTCACTAATCTCATACCAAACATTTAAATTTTCGCTAACATATTCTTCAGGAACTACCTGATAAATTTCATATGCATAGTTGATTGCATAAGATTCATTATCTATTATTTGTTTTAGCAAATACCAGAAGTAATACTTAGTACATTCATCCTGTGGGGGTTCTTCCACATCTAATTCTCTTACTGCCCTCTGAAAATAATCTTCTACCTCAAAAATATTTAGAGTTTCACTTAGGGTAGAAAGTATGTTTAGGGATGTAGATGTATCACTATTTTCTAACATTTTGATAGCCCAATTAACATAATCGACTGGTTCTACTTTCTTTTGGAATATTTTATAATACAACATGTTAGTTTCCATCACTTACTCCTTTTTATTTCCTCTTCTTATTGAACGAAACTGCAATAAAAAATTCCACAAAAAGAGCGTTAATCCCTTCTTGGATCAACGCACTCGTTAGTATAGAAATTCTATAATAATGTTTTAACCATAGTAAAATAACTACTACCAGGTGGATAATCTTTTATTTCACCGACAACCTTATATCCTTTTATTTCATAGAAAGATCGTGCTTGAAAATCAAAGGTAGCTAATAGTGCCTTTTTTGCACCTTTCTCTTTTGCTAACCTTTCTGTTTTCTCAAGCAAATCGCTACCTAAACCTTTTCCCCTAAATTCTTCCTGAAACCAAAAATCATTGATTTCAACCCAGTCCCAGTAAACCTCTGCGGTTATGCCACCTATCCATTTATTATTATCATCTGCAACAATGATATTTATGGGTTGCACGGAACCTTTGCTCCTTGCTTCTTTATGGTGGAATGAATGCTTATTATTAAACTCTTTTATCATTGCATTTAGAAAAGCTGAAAAATCTTCGTTGTTCTCCAATAAAATTTCTATATTATATCTCATTATCGTACTCCTTATTTTTTAATACAATAATAACTTTACCATAAGTTTTCTCATTTCCCTTAATTTATTCAGGAAGCAAAATTGAATAGATATTTACTATGTCTCAACTGTCATACCAGATCTCTTAGATTTCCGTTTAATAACATATCTCATTTAAGATTATGTCAACTCAGCTGAAGAGTTTATATGCACATGGTATGTTTTTCAAATGATGGAGCAGTTTATTTATCAAAAAATAAAAAGGAAACCTTCAAAAAAAAGGTTTCCACTTTCACACTTGGCTAACATCTCATTTTTATTTAGATGTATATATTCGGGTAAAAACAACTCTTCCCAAACTCATAGATAGTGTCATAACCCCAATAGATATGACATATCCAAGCTTCCAGCTTTCAGGAGAATTGTTAAGCATGTAAATGATTAGACCGATTATAAATAAACCAATTATAAAAAAAGGTATTCTCAATTTAGGGTTGTATTGTTGGACTAATATCATATCACTCGATAGAAAAATATTGCTAATTACCATATAAGTAGCAGCTTCTACCAAATGGAATAAGGCAAAGGAAAATAAAAAATAGTATAGTAATGTGCTTTGAAAATCTATTAACAGTAAAATAATAGATAATGGAATACCAAATAATAAATTAACTACTATCCCACCAATTCCAACATGATAGATTTGTTTAAGACTCAGTGTTTTTGCTTTAGTTTCATCAACTGGTCTTGGCGTAGAAAAAAATAAATAAAATGGTACATGGACTTTGAAAGGGTTTGTCTTGCATTTGTATCTAGTATACATTATTCCATGACCAACCTCATGTAGCCATATTACTGAATATAAAGCAATGTATCCAATTAATAAATAAATTAATACCATTTATTAATAACTCTCCTATTCTCATATTTTAAATTAATTAACTTCATCTAATATATCTCCAAAATAATTTAAAAAAATATCTTCAACTTCAGTGAAAGGAATAGAGGAGGTATTTTGTAATTCAGTATTTTTAGTGCTTTGTGACATATGATGTTCGTCTTCTTCCCAAAGATATTTACATGATTGAACTAGCTTTATTGTATCTTCACACCATCTAATATATTGGATTTCTTGTTCGATCCCACGCTTAAGAACTGCTGATGAAATTAAAATTCTTGCTTTCATGACATTTCTCTCTTTTAGACTTTCTAACCTCTCTTTCATCATTCTCTTCATCATCTCTAAACGTTGCTGGCGATCTTTTTTATACATATTAAGTTTCAGTAGAACTTCTTCAACTGGTATATTATCCAGAAAAAATGTTTGCATCAGAAAAGAGTCTTTTATTTTAGGTTTTTCGTGTGGCTCCAGCAACCATTTAAACAAAGCTTCTCTTCCGTTCTCCGTAATTGAATAAACTTTTTTATCTGGTTTTCCAACCTGTTGAACAAGCTTGCTACTAATTAGTTTTTCATTTTCAAGCTTATTTAATTCGGGATAGATTTGTGAAAGGTGAGTATGCCAAAAAATACTCATAACATCATCAAATTCTTTTTTAATATCATATCCACTAGCTTCCCATTTGCTTAATAAACCAAGTAGGCCATACCTTAAAGACACTCTAATCATCCTCTCAATATCTAATTAGCACCGCATAAAAAAACTTCCATTTTATTAAGTAACAATTGTCATTAAATTCTCCCAACTCTTAATTGTTATATATATTTTATCTTACATTTTTTGTTATGTAAATATCTATATATAAAAATTTATATAAAAGGGATATTAAATTCATAAAAAAACACCTTCTTCGGTGTATTGAAAAGTCACTTATTCTCGTTTCTACTATGAAGAATTCAATAAAAAAAGCGTTAATCCATTCTTCTTGGATCAGCGCGCCCGTTAGTTCCTCTTCAAGCAAAAGTGAATGGATTTACCTACTTTTTCAATAACTAATCTTTTCTTCCAAGTACTTCTTAACTAATATTAAGAGTACTATTATCAAGGTGAACTAAATTTTGTTCAATTAATACTCTCAATAAATAAGTTTCTTTGAAAGGTAAAACTGTTGATTACCTTTAGTAGGATGTTCTTCTATTACCCCAACTACTTCATAACCATATTTTTGATAGAAATTTGGGGCTTGAAAGCTAAATGTATCTAGTTGAATAAGGTTACATCTATTCTCTTTTGCGATTTCCTCAATATTATTTAATAACTGCCTTCCATACCCTTTACCTCTAAGAGATTCATCTACCCATAAAAAATCAATATGTAAGTGATACCAAAAAATCGTTCCTGTAATGCCTCCTAAAATTTTCTCTTCTTCATCTCTAAGGATGAAACTAATGTTTTTGACTGGATGTTTTACTTCATCTGGTAGTTTAGAAAGATTGTGTTCTATTACCTTTTTACGAATATAATCACTGTCTTCCTGATTCCATTGCCGAGTTATTTTCATAATTTTTTCTCCTATAATTTTTTGAATAAACATCTTAACACAAAATATTACCTGAAGAAACATTTAGCTTATAAATTATGTAGTTCAAAGAGGTACCTCCTTTGTTAATATTTACATAAAAAAAGTAAATCTCAAAAATGAGATCTACTTCTTTTTTTAGTATTGTGCTTGCGTAACAGTCCTTTATTCTCCTACCATACCGTCATTATCGGCATCGTGCATATATGGGTAAAGCCAGTGGTCGCTCGTTATTGGCATGCTATAGCCTGCTGCTTTTGCTTCTTTAATCGTCACTTGCCCATTGCCGTTTGTATCTACACTAGAAATGTCCCCTTCAGTTTGTGGGCTAGTTGAAGGAGAAGGCTTGCTGCCTGTTAAACCAAGGGCTGCGTTCACTTCATCCGGGTTCACATTGTCGAATCTATCAACGATTTTATTCCCCTTGATCGTGTAGGTATACTGATAACTGGAAGGAATTTGTGTTTTCGTATTTGGATAGGTGATAATTGCTTCAAAATTTGTAGCACCACCAGCTTTTCGTATTGCATCTTCCATATACGCTTGATCACCATGTCGATTTAGCGTGCTTTCTTGTGGTGTAATATTATACGCATTTGATACACCGCCAAGAGAATCAGCAATTACATGTCCCTCATCTAAAACAGCACTTTCAACACCAGGAACCTTTGCCTCATCCCTATAGTACCTGCCGGACGATAGTACAGGTTCCTTACTATCATCTTGAAGAACGATTTCTTCCGCAATAACGCGTACCAGTTGCCCATATTCATTCGTGAATGCCCAATATTCACGAGGGCCAAAACCAATATCCACAACAACTTTTGGTTCGCGATGTCCCGACAAATCACCACCATCAACTTCTATAAGTTTGTATCCCGAGAACAGGTCACTATTTTTTTTAGCTGGCGTTTTTTCCACTACTGGTTTGTCTACAACTGTATTATTCTCTTCTTTTTCGCTATTGTTTGACTTGGTTTCACTAGAGGTTACCTCTTGTGAGTCTGCTACTTTATCTGCAACGGATGTATCTTCTACGTTAGTACAACCAACTACAAAGATGGTGGTTAACAGTAAGATTAAATAATTTATTTTTTTTTTCATGTTAGGACTCCTAATATTTTATTACTAGAGCTCATTAAATAGCCTATCCAATAAGTATATTACAATATTGATTTTATTACTGTAGATACTTAGTTCGAAATTTATAGGTTAAATTAATTAGTAAGGTCCAATGTTGAAAAAATTAGATCATGTTGCTTATCGCAAACAACCACTTTTAACATCGATAAAAAAGACTTATTTTCTTACCTGGTTAAGCTTACTCAGCATTTTTGTTAAATGCACATTAGTTTGTTCGTATTTTCTCCGAAGTCGCCCCTTTCTTCGAGTTCTACCCTCTTATTGTTACAGCGCCAACCTTCTAAGCATCTTCAAGTATTATATGCTTACCCACACTATATTCTGCTCCAAGATCAGTTTGCTTGATATAAAATACATTCAGAAACTTAAGGATAAACATATGCTCTTTCACACCATCCATCCGCCCTATTTACTTGTTATGACCTTCGACAGAAAGCATAAAAAAACACCGCCCAGTCATCAACTGACCAGACGGGTTATTACAGTTTATATAATACTAAGCTTTCCTTCGATGTTAGGAAAGGGGTATGTAATTGATTGGCTTCCAGATACTACTCTCTTTCAAAAACTCTGTGGACATGTAATTACGGGTCTTACTAATTACTATTTTATTAAAATTATCATTTGCTTAATTATTGTTATTCTCTTGCTTCAACCTAAACGAAATGTAACTCCATTCCAATAGAGAATAAGTAATTAAGTTTGCCAATTGTTTAATAGAATCAAACTATTAACTTTCCAATTATCTATTATGTTATACTTTAATTGTTTATTTATTCCAGAAAGGGAGATTCCATGTCAAACATATACATACGGCCTTATACCCTCTCAGATGCGGAGGATTTATTGGCTTTAGAAAAGAGAAACCAAGCATTTTTCGAAAGCACTGCAACTGCACTCCCTGAAAATTACTTTACAATAGAAATGCAAAGAGAGTTAATAGAAAAATGGGAGGAACAGGCTAAAAAAGATATTGCCTATCAGTTTGGAATTTTTAAAACAGAGGGAGATAGCCTTATAGGATCCATCTCCTTATTCCAAGTGTTACGTGGTCCTCTGCAACGTGCACTACTAGGCTATTCCTTGGACCAAGAACAGAATGGGAAAGGCTATACTACTGAAGCAACCAAGCTAGTTGTTGAACACGCCTTCGACATTCTAAATTTGCATAGGATAGAGGCTGGTGTTATGCCACATAACATTGGTTCCATTAAAGTTTTAGAAAAAGTTGGATTTCACAATGAAGGATTGGCGAAAAAAAGCGTGGAAATTAATGGTCGGTGGGAGGATCATCAAATGTTTGCTATTATCAATCCCAAACATTAACCTATGTTTATTCATATTTACAAAAACACCTTCCATCACTGGTTGGTGGTTTTAATTATTCTTTAGAACGTTAACCTCTCCCCCCTTTTAAGGTTATGATACTTTTCCTTAAAAAGTGCATCACTCATTCAATAACCCTCCATACTTCATTTGTTGTGCAACCCGATTAATCACTCTGATATACAAAAGTATACTTTAACGAATAATACTTAAAAAGTTAATTTATGTAATTAATAGAATTTTGATGTTTTAATGAGAGGTTTACTGGATTCTTAAGTTTCTCACATCCTTAAGAAATATGATATAATTCTCTCAAAATAGAAAGGAACTACCTAATGAAACAATTCGTTCAATTGTTCAGCTACCTGCCGAGCTTGTAGGGTGTGCCGTTATACCCTTGAAACACTTTGCAAGCTCGGGTTTCTCAAGGGAGCTGATACATAATGAAAAATCGTTCGAAAGCGTACACTCGCCATCAGCGCGAGCGTGCAATTCAAAGAAAATGGGTCATTCTTAAAAATGCATTTCATTACGAAGATGGGCATTTTCCAGCAAGAGGTAAGCTTAGCAAAGGTCATATTGGTTGTTCGTGTAAAATGTGCAAATATGAAAAAATTTATGACATTCCAAAACCAAAGCATAAAGCTAAGCTAGAGGCTATGCGGAAGGAAATAGACTTTTAAGTCTATTTCCTTTTTTATATGTTTAGATTTTCCGCTATTAAATTTACTTAATCATGGTATATTTTCCAAAAGTTCAACTATGTAAATGTCCATTTTCAGTGTTCTTCTATAACTGCAGAAATTATCCTTATCCAGATGATTTGCCTGACAAAACCCAAAAAAACACCGCCCAGTCATCAACTGACCAGACGGTGTTTCTTATTCTTTGATTTTAGTACATCTTCAGGTATTGCTCGCGCTCCCATGGGTGTACAGTTGTGCGGAACATATCCCATTCGATTTCTTTTGCTTCTAAGAAGTTTGCGTAGATGTGCTCGCCTAGTGCGCCTTTAATAACATCGCTTTTAGAAAGCTCTTGTACAGCAGCGTGTAATGTAGGTGGAAGGTTGTGGATGCCCACTTCGTTTCTTTCTTCCTCAGACATTACATAGATGTTGCGATCTACTGCTGGTGGTGGTGTCAATTTGTTTTTGATACCATCAAGACCAGCTTGTAGAATTACTGCCATAGCAAGGTAAGGATTTGCTGCTGGATCTACAGAACGTACTTCCACACGAGTACTTAGGCCACGAGAAGCCGGGATACGGATTAGTGGACTTCTGTTTTGTGCAGACCATGCTACGTAACATGGTGCTTCGTAGCCAGGAACCAAACGTTTGTATGAGTTAACCGTTGGGTTAGTGATTGCTGTGAAGCTTTGTACGTGCTTCAGAATTCCAGCCATGAATTGCATAGCCGTTTCGCTTAGTTGAAGATCTGCGGAAGGATCAAAGAATGCATTCTCTTTTCCTTTGAATAATGAAACGTTACAGTGCATCCCAGAACCATTTACGCCGAATAATGGTTTTGGCATGAATGTTGCATGCAAGCCGTGCTTACGAGCGATAGTTTTTACTACTAGTTTAAAAGTTTGGATGTTGTCACAAGCTGTGATTGCATCCGCATATTTGAAGTCGATTTCATGTTGCCCTGGAGCTACCTCATGGTGAGAAGCTTCGATTTCAAAGCCCATTTCTTCTAACTCAAGCACGATATCACGACGGCAGTTTTCCCCAAGGTCTACTGGTGCTAAGTCAAAGTATCCGCCATGGTCGTTTAAGTCTAGAGTAGGCTCTCCTTGAGCATCTAATTTGAATAAGAAGAACTCTGGCTCTGGCCCAAGGTTAAAGCTAGTAAACCCTAATTCTTTCATTTCATTCATAATACGTTTCAAGTTGCTGCGTGGGTCACCAGCGAATGGTGTGCCGTCTGCTCTGTTTACGTCACAGATTAAACGAGCAACCTTCCCTTTACCAGTGATCCATGGGAACACTACCCAAGTATCTAAATCTGGCACTAAATACATATCTGATTCTTCGATACGTACGAATCCTTCGATAGATGAACCATCGAACATCATTTTATTATCAAGAGCTTTATCGAGCTGACTTACTGGAATTTCCACGTTTTTAATCGTACCTAGTATGTCGGTAAACTGAAGACGAATAAAGTTTACCTCATGTTCCTTCACAAACTTTTTAATATCTTCTTTTGTATACTTGCTCATCTTTCCACTCTCCTAAAAATTTGATATATAATGTGAACCTCGCTTAACGATAAAAGCGAGATAGGTCCCCTTGTCGCAGTGAAGCTCTTTGCTGTCTTTGTGCGAGTTGCATCTCCTCTTTTACAATTGCACGTAATTCCTGATCAGAAATTACATGAGGAGCACTTTTGACATTCATCGGATTTTTCTTCATGTCAAAAATTTGCTTAATTCCCGCAATGTTTACTCCAGATTTCAACAGATCCTTTATTTCTAACAAAACATCGATATCATCTAGTGAAAACATCCGTTGCTTACCTTCCGTACGTGCAGGCTGAACCAGTTCTTGTTCTTCATAATATCGAATTTGTCTAGCTGTTAGACCTGTTAGCTGCTTGACAGTATTCATTGATAGCAGTGGCATGGAACTTCTCCATTCCTTTTCCATC
>CAKQHO010000106.1 GCA_934234185.1 uncultured Psychrobacillus sp. | reverse complement strand
GTTGGGAACTCACCGCAGAATGGGCAAACTTAATGGCGTCTGGAGAGATGTCGTACGGTTGGAATACAGAAGCGAAACAATCGGTATGGATTAAAAAGGGGAAATGAATATGCAGATAGTTCGAATAGATCAACAGAATAGAGAAGATGTACAGCAGTTTTTCATCGAGCAATGGGGGAGCAGCGAGATGGTGATCTCTACAGGAGTTTATGACTGTGCGAGGCTAGATGGATTTATTGCCAAAGAGGAGCAGCAAATCGTCGGTCTTGTCACGTTTGAGATTCGTCATGAGGAATGTGAAATCATCTCGTTAGACAGCTTGGTAGAAGGAAAAGGCATAGGCTCACAGCTGATCGCCGAGGTTGAAAAGGTAGCTAATAAACTGGGCTGCGAACAGGTGAAGCTGATTACTACAAATGACAACCTTCACGCACTTAGATTCTACCAAAAACGTGGATATGTCCTATCAAGGCTCTATCCAAATGCATTAGAAAAAGCAAGAGAGCGCAAGCCTTCTATCCCTTACATAGGAAATGACGGAATTCCTTTGAGAGACGAATTAGAATTAGTGAAGAGCATGTAACTCATTTGTAACTCCTTTCTAGTATGATGTCCTGCAATACTGGAAAGGAGTGAGTTTTTTGGGTAAAAGGACAAATAAGTGGTTTCTAGCAAGCTGTCTGTTGTTTTTCAGTACCATGCTCTATCATCCTACAGTAACTAACGCCAATGGAGATTTTATATCAGGCTCTTTTGATGGAAAGACGTATAAGCTATATGTTCCAAGCAGTTATAATGAGGCAGAGAGCCATGCACTCTATGTGATGCTGCATGGATGTGGTCAGGACGCACAGGATTTTTCAGTTGGAACAAAAATGAATGCGCTTTCAGAATCCAAAGGTTTTCTAGTTTTATATCCTGAGCAAAGCACAAGCTCGAATGCAAATCGATGCTGGAACTGGTTTGACACAAGCCATCAATCAAGGGGCAGTGGAGAGCCAAGCATAATAGCAGGAATGGTAAATCAAGTAAAGCAAAGCTACTCGGTTCATAACGGTCAAGTCTATGTTGCCGGACTTTCAGCTGGTGGTGCGATGAGTGTCATTTTGGGTGCTACCTACCCAGACATATTCTCAGGCATTGGGGTGTCTGCAGGGTTAGAATATAAGGCAGCGACAAGTGCACTCACCTCTGTGAATGCCATGATCTATGGTGGACCGAATCCTCTCCAGCAAGGTAGACTAGCATATAACGCAATGGGATCGCATGCAAAGCAT
Source organism: uncultured Psychrobacillus sp. (assembly GCA_934234185.1). Classification (GTDB taxonomy): domain Bacteria; phylum Bacillota; class Bacilli; order Bacillales_A; family Planococcaceae; genus Psychrobacillus. The sequence continues at coordinate 10,707 of CAKQHO010000106.1, read as the reverse complement.
ATGCCGGTCATCGTATTCCAGGGTGCTTTAGATAATGTAGTGAATCCGATTAATGCTAGACAGGTTATCACCCAGTGGGCGTCAACCAATGACTTAGTAGCAGATGGAACTTTTAGAGGCTGGATAGACAATCAGCCAGATCATATTCAAAACGTTATACCTATTGGGAAGCCATATACGATTAATAGCTATAAAGCAAACGATAATAGAGTTTGGATGAAGAGTGTGCTTGTTCAGAATATGTGGCACGCTTGGCCTGGCGGAAGCTCACAGGGCTCCTATACAGACCCGCTTGGTCCAGATGCAAGCACGATGATGATTGATTTTTTCCAGACATTTATAGAATAATAACAGAATAAGCCTGCTTATGCAGGTTTTTTTCTGTATTTCTAGAATAAATAATTATATACAGACAGCATGTTAAGTATATCCTTCAATATACTGTTCTATGGAAGTTTAAAAATCAGGAGGTATCTGTATGAATGCCAAAAAAGATGTCTTAGATAATGGTCCTTTTTTCCACGGTACGAAGGCAGAACTAAAGATAGGCGATCTATTAGTTCCACAGCATGAATCAAATTATGAAAGCAGAAAATCTAACCATATATATTTCACCGCAACTTTAAATGCTGCAAAATGGGGAGCTGAATTAGCGGCTTCTGATTCAAAAGAAAGAATTTACATCGTGGAACCACTCGGAGAGTTTGAAAATGATCCAAACTTAACGGACAAAAAGTTCCCAGGAAACCCTACACGATCCTATAGGTCTACATCACCCTTGAAAATTGTTGCAGAATTAGGCTCGTGGGAAAGACATACCGATGAAGAAATAGAACAGATGCTAACCTCTTTAAAGAAATTACGCGAAGAAGGAAAAGCAGTAATAGTCGATTAACTTCTGTCCACGTAAAAGAGTATAGTGCCTTAAAATGAAGATTTTTACGATGGGGAAACAGGTGTTCTGTTAAAGGTAGTAACTTTGTGAAACTAACAAGTAAAATTTTCGTTTGAAAGAAGCATCAAGACTTAACAACCTAATGTTAAAAAGGTACAAGATGTAAAGCTTAAGAACATTTTGTGATGAAAAAATAAGATTGCTCTCCAAATGAGCAATCTTATTTGTACTTTTAATCTGTTGATAATAAGGAATACATACTAATATCTATAAAGATTTCTTTGGATTTTTCATACTGTCTAAGTGTTCCTTCATAGGTAAAATTGCATTTGTTTAAAACCTTAATAGAACTTACGTTAGCTGGCTCTACTTTGGCTTCGATTCGATTTAGCCTTAATTTCTTAAAAGCATGCTGAGTCAATGCATGTATAGCTTCTGGAGCGTAACCCAAACCCCAATAGGCTTTTGCGAGGTCATAGCCTATTTCAGCTTTCGCATTATCAAGGTCTATCAAATTAAAACCACAGGAACCTATAATCTCGTGAGATGCCTGATCGATTATACAAAAACGAACAGCTTTGTTCGCTCTTGTCAACTCATCTAGTAACTCAATCATTTCTTTTGCTTGGCTTTCCTTTGTAAAGTTAGAGATATTCATATATTTAGTGACCTCTGGGTCAGACCAAATACGAAACAAGCTATGTGTGTCCGAAACTCTCATTCTTCTTAAAAGTAATCTTTTTGTTGGTATTTCATTTATCAATACTTTTACCTCCGATTTTATTCAGTTGGATAAAAAATATTGCTATCTGTGCATAGTTCAGCCCCTTCTAGTTTGTTTTATTATACAAGGAGTAACTACTCAAGGGAACAAAGAAAGTACATTGGAAGGAAAAGAGGTTTTAAGTTGCTACTAATAAAATTGAGGAAAAGGGGAGCAGCATGCTAATCAAAGGAATAAACCATTTATTATTTTCTGTATCGAATTTAGAGAGGTCGATTGCTTTTTATCAGGAGGCCTTGGAAGCAAAGCTATTAGTGAAAGGACGAAGCACTGCCTATTTCGATGTAAACGGGATATGGTTGGCACTAAATGAAGAAAAGAACATTCCTAGGAATGAAATAAAGGATTCTTATACACATATAGCTTTTTCTATCGAGGAGCAGGACTTTGAATTGGCAGTTAAAAAGCTCAAAATGTTGAATGTAAACATACTTCCTGGACGGGAAAGAGACGAAAAAGACAAGCAATCTATCTATTTTACCGACCCAGACGGCCATAAATTTGAATTCCATACTGGAACCTTGCAGGATAGATTAGATTATTACAAGGAAGGGAAAGGTCATATGGAGTTTTATGAATAATACTATGGATAGTTTAAGTGAAGGGGCGCTTTACACCTTTCATGATGCTGCGATCTAATAAAAATGAGAAAAGAACACCAATAGAGTATCTCCATAGATCGACAATTAAAAAGCCCCTTCCTAGGATTAATGCTCCTAGCGTTGTCCTTCGGATATTATCTATCCATTCTTCATGATACATTTGACTAAATTCAATGCCAAAACAGAAAATAAGGCTTATTAACATGGCTAATTGTGGAGGTTTATTAGTGAACAGAAAGCGAATGCCACAGTAGACCATCATAGCCCATAGTATGTCCCCAGCATTTTCAGCGATATACTGTGGCAGCAAATGAGCATATGCCCGAGAAGTCAGGCCGAGCGATATCATTAAAAGCCCACTTACCAAGTAGGCAATACGTCTATTTATAGTTATGTTCAAATTCTCACTGCCTTTTGAAAAGTATTAACTTCATGTTTTATATTGTCCAAAAGTCTTTCTAACGATTTTATACAAAAAGGGTATACTACTATTAATGAATGAAACACCTAGCGTTAGAAAGCATTTATTTGAACCTGAAGTACATAGATAGAGTACACCAATTAAGAAATTTCTTATACTAAATTATTTTAGTTGAAAAAGATAAATTAAATAATACCATTACCTTATCATTGCACTCAAAAAAATTCTAGGAGAATAAATAAATGAAAAAGCTTTTAATTTATATTGCATTTCTCTGCTTAATTCTAAGTGGATGTGAAAACATAAATAAAGAGATAAAATGGTTTAATTCACAAAACGAGGCTATTCAATATGGAATGAAAGAAGAAGGTATAAGTAAAGAAAATATTATTTCTAACTTTGATCTAGATGGAGAATTATTTATAATTTATAAAAAAGAAGAGGGAAACCAATTACTAGTAAGCTTATCAAATATAGCGATTAAAGATAATAAATATGCATGGTATAGAAATAGTCCATACGTCAATGTACAAAAGGATATAAATATTGAACAAAAAACTGAGAACTTTTCTGGAAAGGAATTAGTTTTTTATACTGGAATAGCCGAAAAAGGATGGATTTTCTATAAAAACAAAATCAGGTGACATGATTTCTTATGTCGACAAAAATACTGGTATTTATTACATGTTAAGCGAGCATTTTTAGCATATATAAGAGGTTTTGATGCCGTAAGGAAGATAGATCTATAACAATTTCAGAAAAGCTTAAAAATCTTTAACCAAGACGGGGCCATAGTAAACAAATATGGACAAATTGGAAGCCACAAAAAGAACGACAAATCTAGGTTAAAAGAGGTTCAATAGCAAATTAGGAAATTAATTAGCATGGATAATTTTTTTGAAAAGTATCTGAAAGTTATATTATTTAACAAGTCCAAGGGATTTGATAGAAAATCTCTTGGTTTTTTAATCTGATTTAGATGCAGTGAAAAATCTCATTTTTTTTAATTCTAAACGTATTTTTCTTAAATATCTCAATATTACAAGTATACTTTTGAACTGAAACACAACTTAGTATAATTTATATTATGTAAACTAAAATATTTTTAATAATATCAATAACCAGTCACTTATCTTCCCTTTATTATACTAATGTTCAAGATCCTTAGCCCTTGTCCATAAGGAATCCAGCCTGTGGGATATGTCTCATGGCTGTCCCAATAACTCATTTTGATTGGACAGAATTATAACATTGGGTCTCCATGTATTTTACACTCGTAGATTAATTCTTATTGTATCTCAAGGTCGAACAAAATTATTTTACGGAAATCGCCAATAGCTAAGAAATCTTTTAAAGTCATTACTATAACCTTGTACTTCACTTAAATCCATTCCAATGAAAGGTATCTGTACAAATTGTTTAAGCTCGCTTCTATTATCAATACCAAAAGCAGTGTCACCACCATCAGAGCCAATGATTAATAAACCTGGAGCAAACTCTTCAACACTATAAACATCATTTAATTCTATTAGATCCTCTATTTTCCACAATACTAAATACGATTGACCAATTGCTCCTTCTCCACCGTTAGAATTTAAAAGAAAGTCACGATATTCTTGTGGGAAGTTTATACTAAGTAGTTCTTCCACTTTTTTAATACTATTTTCAGTAGCTGGTTCATTAAATTCAAATTGACTTAATAAATCTTTAATTTGTTCTTCCATACTTATTTCCCCCTCCACATGGTAGTTATTTCAATGCTTGCTTTGTTCATATCACAATTGCCAAAAAATCCATTTAAAACTATTGTCAAAATACCTTGAAAGACTTATATGCCAATCAAGGTCTAAGAAACTTAACTTAAATCTACTCATTTAAACAAAGCAGAATTACTCCTGTAAAGTATCAATGTAACCACTTACGGATTGTATCATACCGATATCAGCTACTGAATTCATACTTATTGATCCAGAAATATCAACTTTGAATTTATCTTCTTCTTTTTTTTCAATGTTAATAGTACCTTTCAAGTTTCCCTTACAATAATTAACGTCAAATTCTTGTACATCAAAAAAATCAAGTTCAACAAATACAGTATTGTAACCCAAATTACGCCATTTTGAAGGAACATTATCTGCAAACTTTGGCATAATAAAACTTATTGAAACTCTTCTTCCTTCATCTGTTATCTGAATAGCTACAATACGTACATTAATAAGCTCAGGGACTTCTGTATATAAATTTGAAATAAATTGATTTCTTTCTAACGCATTATGCCACATATATACACCACCATTCTATTTAAAGATAATGTTCTTTTGTACCTTCTACCTTTCCTGTACGCTGTTTACTTGCAGAACTCACATTAAAATGTGGTCCTTGCTAGGTTGGTGGGATATCAGCATCTCTTTTCAATTGATTAAACGCTCTTCTCCTACTAAGAAGATTTTCCATACCATTCCCCCCTAACTGCCTGCGATTCATATCCCCTACTGCGACTCTGCACGTTATGGTCTTACTTTCCCCAGTATAGTATCCTAATAGATCAAAGGATCCTGTTGCACATAGGTGTACTGGTTGCAGGATAATGGATTGTCTTGCTTCCCCTCATACGTATCCTCTATCAGGAAGCACCGGACGCTTGCACCTTTCGTGCAATAAGAAAAAACTTTACTCCTTCCTGAAGTAAAGCATGCGTTAGTCAAAAAAGTCAGTTCCTCATTACTTTTTGACCATAAATTCAACCTGTGCTGTTATATAATATTTTTTTACTTGTTCCGATTCCTCGTCATTTATAATATAGAAGTTAGCAATTCCATTTACAACATAATGCCCTTCTGGAAATTCTAGATTCATAATTTGCTTCATAAAATCTTTATATTCTTGCTTATCCTCCGAACCGTATCCACCACTTCCCCTATATTCTTCACGGAGGGGCTCCCCTTTAATTAGTTTCGTGCTTAATAAAGGTTCATTCATATTGTAATCAATTCCATAATCTCTCGTAGTCTCTACCATTGGGAAAGAGAATGGAGAAGCTGAATGAGCAATTTCAATTTCCTCTTTATCACCTGTATATTCTAATTCCGCATAGATTTTTATAGGCTCATTCTTACTGTATTCTGTTTTTTCTGACACAAGTCGATATACAAAATCTCCTTCTATGACTTCTGCTTTTGTTTCTAGGGTTTGGCTAGCATTCACTTTATTATCAACCTTTTCGTTATTGCTTTGTTGACAGCCCAATAATCCTATTGATAAAAGCACCAAGGACATTATAAAACTAAGTTTTTTCATAATCACCCATCCTTCTTTATATAAGTTAGACGAAGATGAAGTAGCATTAGTTTCAACTGGTTACCTGGCAACTCCTTCACCTACATGATTGTACTTAAAGAAGGATAAAGTGCTACCCTAAAGATAAAGCCCTTTCTTACTTCACCCCCCATTCTTTATAACTTTTTATTGTAATAGGGAGGAATAATACCTTCTTCCCCATGTAAATATGAACTTCCTCGTTTCACCATATAAGACAAGACCCAAGATCTTTCGCTAGTTCCCTTCCCCCATGTTTCTGTAAATGTTACCTTATAGACTTCTTCTTCCACCTCCTCCGCGCTTGTTTCTCTTTTCACTCGATAGCCGTCTACAGTTCCTTCCCATTCACTTATTTCTTTTGGAAAATTTTCAACGGCTGTTCCTTCTCCAGAGGTAACAAATTGAACTGCCTCTTCTATTGTGTAAGGAGGCAAAGGCTGAGAGGTTAAATGAAAATAGCCCCAGGTTAATAGAACTGAAACAATTGGAATCAGAATAAACGCTTTTATACTTTTTTCCTCTTGAAACCTTTTAAATAAAAGCTTATCGACGATAGCATAAAGGAGAGCAGCAAGTAATCCATAATAGGCAAATACTATGTCTTGGAAGAAAACACCGTTCGCAAGTCCAAAAATAGCAAGTAATAATACATAAAGCCAACCCTGTTTCTTAAACCACTTCTTTTGTAAAAACTCTACTCCAATGGATACTAAGTTTCCGTATATTAGGATAATAATTCCTATGTACATAAAGAAAATAAGGAACCAACCGATAAATTCAATTCCTGTATCATGGACGATCTTGGAGCTATCATATGAGAACAAAAATAACAGTATGGAAACAATAATGGAGGAAAAAAACGTGGCAATTAATTTTCTGGCAATTAGATATTCTACCCCTTGCATCAAAGCACCCACCCTTACTTTCTATACTTCTAAAATATATCTATATGTATTTGTCTAGTAAATTTAATATAACATATAATGGAAGTTCATGTTATAGTTGGTTTATCTGTAGTGTAGAAAGGGTGACTAAATGAAGAATAAAAAGGGAGTTTTAATTGGACTTTTATTAGTAGCATTAACTCTTTTTTCTTTTAAAATTTATAATGATAACAGGGAAAAGGGAATGGATGATTTAATTAACTATAATATAAAGGATTTCGAGGCAGTATTAATCAATCAGGACACGATTTCTTATAAAAAAGAACATGCTGAACAGTTAGTTGAATTTATGAGTGAGTACCGAGTGAAAAAGATGAAGGATAGTGAATGGGATAGCAATGTTTCAAAAGTAAAGGGTTTCGATGTTACTTTCATTAGTAAGAAAGGCAACCCGGTGATAGCACACATATATGAAAACCGGTTGATATTTTTAAATGGTGGTGACTACTACCATATTGTTAACGGGCCAATTGATACTGCCTGGGTAGAAGAGTTTACAAAGGAGTTTGAGCCAGTAAATTAACAAGAATATAGATTTAACAGTAAAAAAAGTAGCTTGGTGCTACATAACCCATTGTTTTAAAATAGAAAAAGGACTGTCCATGTTAATAGACCGTCCTCATTTTCTTAATCTTGTATTCTAACTAACTGCGTTTTTTCCACATCGTAATCCAATCCTTTTGAACTTGGATCTTTGTCATACTCTAATATAGCCAATGTTTTCTCAGTTCCTGATAGAGATGCCCATTCTTCGTCAGTGACAATAAGAAATATCTCCGCGTACGTTCGGCCTTCTCCAATAATTAAATTTCCTTCATACTTAATTTCTAGGCTCTTGCCGTCCACATTTAGTTCCTTTAATTCTTTCTTCGCAAATAGTAATCCCTTACCATTACTAATTTTTGAAAGAGATGAAACTGCTTTGATTTTCGCTTTTTCTGGATTTGTTATTTCATTTATTAATTTTTTCTTTACAAGTGCATCGGCTGTTTTTTCTGACAAAATCATCACTTGGTGGCCATTGTTATCTAAAATTTTGATTTTGTGCTGTTCTTCTTTTACTAGCTCATCTTTTTCTTTCTCCACAGCTTTTACTATCTCCGACTCTTCCCCATACAGGATAACTCCATTTGCCTTTGCTAACATATTGCATCCTGTTAGTGCTGTCACCGCCATAAGCATTGTTAAAATCCCTAGTACTGTTTTTTTCATATCCTTTAACCCCTTTTCTTTTTTACACCTTCTGTGCTGTTGGTTTTATTATAGGGGCTATCTGGTTTTCTAGCCTTCACTTTAGATGACGTTCACATTACAATTTTGCAATCTTGAATATGAAAAGATTTTTCTTATACCGCGGCATTTGGTTAGATGTTATGTCCAAAAAAAAAGACTGCCCAAGTATTTGGACAATCAATTTTTTAGTCTTGTATTCTAACTAGCTGTGTTTTATCCACGTCATATCGTAATCCTTCTGCACTTGGATCTTTATCATACTCTAAGATTGCCATTGTTTTTTCAGTTCCCTGTAAAGAGGACCAATCATCTTCCTGTATGATTAAAAACATATCTGTAAACACTCTTCCTTCACCAATGATTATATTACCTTCATAGGTAACTTCTAAATCAATGTCCTTTGTATCGAAATCTTTTGCATCTTCTCTAGCAAAGAATAATCCTTCCCCTTTTGTTACTTTTGGTAGAGAGGTAACTGCCTTCGTTTTCCTTTTCTCTTGGTCTGTGATTTCCCTTAATAATTTTTTATCTATTAGAAACTGTGCTGTTTCATCCGTAAGAAACAGCAATTTTTTCCCACCGGTCTCCCAAATCTTTATTTTAAATTGATCTTCCTTTATAAACACGTCTTTCTCTTTATCTATTGCTGCTAAAACTTCCTCTTCCTCGCCATAAAGTATGACAGCGTTTGCTGATGCAAACATACCACATCCCGTGAGAGTCGTGATCGTAAAAACTGCTGCAAGAAAGCCAATTAGTACTTTTTTCATTTTATTACCCCTTTCCAATTTCCATACAACTGCGCTAACAATTTCATTATAGGGGAATTGATGGTTTATAGCCCTAGCTTTCAATTACATGTTAGTGACATTTTTGTAACCTAGGGAACAAATAAAATGATCGGAGTCCTAACTTGAATGCTTTATGTAGCTCGACTGTACTAAATGTTTACTAAATGTTTTTTTATTTCACTTCTTAAAATATTAAAGAAAAAGACACTTCCCTATTTAAAGGAAAGCGCCATTCTTGGATATCATTATTAAACTAAAAAGTATCAAAGGTAAAATCGTTATCTTCTTCATATTTCTTAAATGTAACAGCCGTATCGCCTAGCCCTCTACTTCTCTTTTCTACACGATAAAAGCAAAGTATAAAAGGAATAGCAAGCAAAGCATATACATAATTGTATGAACTTCTTTATAACGCTTCTGTGCCGCTAAGCAAAGTGGATAAAGAACAAAACCAAATGCAATCCCTATTGCCACACTAGAAGTGAGAGGCATCATAATAATTGTTAAAAAGGATGGAATGACAATTTCTAATTTCGTCCAGTTTATCTTACTGATTTCCATCGCCATTAACGCTCCCACAATAATTAAAGCAGCTGCTGTAATTTCCACGGTAATAATGGTAACGAGTGGTGAGAAGAATAAAGCAATGACAAAACAAGCTGCCACGATAATAGAAGTTAAGCCTGTTCTTCCTCCAACAGCAATTCCAGCGGAAGATTCAACACTCGTAGCTGGTGTCGATGTACCTAAAATAGCTCCAACAACACCAGCAGTGGAATCAGCAAATAATGCTTTTCCTATATTAGGAATAGTATTACCTTTCATCATTCCTGCTTGGCTAGTTAGTGCGATCAATGCACCAGCTGTATCAAAAAAGGCAACGATTAAAAAAGTGAAGATAACCGTTAATATTTCTGGGGTGAAAATCTCATCTAAATGAGAAAATACCACACCAAATGTTGGTTTAATGCTCGGTATATTGCCAACGATAGATGAAGGACCATCTATTAATCCGAAAATAATTCCAATAACCGTTGTAATGACCATACCATAAAAAATTCCGCCCTTTATTCCCCGCACTAACATAATAATCGTAATGATAAGGCCAATAATTGCTAGTAGTGTCATAGGTGAAGTTAAATCACCAATGGAAACAAAGGTATCTGGATTGCCAACTATAATACCACCGTTTTTTAATCCTATAAACGTGATGAAGAAACCAATTCCAGAAGCGATTGCATATTTTAAGTCCAGTGGAATGATATTAATAATTTTCTCTCGGATTTTCATTAAACTTAATATCATAAAAATAATTCCTGCAATGAAAACACCGGTTAAAGCGACTTGCCAGTCAATTCCCATCCCAATACATACTGAAAAAGTAAAAAAGGAGTTTAATCCCATACTAGGAGCGATTGCGATTGGGTAATTAGCGAGTAACCCCATTAATAGTGAACCGATGATTGCGGTAAGAGCAGTGGCAGTGAATACAGCTCCACTATCCATTCCAGATTGGCTAAGAATAAGCGGATTCACAACTAATATATAAGCTATCGATAAGAAAGTCGTTACTCCAGCTAATGTTTCCTGTTTGAAGGAAGTTTGCCGTTCTGCAAATTTAAAAAAGTTTTTCATGTTGTAATCTCCTAGTGGCTAAATTAAAAAATAGTGGGAATGATTCCAAAGTTAGTTTGAACACCAAATTCGTTTTATTTACCC
>CAKQHO010000105.1 GCA_934234185.1 uncultured Psychrobacillus sp. | reverse complement strand
AAGATGCATTACCAATTCTTCATATCGATGAGCCGACTTTACAAATGACGTTTTTAGTGAATAACAGTCCATTTGCTGGACGCGAAGGAAAATGGGTAACTTCTCGTAAAATTCAAGAACGCTTGGATGCTCAGCTACAAACTGACGTATCGTTACGTGTAGATCCAACTGATTCTCCTGATGCATGGATCGTTTCTGGTCGTGGAGAATTACATTTGTCTATCCTAATTGAAAATATGCGTCGTGAAGGCTTCGAGCTACAAGTTTCTAAGCCAGAAGTAATCGTTAAGGTTATCGACGGTGTACGCTGTGAGCCAGTTGAGCGTGTACAAATAGATGTACCGGAAGAAAATGTAGGTTCTATTATTGAATCTATCGGTGTTCGTAAAGGTGAAATGCTAGATATGATCAATAATGGTAGCGGACAAGTACGTCTTGTTTTCTTAGTGCCAGCTCGTGGATTAATTGGTTATACAACAGAATTCCTTACACTTACTCGTGGATATGGTATTATCAATCATACGTTTGAAGAGTACAAGCCTATGGCATCAGGCCGTGTAGGTGGTAGAAGTAAAGGTGTTCTTGTTTCTATGGAAACTGGAGCAGCATCCACTTATGGAATTTTAGGAGTAGAAGACCGCGGTACTATCTTTGTTGAGCCAGGTACAGAAATCTATGAAGGAATGATTGTTGGTGAGCATACTCGTGATAATGACTTAACAGTTAACATTACAAAAGTAAAAGCTGCAAACAATATCCGTTCTGCTAACAAAGAGCAAACAACTACTTTAAAGAAACCTCGTCTAATGACGCTAGAAGAATCACTAGAGTATTTGAATGATGATGAATATTGTGAGATTACTCCAGAATCAATTCGTTTACGTAAGAAAATTCTTGAAAAGAATGAGCGTGAGCGCGTTACGAAGAAAAAGAAATCCGCTGAACAGGAATAGTAACTGAAAGGGTGTATAACCTTGGAGGAACAGCAATTTGTATATGGAAGGATGTCAAGCATCGCAAGATTCATTTATGAATCGATGCCATCCTTCACAGTGGCTGGATATGTATTATTTGTTTTAATCTTTTTATTATCAGTGCTTGTATATAAGCTTGGCTTTGCCAAAAAGCTTAAGTTTAGTCAAAATGTGGTCATTTATATATTCTTAATTTTAGGGTGTTTAATGCTCACGTTTTTAGCCTTTTTCCTTCCGGTAGTGGAGGGGCTTATAGTTGCTGCATTGATATTGATTATTTATAAAATACGTATGAAACTAGAAAAAAGAGGCGTAGCTTCATAAAAAAAAGCACTAGAACCGGAAAAAGGTTCTAGTGCTTTTTTGGTGGATGAAAAGTTCAGAGGGTTTTATAGGGAAAAAAGAGGCTGTCCTATAAGTAGAATACTTTGGGACACACCTTCCTTTTTCTGCAGATATCTGATTTAGGAATTGCTCCTAGGGAGATTGCATCGAGATACCACCGTCCTCGTCGCCAAGGGCCTGTCTCAAATGACTTTTCAGACGGCCCTTTGGTTAACAGCAGATGCTAATCTCTAAAAGTCACTTTCAATCACTCTAGAGCTTTTGTAAAAACGAAAGTTCCCAGTAGCTAGTCGTGCTTTTGTTTTTTCTTCAATTCTGTCATGGCACTGGGGACACATATACGTATTTATTGGACGATTTCTAAGTTTTTTAGCTAAAGGTAAATCATGCGGTAATTCATCGATTCTATCGCAAATGACACATTGCACCTTCATGAAATCAGCCCCTATTCTACACGAAATGCAACAATATTTTTAATTGGATCATTCAGGTTAGAGCCGTCTTTTTTTATCACATGAACAGGACCGTCCTCTTTAAGAGGTTTTCCTTTATGGCTAAATTTAAGAAGCACGGTATCTAACTCGTTTAGCGGTAAAGCATGCTCTCCATCTGAAGTTTCCATGATAAGAGTAGTCGCTTCAGCAGATGGCTCAGCATTTCGTACGAATGGCTTTAAATCTATCCCATACGTATTAGTTAGCATCTTTGTTCTTTCATATTTTTTTTCTGATTTTAAGGTTGGTGGAACTACTGCCCCTTCTATTATCTCTCTAGACCAATGAGCCGATGTTACCTTTGTATATTCTTCAGACTCGTCCTTGTATTCATATTTTCCCTCAAAAAACTCGTCTAGATCAATTTTACGATCATCAAATATCCATACAGACGGGTCAAGAGTTATATTGAATTTTACAGCACCTTTAATTGGAATGATAAATTCCATAGTAATTGCCTCCTCTAGTCGTTCTCTCGTAATAAGTATACAGTGAAACGGAAAACTTCTAAAGAAATATTCACTATATCTTGTTTCTGGACAATAGAACACTTGCATTTTTTTCATTTCAAAGATACACTTTAGGGAGTTAAGATATTTGAAATAATGATAATGGGGGCGTCCTCATGGATACAAATATACAGGTTTCCTATCAGGAGAAAGCATTAGAGCTTCTTAAAAAGGATGCTGAAAAGATAGCTCAGTTAATAAAAGTTCAAATGGATAATCTAACGATGCCACAATGCCCTCTTTACGAAGAGGTTTTAGATACGCAGATGTTTGGGTTGTCTCGTGAAATAGACTTTGCTGTAAAGCTAGGCCTTTTAGAGAAAGAAGAAGGTAAGGATATTATAGCAACTTTAGAAAAAGAACTGTCCGTTTTACATGAAATCCATACGGAAAAATAATTATAAAACTCAAACAAGTATGTTTGAGTTTTTTTCTATAGGACCTGTTATAGTAAAGAGACTATAAGCAAGTAAACTTCTATAACAGTTTTACATTACATTAAAGAATCAAGGAGTTAAAATGAGTACATATTTTAAAAGATATTTTAAAAACTTCGACTATCCACTGTTTTTTGTTTATTTAGCTCTTTGCTTGTTTGGTCTTGTCATGATTTATAGTGCAAGTATGGGCTGGGCTGTTATTAGATATGGCTGGGAGCCAGATGTATTCTTTAATAACCAGATATTGAACCTAGCAATTTCTTTACCCGTGTTTCTTATCGCTTCTATATTCCCGTATAAACACTATAAAAGTAAGTTTATGATGAAGCTAATGCTAGGTGTTATGTTTACTTTGTTAATATTAGTTCATTTTATTGGGACCGGTGGGGAAAGTGGATCACAAAGTTGGATTCATTTAGGGTTCGGTAATATTCAGCCCTCAGAGGTTGCTAAAATAGTAATCGTCCTTTACTTTGCTGGTATTTTTGCAAAGAAATATCAGGCAGGCACAATAAATAAATTAAATGAATCAGTAGGACCTCCCTTGCTAGTGCTCTTCGGGGTTTTTGTGTCCATCATGCTTGAAACAGACGTTGGTAATACCTTAATAATTTGCTTTGTAGCTATCTCAGTTATAGCTGTCAGTGGAATTAAGTTTAAATATTTTGCTAAAATGATAGGGTTAGTTGGTATTGTAATAGCATTCGGTTCATTAGTTATTTACCTATTAAAAGATTCCTTGTTAACTGAGCGTCGGAGAGGAAGATTAGAAGCCTTTTTTAATCCCTTTGAGGATGAACAGAATTTTGGCTATCAAATTGTAAATGGTTATATCGCTATAGGATCTGGAGGCCTGAAAGGCTTAGGACTGGGGAACTCTAACCAAAAATATGGGTATTTACCTGAGCCACATACGGATTTTATTATGGCCATTATTGCAGAGGAACTAGGTCTTATAGGAGTCCTTATTGTTTTACTAGGATTGTTTTTTCTTGTTTTTAAAGCGATTACAATTTCCTTGACGACGGTGGATCCTCAAGCAAGAATGATAGCGGCAGGAATAGCAAGTATTATAGGTTTTCAAACATTCGTGAACCTTGGTGGATTGTTAGGCATTATCCCGCTAACAGGTGTCCCATTACCATTTATCAGCTATGGTGGTACCTCTATCATATTATTATCGGCAGCGATAGGAATATTGATGAATGTTTCCATGTTTGTCAAACTTGAAAAGTCTAAAGGGGTGTAAAGTATGAATAATATCAAAAAAATATTAGTAGCAAACCGTGGGGAAATTGCCATTCGGATATTTCGTGCATGTACTGAACTAAATCTACGAACTGTTGCAATTTATTCAAAAGAAGACAGTGGGGCATTTCACCGTTTCAAATCAGACGAATCATATCTGGTTGGAGAAGGGAAAAAACCAATTGATGCTTATTTAGACATAGAAGATATTATTCGTATTGCAAAGGAAAGCAAGTCTGATGCCATCCATCCTGGATATGGATTTTTATCTGAAAATGTGGATTTTGCTAGAAGATGTGAAGAAGAAGGAATTATTTTTATCGGTCCATCATCTAAGCATCTTGACATGTTTGGAGACAAGGTAAAGGCACGTGAACAAGCAGTGAAGGCAGGTATCCCTGTAATCCCTGGAAGTAACGGACCTATTGGAAGCCTTGAGGAAATGAAAGCTTTTGGGGAGAAACATGGTTTTCCACTTATGATTAAGGCATCTCTTGGTGGTGGTGGACGTGGAATGCGCGTTGTACCAAACCAAGAAGAGCTTGAAAGCGCATACGAGCGTGCTAAATCCGAGGCGAAGGCTGCTTTTGGCTCTGATGAAGTGTATGTAGAAAAATTTGTAGATCAGCCAAAGCACATTGAGGTTCAAATTCTTGGTGATAAAGAGAATAACCTTATCCACTTATATGAACGTGATTGCTCTATTCAAAGAAGACATCAAAAGGTGGTAGAGATTGCACCGTCTAATTCCTTAGATCCAAAGCTAAGAGATGAAATATGCCAAGCAGCTGTAAAGTTGATGAAAAATGTCTCCTACATCAATGCTGGTACTGTAGAGTTTTTAGTAACAAATGAGGAATTTTATTTTATTGAAGTTAACCCTAGAATCCAAGTTGAGCATACAATTACAGAAATGATCACTGGAATTGATATTGTCCATGCACAAATTAAAATTGCTGATGGAATATCTTTAAATAGCAAAGAAATGAATATACCGAAGCAAGAAGATATTCCACTCTTTGGATTTGCAATTCAGTCCAGAGTAACAACGGAGGACCCGTTAAATAATTTCATGCCCGATACTGGTAAGCTGATGGTTTATCGCTCTGGTGGCGGCTTTGGGGTTCGTCTAGATGCAGGGAATGGCTTCCAAGGCGCAGTTATTTCACCTTTCTACGATTCATTATTAGTCAAAGTTTCGACATGGGGAATGTCCTTTAAAGAAGCTGCAGCTAAAATGGACAGAAATTTACAAGAATTCCGAATTAGGGGTATAAAAACGAATATCCCATTCTTGGAAAATGTGGTGAAGCATCCAGCCTTTTTATCTGGTCAATTTAATACGAGCTTTATTGATTCAACACCGGAATTATTTTTGTTTCCAAAAAGAAAAGACCGTGGTACGAAGCTGTTAAATTACATAGGAAATGTGACCATAAACGGCTTTCCAAGTATAGAGCAAAAAGGGAAACCTGATTTTGAGCAAGTGAATAAACCAAAGTTCGATCTCATGCAAGCTCCACCAGCTGGAACTAAAGATATTTTAGAGCAGCAAGGCGTCGATGGGCTAATTAAATGGGTGAAGGAGCAAAACAATGTTCTCTTAACGGATACTACCTTCCGAGATGCTCATCAATCCCTTTTAGCAACACGAGTACGATCTCATGATATGTATGGTATAGCTAAAGAATCCGCGAGAGGAATGCATGATCTATTCTCTTTTGAAATGTGGGGCGGTGCTACTTTTGATGTTGCATACCGATTCTTAAAAGAGAACCCTTGGGATCGACTTATCAAAATGCGTGAAATGATTCCAAATGTATTATTTCAAATGCTATTCCGTGGTGCCAACGCAGTGGGGTATAAAAATTATCCGGATAATGTCATTCGAGAATTTATTCAACGTTCTGCAGAGGCAGGGGTAGATGTATTCCGCATATTCGATAGTCTTAACTGGATAAAAGGAATGGAAGTAGCTATTGATGCAACAAGACAGTCTGGTAAGATTGCAGAAGCTTCTATTTGCTATACAGGAGACATTTTAGATGCATCTCGCAGTAAATATACGATTCAGTACTATAAAGACATGGCGAAAGAATTAGAAGCCCTTGGAGCACATATTCTTGCGATTAAGGACATGGCCGGCTTGCTCAAGCCAGAAGCAGCTTATCGATTGGTTAGTGAGTTAAAGGAAACGGTAGATATACCAATTCATCTTCATACTCATGACACTAGCGGTAACGGTATCTACACATATGCCAAAGCCATTGATGCTGGTGTAGATATTTTGGATACTGCCCTTAGCTCGATGGCTGGTTTAACTTCGCAGCCTAGCTCTAGCAGCTTAAGCTACGCTATGAAAGGCTCTTCAAGAGAGGTAATTGGCAACGTGGATGCCTTTGAAAAGCTTTCTGGCTATTGGGAAGGTGTTCGGAAATATTATAAGGATTTCGAAAGTGGTATGATGAGTCCTCATACAGAAATTTATATACATGAAATGCCAGGAGGACAATATAGTAACCTTCAACAGCAAGCAAAAGCGGTCGGACTGGGTGACAGATGGGAAGAAGTAAAAGAGATGTACTCTCGTGTAAATCTTTTGTTTGGTGATGTAGTAAAGGTGACTCCATCCTCAAAGATTGTAGGAGATATGGCATTATTTATGGTGCAAAATAACTTAGATGAAATTTCTGTTGTCACAAGAGGGAAAAAAATAGATTTCCCTGACTCAGTAATCGAATTCTTTGAAGGTTATATTGGTCAGCCATTCGGAGGCTTCCCGGCGGAATTACAAAAAGTAATCTTAAAAGATCGTCAACCAATAACAGTCAGACCTGGGGAATTACTGGAGCCTGTTGACTTTAAAGAAATTGAGGAACGTTTGTTCAAGCAATTAGGAAGACCGGTTTCCTGCCAGGAAGTGCTGGCTTATACTTTATATCCTAAGGTCTTTGAAGAGTATTGTGCTACTGAGGCAAACTTTGGGGATGTATCTGTTTTAGATACACCAACCTTCCTTTATGGTATGAATTTAGGTGAAGAAATCGAGGTAGAAATTGAAGTAGGAAAAACTTTAATGATTAAGCTCGTTTCAATTAGTGAGCCCGCACCCGATGGAAATCGAACCGTTTATTTTGAATTAAACGGACAGCCACGTGAGATTATGATTCAAGATATGAATATGGAAACAAGTCATTTATCCAAGCAAAAAG
The DNA here is from genome assembly GCA_934234185.1 of uncultured Psychrobacillus sp. Lineage (GTDB taxonomy): Bacteria > Bacillota > Bacilli > Bacillales_A > Planococcaceae > Psychrobacillus. The sequence goes on along the minus strand of CAKQHO010000105.1, from coordinate 4,775 downwards.
TAGATATGAGCAATGAAAGTCATATAGGTGCAACCATGCCAGGAACTGTGTTAAAGGTAGTTGTTTCTAAAGGCGACCAAGTGAAACGTGGAGAACATTTACTCATTACCGAAGCAATGAAAATGGAAACAACCGTTCAGGCTCCATATGATGGAATTGTAAAAGAAATCCATGTAGGTGCTGGTGAGGGCATTCAAACTGGAGATTTACTAATAGAAATGGATAAACAATAATAAAGCTGTCCTGGAGGTCAAGAAATTGACGTACCAGGACATTTTTTTAGCTTTAGTAGGTTGGCAACTTTTAATAGGCTTGTTAAGGACTTTTTTAAGCTGTTTAACCTTTGCATTTATAAAGAATGGACAATTTGGTAAGCGAATGAAAGGGATGCAGTAAAAGCATGATATTAAGGTAGCCTTATATTGTGGAATATAAAAAAGCTGTACGACTACAGCCGCACAGCATAGTTTATTTATTGTTTTTAAGTTTACTACGGGATAGAAGTAATACCATATAACAAAGTAGCCCGAATAAGAGGGAAATAAAAAGGGAATGTAGTAATGCTATATAAAGATTTAGTTTTGTAAATACTACTATTGCTCCAGTGGTAACTTGACAGCTAACCAAAATAAGAGCAATAATCCAACCCCAGTAGATTACCTTTTGGTTCTTATAATGTTTAATCGCATGAATAGCAATGATTAAAATCCAAATGAAGATTAAGCCTGCTGCTAATCTATGGCCCATTTGAACCCATTCGTATAAATTAGTAGGTAGTGCAAATTGAGTGTTATTACACAGCGGCCAGTCGTTACAAATTAGGCTTGAATTAGTATGACGTACAAGTGCACCTGTATAAATAACGATATAAGAGTAGAGTATTACCCCTATTGTATGGAATTTAAGAGTTTTTCCTATTCTAACATTGTCGGCATCAAATTTCTTATCCACCTCGAAAATGAGCAGGGTCAAAAGTAATACGGACGCAAAGGAAATTAATGATATTCCAAAATGAAGAGCAAGTATAAAATCACCCTGGCCCCATAATACTTGTGCAGCTCCTATTAAAGCCTGTAATATTAAGAAAAATAGTGCCATAAAAGATAGAAATTTAGTTTCTCTAACATGTCCTAGTGATCGCCAAGCCCATACGGATAAAGCAACAATTAAAATACCAACTGCTCCTGTCACTAATCGATGGGAGAATTCTATTAAAACTTCTGCTGTGATTTCATCTGGTATAAGCTGTCCATTACAGCCTGGCCAATGTCTTCCGCAACCCATGCCGCTATCCGTTTTGGTAACAAGAGCACCACCAAGTAAAATAAGAAGCATTCCGACAGTGGAAGCAACAGCTAACCATTTAAGATATTTGTTGTATTGCAATATGTCACCTACTCTATATGTTTATATAGCACGCTTCTTTTAAAGCGGTATCTGCTATTAGATGATATCGAAACATACAGGAAAATACAATGTTTATCATTTGAACTCTCTAGACAGTTGAAATCATTTCACAAATTGTTCATAAAATCGTACGCTATCATTCACACATAGCAACTAGAAATGATTTACTATTGATATGTTGAACACAATGTTAGGAATTAGTGCTATAATTCGGAAATCTCTTTTCACTCTAGAAATTAGAAAGAGTTTTCGATATAGTATTAAGTAGCGGAATATGCTTACAACTTTGAAAGGAGGGTGCAGCATGTCAAATGGTCATTCTATAGCCGCTACAAACGACACGGAAAGAGAGCCAGTAACTACTTCATTTGTGAAAGACTTCCTTTCATTGATAAAAATTGGAATTGTAAATTCTAATTTAGTAACAACCTTTACAGGGTTGTGGTTGGCTTTTCAATTTACGAACCGGAGCTTTCTACAAGAGTTAGATATACTTTTCCTTACACTCTTTGGAACTGCGTTCATTATTGCAGGTTCTGCAGCAATGAATAATTATATTGATCGAGATATTGACCCGGTTATGAATAGTAAAAAGAGTAGACCGACAGTTACAGGGAGATTTACGCCATCAGCCGTGCTGATAACTTCTTTTTCTTTTATGGTTGTAGGTGAAATCTTTTTATTTATGGCTTCAACTTCTGCGGGAGTTTGGGGACTGGCGGGTATTATCAGTTATGTAGTTTTATACTCTATGTGGTCAAAAAGAAGGCATGTTAGTAACACAATAGTTGGTAGTATCTCTGGCGCAATTCCACCATTAATCGGTTGGGCAGCAGTAGAGCCGAGCTTAGGACTCGGAGCATTAGGATTATTTCTAATCATGTTTGTATGGCAACCCCCACATTTTTATGCATTAGCAATGAAGCGCACAGAAGAATATAGAGCTGCAAACATACCGATGCTACCGGTTGTAAAAGGCTTTAAACGTACAAAAATTTCTATGTTGCTGTGGGTAATTTTATTATTCCCATTGCCATTCCTGTTAATGGAGCTGGGTGTGGCATTCTTAGTACTCGCTACTGCACTTAATATTGGTTGGCTAATGTTTGCGATTAAAGGTTTCCGTGCAAAAGATGATATGAAATGGTCAACTAGTATGTTCGTTTATTCATTAAACTACATGACAATTCTTTTTGTTTCCATGATTATCTTTTCTATCTTTATTTAACTACTGGAATTCTTCTTGAGTTTAAGAATTCATATAAAACAGAACCGCAGTCCAAATGCACATGAACACAATAATGAAAGAGGGGTTTGATTTAGCTATGATGAAAGGGCTCAAAAATTGGCGACTTTTTTCACTGTTAGCAGCTCTTACGATCTTCCTGTCGGGTTGTGGCGAAGAATATTTATCTACGTTATCACCTGCTGGACAAGTCGGAAGAGATCAATTTAATTTACTACTATTAGCGACAGCAATTATGACATTAGTTATTATAGTAGTGGTAATTGTCTATGTAATTGCTCTTACTCGTTTCAATCGTAAAAAAGTTGGAGAAGATGTAATTCCAAAACAAGTAGAAGGAAGTCACACGCTTGAATTAATCTGGACAGTTGTTCCAATTATTTTACTTATTATCCTTGCTATCCCAACTGTGTATTATACTTATAAGCATGCAGATGTAGCAGCGATGGAAGAAGTAGATGAAGAAGGTAATAAAACAGCCCTTCAAGTAAACGTAACTGCTAAGTTATATTGGTGGGAGTTTGAATACCCAGATTTAGGAATTGTTACAGCACAAGAATTAGTTGTTCCAACTAATGAAAAAGTGTATTTTAACTTAAAGGCAGCAGATGTGAAGCACTCATTCTGGATTCCATCTATCGGTGGTAAAATGGATAATAACGTGGAAAACGTTAACCAATTTTACTTAGAATTTGACAAAGAGTCTGAAGGCTTAAAAGACGGAGTATTCTACGGGAAATGTGCAGAGCTTTGTGGACCGTCTCATGCTTTGATGGATTTCAAAGTAAAAACAATGGCTAAAGCTGATTTTAATAATTGGGTGGAAGCTATGCAAACTACTGAAGCAACAGCTGACACTGATTTAGCACGTGCAGGGGAAGAAATCTTTACAAATGCTTCTTGTATTGGTTGTCATGCTACAGCTGGTTCAGCGGGCCCAGATCAAATGGGACCAAGCTTAGCAACATTTGGAGATCGTAATCGTGTAGCTGGCTTCATGAAACACGATGTAAAATCTCTTAAAGAATGGATTAATGATCCACAGGAATACAAGCCTGGTAACATAATGCCGCAGCCAGAAGAGCTTAATAACGGCGAAAAATTTACTGAAGAGCAATTAGATGCTCTTGCAGAATACTTAATGGGATTATCTGTTGAAAAATAATTGCAACAGAGAAATATGAGGGAGGTTTAAGCTGTGAGTTCTCTAGCTAAGAAAAAGGGCTTTGGCGCAACTTTATGGGATTTCCTTACAACGGTCGACCATAAGAAAATTGCGATCCTTTACCTCGCTACCGGTGGTTTTTTCTTCGTAGTCGGTGGTATCGAGGCAATGCTAATTCGTATACAGTTAGCAAAACCGGACAATGATTTTTTAAGCGCTGGTCTCTTTAACGAAATTATAACAATGCATGGTACAACAATGATTTTCCTAGCGGCCATGCCGATACTTTTTGGTTTTATGAATGCCGTAGTGCCATTACAGATTGGAGCACGTGACGTTGCGTTTCCTTTCTTAAACTCACTTGGCTTTTGGTTATTCTTTTTCGGTGGTATTTTCTTAAACCTTTCTTGGTTCTTTACTGGAGCACCTGATGCTGGATGGACTTCTTATGCATCTTTATCTCTGGCATCACCTGGTCATGGTATTGATTTCTATGCGCTCGGTCTACAAATATCAGGGGCCGGTACGTATATTGCAGGTATCAACTTCCTTGTAACGATTATTAACATGCGAGCACCTGGTATGACATACATGCGTATGCCATTGTTCACATGGACAACTTTTGTTGCGAGTGCGTTAATACTTTTTGCTTTCCCACCATTAACAATTGGTCTATTTTTCTTAATCTTTGACCGAATGTTTTATGGAAACTTCTTTGACCATACAATGGGTGGTAATACAATTATTTGGGAGCATTTATTCTGGATATTTGGACACCCTGAGGTTTACATTCTGATTTTACCTGCTTTCGGTATTTTCTCAGAAATCTTTGCAATTTTCTCTCGTAAGAGATTATTCGGTTATACTGCCATGGTATTTGCGACAGTATTAATCGGTTTCCTTGGATTCATGGTATGGGCTCACCATATGTTCACAGTTGGTTTAGGGCCTACAGCG
>CAKQHO010000104.1 GCA_934234185.1 uncultured Psychrobacillus sp. | reverse complement strand
GCATTATATGCTTTGTAAAGTAAATCAAAATCAGCAGTTGGAGCAAAGCTCAAATCGTCTAATAATACTTTGTTTAAAGTAGAATCAGAGGACGCACTTTGTGCAAGGATAACATCGCGAACCTTTACATCTTTTTGAATAGCACCACAAGTACCTACACGAATTAGCTTTTGAACATCATATTCAGCCATCAGCTCATTCACGTAAATAGAAATAGAGGGAACACCCATACCTGTTCCTTGAACGGAAATTCTTTTCCCTTTATATGTACCAGTGTATCCAAACATGTTGCGGACTTCATTGTATTGAACAACATCCTCTAAAAATGTTTCCGCAATATATTTTGCTCTAAGCGGATCGCCCGGAAGTAAAATAGTATCGGCAATGTCGCCTTTTTTTGCATTAATGTGAATACTCATATCTTAACCTCATTTCTAATCTTGTCGTGTTTATAATACCTGTTTTTAGGTGTAAATGCAATGAAGAAGCAGTTAATTCTTAAGCTCCGCATATAGGTCCCACAGCTCATCAAACACAGTCGCCGGCATATCGGGATGCGCTAATTCTTCTATATAATTGGATAGTTCATAGAAGGATGTTTCAGCCTTTGGGAAATCATGGGTAAGAAACATCGTTTCCGCAAAGAGCGTCTTTCTATCGTTCTTTTGTCCCCCTCTATATTTTAAAGCAAATAAATAAAAGGATTGATACATATTTTCTCCTCCTTTAGTCATGAAGTCACATATAACTTGAAAATTAAGTAGATAAATCAATCTAAAACAAGTAAACTTTAAATATTAAGAATATACTATTAGAAAGGAATGGCTTAAGTGTTATTCAGGAAAAAACATGGACAAAAACCATCCAAAAGACCGGACATCTCAGAAAAGAAACCAGGACTTCTTTCCTCGTTCTTTAAAAAACAGAAGAACAAATCATTTACTAAAACAAGTCTCATAAATTCTATACGAGGACGAGTATTAATAATATTTTCTCTTCTCATTATTGTCTTGGTAGCTATGCTTGTATTAACTTCCACTAAAATGCAACAATCCCAGGACGCCTTGAAAAATTACATAAATGTAGGAATTACAGAACAAATGATGGTAAACGAAATAGCTACCACCATTGCTCAGCTTTCCAACGCAGAACAAAGTTATATTATAACAGGTAAATCAAATTATATGACAAGTTATAGAAATTATAAAGATTCTGCCACTACCCAACTAAAGAATCTTCAGAGCACTTATAAAAATAGACCAGAAGAATTTAAAAAAATCGAAGCGATTAACGAACATTTCCTTACATATCTATCCTATTCGGAACGCGTTATAAAACAACGAGACTCTAGCGGTATCGAGGCAGCACAAAAACTGGTAAATGCCGGAAACGGCAAAGCTGCTATGAGTAATATGGATGTACAAATCGATTCTATGAATGAGTTATTAAAAAAGCAAAATGCCGCGCAAATATTAGAGATGGAGAAGGATAATAAAAATTCCATGATCCTCTTTATAGGTTTAACCGTTTTTGCCGTAATACTAACCTTATCATTTGGAATTTATCTATTTAACTCTATTCGAAAAAGCACTTATTCTATTAATCGATCTATTTTAGAAATTGCGCAAGCTGGTGGTGATTTAACCCGTAGAGTTAAAATACGCTCAAAGGATGAATTTGCAGAAATAGCGACCAATACAAACATATTAATTGAGTCGATTGCAAATTTGGTAAGAAGAGTTAGTCTATTATCTGAGAATGTTTCTGCTAGTGGACAGCAACTAATGGCCTCCTCAGATGATACGGCAGTTACCATTCAATCAATTGCTGATTCTACTGGTGAGATTGCAGCTGGAAGCGAGCAAACAATGGAAAGTATGGCTGTGGCTATTAATAAAATGAACTCCCTTGAGGAAGCAACTCGCTACTTAAACGAGGATGCACAAACAGTAAAAAAAGCTACTGATCAAATGGCTGAGGCAGCGAAAAAAGGTGCAGATTCCGTTCAGCATTCTTCTAATGTGATGTTAACTATTGAAGAAACAATGGCTACTACCTCTCAAACGGTAGAAACACTTGGGATGAGATCATATGAGATAACGTCTATTATTAAAACAATAACAACTATTGCTGAGCAAACCAATTTACTTGCCTTAAACGCAGCTATTGAAGCAGCACGAGCTGGCGAGCATGGAAAAGGTTTTGCTGTAGTTGCAGACGAAGTGCGAAAGCTTGCAGAGCAATCACAAAATGCTGCAAAAGAAGTAACGAATATCGTTACCTCTATCCAGCAAGAGGTAGTCTCTATTGTAAAGCAAAACCATGAAGGTGTAGAAAGTGTCATCAAAGGGGTAGAGGTTGCAAATGAAACAAACAATTCTCTCGAACAAATTATGAGACAAACAGAGGAAACAATCACGGTGATTGATAAAATGGTTAGACAAATTGAACAGACTCTCATCTTTAGTCAAGAAGTGGCTGCTTCCTTTGTTGAAGTCACACAGATTGCCGAAAATACTGCAGCTAATACGGAGACATCAGCGGCAGCTGCCCAAGAAGGCTCAGCAGCAATGGAGGAAATAAACGCTTCCGCTGTAGAGCTATCTAACCAAGCAGATGAATTAAGAAAAGTAGTAAATGAATTTAAGCTATAAAAACAACCGATGAGCGCCATAGCGAGCTCATCGGTTGTTTTTTCTAATTAAAATAAAGTGAATGATGTGGTAACAGAGGCAGTATATATTCTTAACTTGGCTTCTACGATTCTTTTCTGACTCTTTCTGGACATTTCCTAGACTTTAACCAGTGATATCCCCTCTATTTCGTGCAGTAAGTTCGATTTCCGAGTATTATCTATCTATTTCAAACTCTCTCCGATACCTTTTTTACAATATACCTCATACACCTGAAGCTTCAACAATTAGCGTTTTTCCACATAGGGGTTAGAAGCACTCACTATTTAAAGATGAATTTCAATTATTCGAAATTACCTTTTTTCTCGTTCTGGTTTTATGGTAAGCTAACTTGTAGTCTGATAGATTTTTCAGAGGTGATGTTATGCAAAAGGTGATGATTATAGAGGATGATGTATTTTTAAGCTCCATCATTAAGGAGCGCCTAGAAAAATATCAATATAATGCGGTAGAAACGGGAAGCTTCCAAAATATTATAGAAGAAGTTTCTTCTCATCAACCAGACCTCATCCTTCTGGATATTAATCTACCCTACTATGATGGATATACCATTTGTAAGGAGATAAGAACAATCTCCCCTGTTCCCATCCTGATGATTTCTGCTCGCAAGGAGGAAATGGAGCAAATTAGAGCATTGGAGCTAGGAGCCGATGACTATTTAATTAAACCATTTACCATTGAAATGCTTCTTACTAAGGTTAAGGTACTACTAAGAAGGGCAAGCAATCAGTTTCCTATTCGTAGTCTAGGTTCCTTAATTGTTGGTAGACTAATGCTCCATGCGGAATCTATGGAAGCAGAGTATAATGGCGTTCGCTATCCTTTGACAAAAAATGAATGTAGCTTACTACATACACTCATGCTGCATGCAGCTAAGTTTGTAAATAGAGAGGATTTAATCGAGGCCGTTTGGGATGAGCATACGTTTATAGAGGATAATACACTTACAGTAAATATTGGAAAAATAAGAAAGCTATTACTAGATATCAAGTGCCCTGCACAAATTGAAAGTAAACGAGGCGTTGGGTACCGTTTAATTTACGAAAGTCCTCGAGGGGTGCGAAATGAAATGGAATCTTATTAGCCGTTATATGATGGATCGGAAAGGAATGCTTCTTCTCTATTGGTTTAGTTGCTTGTCTATTATTTTCTTTTTTTATATGACATCAAACAATAAAGACTTCCAATATCCAGTTATATTAGCACTTGTCCCGTTTCTAATTTTTTTACTTGTCGACGGAGCTAGATACTACAGGTTTAACCGTCGCCTCATTTCCAATATAGAAGGGAATCCATTAGCACTCTCTCCTTCTACCAATGAACAACAATACATAGATAAACTGCTTCAAAATATAAGTATAAATAACGCGCGTGGCTATCAATTATTAAAAGAGCATCATAGGGAAAATCTATATTTCCTTTCTCATCTATTACATCATTTAAAAGCCCCAATTGCAGTAATCGATATTCTGCTTGCAGACGAAAAACTAGAGAAAGAAAAAATAAGTGAGCAATCCAAGAGAATCCAGCAAACTGTTAACCAGGCGTTAGATATTGTAAGAACAGATGCATTTGAGAATGACCTCTCTATCCAGCCTGTCGATCTTATTTCCATCCTTCAGCAATGCATCAATGAGTATAAAAGAGAATGTATCCAGCATAGTATCTTCCCAAAGATAGTCTGCGAACTAGATGAAATATATGGAGTTACGGATAGAAAGTGGTGTACGGTTCTATTTCAGCAGCTTTTATCTAATGCCATCAAGTACTCCTCGCTTAAGGAAGGCAAAAAAGATTTAATATGCAAAATAGAGCGAAAGGAACAGAAGATTATCGTAAGCATTCAAGATCAAGGAATCGGTATACCTCCTTATGATAGGGATTCCATCTTTCAACCCTTTTTTACCGGGGAAAATGGACGCAAACTATCAAGCTCATCTGGAATAGGTCTTTATATTTGCAAAAAAATCTGTCACAAGCTGGGACATATGATTTCCTTTACAACAGAAGTAAATGTTGGAACAACCTTCCATATAAGCATAGATGCTTCTAAGACACAAACTAACCTTACATAAACGTAAGGTTTTTTCATTTTATTCATTTCATTCTCTTTACTAGATTTTATACAATAAGAATGAACGGAGGGATATCAATGCTAGAAGTAAAGCATGTAACTAAAATTTATGGAGAAATAGATGTGGAGAATGCGGTTACCGCACTAAACGATATACAATTCTCCGTAAGAAAAGGAGAATTTATCGCTATCATGGGACCGTCTGGCAGCGGGAAGACGACATTGTTAAATATACTTAGTGGTATAGACAATCCTACTGCTGGAGAAATTATACTACAAGAAGAGAATTTACATAAAATGAACAAAGAAAAACAAGCTATATTTAGACGTCAACAGATCGGGTTTATTTTCCAAGACTTTAATCTGCTTGATAGCCTAACAGTAAAGGATAACATCCTGCTCCCTATGATTTTAGAGAAAAAGTCTGTAGAAGAAATGGACGGCAAATTAGAAATGCTGGTTGAACATTTTGATATACATGACATCCTTAATAAATATCCACATCAAGTATCTGGTGGACAGAAGCAACGTACTGCAGTATGTCGTTCACTAGTTAATGAACCTAGTATTATTTTTGCAGATGAGCCTACTGGTAATTTAGATTCTAAAAATGCTTCTATTGTCATGGAAAGCTTAGAAACGATTGTGAATCAGTTCGAGACAACCGTGTTAATGGTGACTCATGATATTTTTGCAGCCAGCTACTGCAATAAAGTCCTATTTATTAAAGATGGAGCACTACACTCCTATATTGTAAAAAAGGATAGTCGCAAAGCATTCTTTGACCAAATTGTTGATAACCTTTCGATGATTGGTGGAAAAGCCTATGACATTTAACTCCATTGTTCTTAAAATGTTAAAGGTAAATTTTCGAAGCTATACCCTGTATTTATTATGTAATGTTTTTTCAGTTCTTTTTTTGCTTCTATTTTTCTCTATTTATTATAATGATCAAATAGAATTGATGAAGCAAACCGACTCGTTCGATACAGCACTTGCAATACCAGCAGCTGCTCTCCTTTTATTTATGCTACTCTTTTTACAATATAGTCATTCTCTATTCATTAAGAACCGAAAGAGTGAATTTGGGATATTTCAGGCGATTGGCATGTCACCAAATAACGTGGTACGTCTAGTGATGGTGGAAAGCCTTATTATTTCCTTCCTTTCACTAGTATTCGGGCTGCTTACCGGAGGAGTCTTTTCTAGACTATTTTTTTTGATTTTTAGCTTTTATTCCAAGATGGACCATGACTTTTATAATCTTTCTTTTAGAATGCTAAAGCATACTGCCTTTATTTATCTTTTTATATTTTGGATTATAGTCATTATATCAATCGTTCAAATTAAGAAATCCTCCCTCCTTCAGTCAATACAGAGTGATAAAGAGATAGATAATATAAAACCAGAAGTTGCCCATTTCGGTTTGGTCGGCCTTATCATGCTTTTCGTTTCCATTATTGGATTATTTTTAACCTATGAAACATACGATAACTTGCTCATGCTCTGGGCTCTTATGACCTTTTTAGGTTTATATATTTTATTATCTGGTATTATTAGCTTCCTTCTCTCCATCTTGAGGAAGAATCCAAAGTTATATTACCGTTCTATTTTGTTATTTTCGAGTCTCGAGCAAAAGCAGAAGAAAGTAGCATCTATTATTACCCTAACATGTATGATGATCATGGTGACCACCTTATATTGCACTATTACCTTGTCTGTTGCTAGGGAGGAGTACGAACGCATTCAACGTTTCTATACATCAGATGTGGCTTTTTTAGAAACCGAGCTTACTAACAATATTACGGAGGAAAAGCTTTCCCAGCTTTTCGAAAATGAGGGTACCTCCGTTGTCTCTCACATTAAATTACCAGTAATTGAAATAAGTAAACCCAACTACTATAGTGATCTGGAATATTATGAAATAGTTTCAATGGATGACTACAATCGAATTCATAATAAGTCCCTATTATTAAAGGAAAATGAATTTTTTCTGTTTATAAATGAAGAGAAGGATTATGTGGGGGACTTTGATATCGGAGAACAATTTGAAATAGGTCCTCAACAATTAACACAAAAAGGTTTAAAAATAGAAAAGAAGTATACTTGGATAGGAAATTCGAATGTTTACCTCATTGTTCATCCGACACTTTGGGAGAAACTGTTGCACGACAATATAGGAGATACCTTTTTCCAAAACTTTATTCAAGTAGAAAACTGGAAACTCTCCTTCAATGCCACAGAGCAATTAAAAACTTATTTTAACAATCAAAATAGGAAACTATCCCCGGACGTTAGGGAGGATTTCGAAGTTTCTTCTAAGATAGAAAGATATACAGACAGTAAAATGCAAAATGCAACTCTTTTCTATTTAATGACATTTTTAAGTATTCTCTTCTTTTTTGGCGCCTTTACGCTGCTTTACTTGCACCTGCTCGCTAATATTGAAATGGAAAAAAAGAGATTTGATAAGCTTTTCAAAATAGGAATAACGAAAAGAGAAACAAAACAGTTTATCATGTGGGAAACCTTGGCACTTTTCTTTATTCCAACGTTTTTAGGTATTACACTAGCCTTCTGCTACATACTAGCTATGGTACAGGACATAGGAGGAATTTGGGAAAACAGAGCTATTTTAATTTATTTTCTTAAGATTTCTTTCGTTTATTTGGTAATACAGCTTTGCTTTTTCTTTTATACCAAAGCGACATTTTTTCAGAAAGTCTGGAAATCTCTAAAGCAGGATTCCATAGGATAGCGTATATACTAAGGGGAACAGAAACTACCCTTCCATAATTAGCTCTTCTTGAATGAAAAAAACCTGTATCTATGGTAATCCATGATACAGGTTTTCCTATAAGTTAAAAAAGCTTTAAGTAGTCTTCGTAGCCTTCTTCCACTAGTTTCTCCTTTGGAATAAAACGTAGTGCTGCAGAATTGATGCAGTATCGAAGTCCAGTTTCTTCTTTCGGTCCATCTGGAAATACGTGACCAAGGTGAGAATTAGCTGTTTTACTTCGCACTTCTACTCTTCTCATACCATAAGAATCATCGAAATGCTCGGTTACCTCTACGGCTTCAATTGGTCTTGTGAAGCTAGGCCATCCGCATCCTGCATCATACTTATCCTTAGAATGAAATAATGGCTTCCCTGATACAATATCTACGTATATACCTTCTTCAAAATGCTTGTCGTATTCATTTTGGAATGGTGGTTCAGTACCATTTTGCTGGGTTACATAATACTGCATTTCTGTTAATTTATCCTTCATGATGATACCTCCTACTTGCTTCTACAAATGCCGCCCTTCCTGATCCTTCGAAATAACGGTTGTAGTGCATTGGGTTCTTCTTATAATAATCCTGATGGTAGTCCTCCGCTTCATAAAATGCAGAAGCAGGTAATATTTCAGTAGCAATTTTTTTCGTAAATTTTTCACTTTCGTCTAATGCCAACTTGGAAGCAATTGCTTTGTCCTTTTGTTCTTCCGAATGATAGAAGATAGCGGTTTTATAAGAGGAGCCTTTATCAAAAAATTGGCCTTCCTCATCTGTAGGATCAATATTTAACCAAAAGATCTCTAGTAATTGATCGTATGTGAATATGGATGGATCAAATGTAATCTGAACGGCCTCATAATGACCTGTTGTATTAGAGCACACCTGCTCATATGTGGGATTTGCCACATGTCCACCAGTGTAGCCTGATACTACACGTTCAATGCCATCATAGCTATCAAATGGCTTTACCATACACCAAAAGCAGCCACCTGCAAAAGTTGCTAATTCCATGATAGATACCTCCTTATTTTGATGGTACGACTATTTCTAGGATAATCTTATCTGCCTCTAAATCCAATTCTTTTGCTCGTACATTCATACCAGCTGATAATGGAACATGCGATAATTGTATTAATACCTCTTCATCCTGAGGCTTTACAATCATCCAAGGAGGCAAGTCAATTGAGTCTCTTAATAGCTTTAAAACTGTTTCAGGAGGAATTTGTAGATGGCCTACTTCTACTGAGGACTGCTCTAATCGAATATTTCCATTATCCTCTACATAAGGGTTGAAATACATTTTAACAGGCAACGTTAAAGAAAAAATAGTTAGCTCGGATGTAAGCACAATTTGATCATCAACTGTTAGCTTTAATGGCAATGGTTTCCCATCCATTGCTTTATGGATAAACGTATTCGCTATTCCCTCAAAATTTTCTTTTGTCGTATCGACCGTTAACACATGACCTGAGATAGGTGCTTCTGTGCTAATAGGTTCCTCCACATAATCAGAGGGAGAAGTAATCCAGTATATAAAAGCACCTATACTTCCCACTATAACAATTATTAATAGAAAGAAGGCTATTTTCCATTTATTCATTTAACCAACCCCTTAAAAAAACAATTCCCTATTATCCTTATCAATTAAACCACAATTTTCTAGAGAGTCTATGATACTATCCGCAATCAGCTCATAGCCCTTACTATTGGGGTGGAAAAAATCTGTGTGATATACAAGGTTTTCATTCGTATCAAATAATGTATCTATTGGAGCATAGCAAGCGTTAATATTGCTATAAGACAGAGATTCTATCGTGTCGTTCCAATCTGTAACAATCTGATCAATCTCACTTGTTTCATCGGTGACAATGGTTACTGGATTGTATATCCCTATTAGGACGACTGGTGCGCTACTATTAATCTCTCGAATCTCTTCCAAAATCTTATCATAATTGCTTTCAAACCTGAGCAATTCCTTTTCAAATGCCTCTATCTTTAAATTAAAGAGGTCTTTTTTAAAAACTTTCATCATATCATTGCCACCAATGGTGATGGTTATAATATCTGCACGACGAAGATGATGGTCAATATCCCCATCCTTCAGCATTTTTAGGAGCTGATCACTTCTTCTTCCTCTTTTTGCAGTATTGGTTAATACTACTTCTTCTATTCCTTTATATTCTAAAATTTCCTGCTGTAATCTTCCTATATAACCATTCAATTTTAGACTATCGCCTACCCCTTGTGTCAATGAGTCACCTAGCCCTATAAGATCTAAAGTTTTCGGGAAAAAGGTGTGAGGGATTACGTATTCCTCAAATAAAATGGTTTCCTTCTTTGGAAAGCTGACTTCTTTTATTTCATCAGAACTACAGCCTGCAAGAAGTAATAGGATACAACAAATTTGAATTAAATGCTTCATCTTTAACCCCTTTACTATATCTGTGTTGCATGTAACTACACGCTTGATCTAAAAGAGTCTCCGTGGAATAGGATTTATAAATAAAGACAGGGAAAAACACTCCCTGCCTTGTCTATTCCGTCATATACATAAATCCAATAGCTCCGGGACCAGTATGTGTGCTGATCACAGGTGAGGTAATGGACATTTGAACATTTTTAAAACCAGATTCTTCTATTAGTTGCTTAAGAGGTGTGGCCATTGCAAGTCCATTTGCATGTGAAATACCTACGGCCTTCACGATTTTCCCCTTTGTATCTTCAGAGAATTGGTTGAAAAGATAGCTGACAACCTGTTTATGACTTCTAGCTTTGGCAACTGGAGTATATACTCCGCCTTCCAGACTAGCGATAGGCTTAATAGAAAGCAGGGAACCAATCATTGCCTTCCCTTTTCCAATACGCCCACCTTTCACTAAATTGTCTAACGTATCTACAACAACAAAAAGATTTGTTTTGGAACGGATGTCAAACACCTTATCAATAATAGCATCCTTAGAAGCTCCACTTGCTGCCATCTCCGCAGCTGCTTCCACTTGAAAGTGTAGAGCGAAAGATATAAATCGAGAATCGATTACGGTCACATCTGAATCTGTTAGGTCAGCTGCAGTTTGTGCTGATTTTACAGTCCCGCTCATTCCTCCAGTCATATGAATGGAAATAACGGAGTCCCCCGTAGAACCAAGTTGATCATACAATTCCTTAAATACACCTACAGCCGGCTGAGAAGATTTTGGTAAATCCTTTGCTGTTGCCATTTTGGCAAGGAATTCATCTGGCTGAATATTTACACCATCTATATAAGATTCCTGGTCAATCTGTATAGTTAAAGGCACCACATGTATATTGTATTTATCAATTATTTCTTTTGTTAAATCTGCAGTTGAATCTGTGACTATATGAACTTTAGGCACTTCTGACCTCATCCTTTCTCACTACCTTCTATTATAAAAAGAAGAATACCTTATGTAAACTAATTGCTATTATTCATTTCTTCCAATTCTTTAGCAATCATATTTTGTAAAATATGTATGGTTTCTTTTGTCTCTTGCAATTGGATATCCATACTACTATATGTGGGCAAAATACTTATTTGAACATGTGCTGGTCTTATTTTGTTTTTATTTTTTTCCATGATATTAGCGGTCCCCTTAATAGCAATAGGTACTATAGGAACCTGAGCATCCTTCGCAATTCGCACAAAACCGGATTTAAATTCTCCCATCCCTTCTCCCTTGCTTCTCGTACCTTCAGGGAAGATTAAGATAGAATGACCGTTCTGAAGCTGTGTAATTGTATCTAGGATTGACTGATAGCTGCTTTTTCTACTTGTCCTATCTAGAAAGACACAGTTCATCTCCACCATCCATTTAGGAATTAGGGGAAGCTTCATCACTTCTATTTTAGAAATAAAGCCAAAGGGTTTGGGAACATAGGCAAGTAATGTAGGAATGTCAAAGTTACCCTCGTGGTTGCTAATTATTAAAACGGGTCCTTGTGGCAAATTCTCTATACCTTTCACTTGAAACGTGCTTTTTGTCCTTTTAAGAATTCCTGCTGCCCATGCTCCAGGAACCTGGTGAACAAGCTTGTCGTATTCTTCCACCGACAGCTTGTCCTTTTGAGCTTTTATCATTCGTAATTTTGGCAGGCTTACCGGCAGATAGCCAAATAAAAAGCCAAAAGTTCTTAAAGATGAAAACAACTTAGTCACTAACCTTTCTATCGTAAACCAAATAAATATAAGTCGTACCATCAGACGTTTTCATCTCTTTAGATGTATCTACAAGAATCCATTCATCTTCTTTATACGGAGGAAAATATGTATCGCCAGTAAAGCTCTGTTGAATAAAGGTAATATATAGTCTATCAGCATTTGGGAGGATAGTTCGGAAAATTTGTTCTCCACCTATTACCATCACTTCCTCGTGATGCTCCCTTGCTATTTGAACAGCATCTATCAGACTTGTTGTAACAGTTGCCCCCTCTGCTTGATAATCAGGGTTTCTTGTCACCACTATGCTCTTACGTCCTGGTAGAGCTTTACCAATAGATTCAAAGGTATTG
>CAKQHO010000103.1 GCA_934234185.1 uncultured Psychrobacillus sp. | reverse complement strand
GCCATAGATGCTCTTAATATAACAGGTGATAGTTCCATGAGCCAAGAAATCATCAAAGACAATTTAATTGATCTTGCACAATTTGATGCAACAGGATGGCAAACAACTGATCTAAAGCATCCCAATCAGATTCCTGAACAACGAATACAGAAAATCGATATAACACAAACAATAGATAAAAACTTTATCTTTGCTAATGATGATCAACAAATTTCCGAAATAGGACGTGAAGTTTTCGATAGTCGCTTGGGATATGATGATATGGGTAACCTACAAAAAGTCGATTTAGACAATGGATGGTTTACTGTATTGGATGAAAAATACTATAGGTGGGGATGGAATTTCTGGACAATCATCGTAACCTTAAGCATTACCGCCTTTACTTTACTAACCATTTCTATCAAATTGGCGAAACTTTTCTTTGAACTGACATTCAATTATGTCCTAGTAACCATAATTGCTCCTGCTGACTTACATTCTGGTCAAAAAACAAAAAAGGTTCTACAGAGTATATTAAATATTTTCTTAACCACCTTCATGATTTTCCTATCCATGAAAATTTATATTATAGGAACTTCTTTTATTACAGATAAATTAGACGGCGTCGCCTATCTTATTGCATTGTTTGCTTTTTCTCTTGCAGTAATTGATGGACCCAATATAGTGGAAAGGCTGTTCGGTATTGATGCTGGTCTCAAATCTGGTTGGGGAGCTATAGCAGGGGCATACGCAGGCACTAAAGGAATAAGCAAAGGAATTCAGGGGGGAATAAGTTCCGGTAAGTCTATTGCATTAAGAAGTTCTGATGGGATGACTAGGATTACTGGACTTGCTCATGGACTGAATGAAAGAAGCCTACACAATGGAAAAGGAGAAAAAACTCATTCCACCGATAACCCGAAGAATAAGTTACCCGCTTCTAATCGTACACAGACTAAAGGTCAACATACAAGTCAGAATATTGACCTACCAAGGGATTACTCAGAAGTTAATAAGAATTTCATTCCCAACACAGACCATGAACTTCAACTACAAGAAAAAAACGGAGACAATCAATTTCCTGGACTACATCAAGAAATGGAAGCTCAAGACGCTATTATTCCCCATACACCAAGTAATCAAATAAAAGAATCTAACGCTAACGCTCATCCAAATATAAGAAACCACGAACAGAGTTATAACAAGACAGGATTTCAAATTAGTATGGATAATGATAGCTCTCAATCACTTATACCGAGACAGGATTTTGCTTCAACAAAAATAAAGAATATCAAAAAGTATCATATTAAAAAGTCTAATAGAATTTAAGATTCTAAAGGATCCATTTTGGTTAATCTCATTTCAAATGGATTCTTTTAATTTGCGCTAAACGCTTAAAACTTTCTGTAATACCAGATAATACATGTAATTTTCTGTATTACATTGAACAGTCTTCACTTAACTGAACAAAGGTATAGCGTGAGCAGATTTATTTAATTTAACAAATATAAAAGCATTCCCGAAGGAATGCTTACCCTAGTCTTGGCATTAAACAAAAAGGAGACATTTTGCTGCACAAAAAGCATCCGGATGGCTACATAAAGCATTTAATATATTCGTTTAATTTCAATAACTTCACTTTTTTTATTTGGTATACTCAAAGCGTATGAATCGTTATCAGAGTATCTATGCACATAACGCTCTATTTTATTAACTATCTTAAATTTCAAATCATTACTATCATATGCAAAATGATTAAAATCAGTTAGGATAACCGTCCTCTTGTGTGTGTTAAGATATATACCAATTTGATTTGCAGTATATACCTCATTTAACTCTAATGATTCTGGTACTTCGTCTTCATAAAAAGTCATATTATCCCCCTTCTTTGCGAATATTATTAAAAATTTATATTTTTCAATTCATGTATTACTGCATTACTTTATCGTCGATTGACTCGAGAAGTGACAAAATATCTCTAACAACACTTCGATCAAATTCTGAATCTCTTTCTTCATCATGAGTACCTTTATTCAAATAATTCCATTCAATACTATGCTTATATTTTTCACCGACTAGCTCTTCCAATAGTGGAAAAACTTCTGAGAACTCTCCATTTGTCTGTTTTCTTATAATTTTATTTAAAGCTTTTGCTGTCGTCATTATATCAGGCTTACTTTCTGGTGTTCGTAGTTGTACAGAAACCTGAACATTGTATTTCTTCGCCATCTTTTTCCATAATCTGTATAAAATGTTTTCTAAAGCCCTTCTACAATTAGCTAAACAATCACGATATTGATTTTCTATTAATCTATTCTGAGCAATCACTAAGTAATTTCTTGGAAGATTTAACTTCACAGTAATTTTATTTAATTCTTCAAACTTGAGTAAGTCAATTCTTGTAACTTTATTGGGGTATTCTTTTATAGGAATATTATTTTCTAGATCTTTCACAAACTCTTCTCCATGAGTTGTTATAATTAGCTGTTTTTTGCTAATTTGGGAATCCTCAAATAATGTCGCTATAATTCCCCTTCGATGCTCATCATCAATAGCATTAACTACATCATCAAAAATAATAAAGGGGAGCTTATCACCAACATTTTTTGCTAACAGAATTGCCAGACCTAAACATCTTAAATGTCCCTCACTTAGTACATGTAGTGCATCGCATTCATTTCCATCTCTAAAAGTAATTTTCATTTTTTCACCAGCATTTTGAGGAAGATAGATGTTTTCAAGTAAATCATACTCATAATCATTTCTATTAATCAAATTGTAAAATTTCATAGTATTTTTGCTTAAGTCTTTTACCAGAGATGCCGGCAACGCATCATTATATTCTTCTAATTTAGTTTTAAAGGATTTATATGCTTCAGAATATTTCTGGTTTCGTTCCACAACCAATTTTTCCTCTTGAACTTGTTTAATCAATTCCTCATTTTCTTTATTGAATGATTCAATTGCATCACTTGATATTCTTTCACTTTCAACGACAGACTTATACTTAGCAGAAATATCTGAAATACTACTCAAAGTTTTTTCATACTCTGAGTTTTTTTTTCTTAAAGTATCTATTTTACTCTCTACTTCTCTTACCTTACCATTGTATTCTACAAGTTCATCTTTCAATCTAATTATCGTTTTATTATGATAGCAAAGTGTTTCTACAGTATCTAAAATATTTTCTATCTTTCTATCACATTTAATTAACCCATCATTTAATGCCTTGATAACTTCACAATCTGCAAAATCAATTGATTCCGCTATACTAACTATTTGAGGAAATTGATTCGTAAGAGACTGAATCATAGAGTGAATTTGGCTTTCTAATTTTTCAATACTTTCTTCTAAGCTAATTACCTGTGTTAATTCCTCAATACCTTTTTCTGCATTTAAGAAAGGATCTTTAGGCACCATCAATCGATTATCTATATATAATTCAGATTCGCAGGCTGGACAATTATTTATATATACTTCTCTATATTTCAATATAGAATTATATAAATCTTTTAATGATAAATCAGCTTTATACTTTTTTATTTGTTCCTGAAGTAAATTGTATTTATCAATATTTTTCCTAATATCCTCATTTAAAACTTGTATTCGATCAATTCCCGGATCTTCCCTGTATTTTAAAGTAGATAACTCGGCTATCTCTTTGTTATTTTGTTGAATAAATCCTAAATCAGGACCGTCACTAGATATTTTCCTCTTTAAATGTTCAACTTTTTCAACACCAGGATAACTGTCGAGTAACTCTTTTTCTTGTTTTTTAATACTATCTTTTTTCAAAGCTATTTGTTCTATTTCTGTCTTATGTGCCGCTATTTGCTTTTCTTTTTGAGCCAGCTCTTCACTTTTTTTTCCGCGACAATCAAGATAGGTATCTATAGTTTCATTGAAATTAGTAACAAAACTATTAAAACTTTCTAACCCAAATAGAATGGCTAATCTCTGTTGTTGAGATTGACGAGTATTTGCCGCTATTCTAGCAAATCCTTCAATACGATTTCTTTCTATAAAGCAAAATCCATATTTTCTAGAATTGGGTATGATACTCACATCTTCATTTAACCGGTTGATTCCCATTAATAGAGGCGGCTGCCCTTTTTTTGAATATACGTTCTTAATATACTCTGTGACCTCTATACGCTTATTTTGAGCTTCATCAATTGTACCTAATAATGAATATTCCAATGCCTCACAAAGACTCGACTTACCTGTTCCATTAGGCCCATAAACAAATGTATACGGATTTTTAAATTCAAAAATATTCTTGTCAGAGAACCCTCGGAAATTTTCTATAGTGATACTTGATAATCTACTAATTTCTTCATCCATATTGTCTATCGTAGTTTTATCAAAATTAATTTCTTCAGAAACTTCATCTCCTTGTTGTTCTATTAATTTTGCTATCAATTTCCCTCGATTACCACGAGCATTACTAGTTGAGTCAATTTTACTAAAGTTCTCCAAAATAAGTTTTGAAAGCTTTATTTCATAACCACTGAACTTATGTGAGTTGAGAGATAAAAACTTCTTATATTCACTATTAGCTGTAGACAAACTGTTTTCCTCCATTTCACATCCGGATTGCATTTTACATAATTTCACAAAACAACTACACAAGACTACTTTACCATATATTAGAAGTTTTAAGGTGTGAAATATAAATTGCATTTTGCTAGTTAATTAGGCAAAGGAAATTTAAGACTCGTGAAAAATGGTACAATGCAGAGCATAGTTATTGCCAATGCAAACGGTAACTTTGTAGAAGATGCCTTTGATTTTACGGAGAGAATCTTGCAGCGATTGAGGACAATTAAAATAGATGCAAAAACGCTATAGTTTCATTTAAGCCGACTCATAAAAAATAAATCGGATGTCATGATCTAGCCTATGAGTAGGGAAGTTGTTTAAATTCTCAACGAAAGTAAAAATATGGTTCTAAAGGATTTTGAGAGAGAAAGAGCATAAGGAAAAACTGTTCCCAACTACGTTGTGAACCTAGGCAAAGCCTAGTGTTTTAATGGGGACATGAAATCCTTAACAGTGGGCTTATATGGGACCTAACTTTCCCTTGTTTTTATGATTGGTGGGCTTAAGTGGGATATATATTTTTTTATTTAGGGGCTTAAGTGGGTCCTAAATTAAAACAAAAACATGAGGGGATAAATACTCCTCATGTCAAGTCATCTTTGATAAATCTAGCTCTCTTTTTCATAAATCATGCTTATCATTTTTTCTTAAAGTAATTTCCCTTGTGCTTCAAACTCTCAGTTATTGTTTGTTTAAATTCATCAAATTTTGAACCATTAATTATGCATTCAATTTCTAATTTATCATCTAAGAATGAATTGAGATAGCTACCCTTTTCATTTATAAACACAGCGCCCGGATAAGCCCATTATTAAAAATCATCATATCCCGCATAAGCCCACGTTACTAAAAAACGTATAAAATCAAGTCCCATTCAAGCCCACCTATAAAGATTAAACGATATCATAAAAACACTAGGCTTTGCCTAGTATATCACCTTGGGTGATATCAGTTTTTCCTTATGCTCTTTCTTTTTATCCTCTACCTTTGTTTAGTAGATAGATACCTCCTACATCCCAACTCTTTCAAAACTATATTTATAGTGAAAATATAGAATCCATTGTTATATACCTAGCGATTTCTACATAACTATTATTAAGGAGGTTGAAATGAAAAACATTTATATAATTATCAATATTACCGTTATATTTTTTTCTCTCTCTTTCTTACTTATTGCTTTGATTACCATCTCTTCATATAAGATAACTCCCGAATTTATTAATTCGTATAATCAAAACACAAACGAATGTAAAATTTGCTTATTACTTATAAAAGATGCAAATAAAAATCTGATTGATGACAACACTATTGAATCAATATCTTTAACTGAAGAATCTTTTAAGGTTATAACATCAATAGATATTGAAGATCCTAGAACATTTTTAGGAAGAGAACTGCCAGCTTTTCATTTCTTTGACACAAAAATACAAGTAGCTGGCATAGGAACCGACTATACTACATTACCAAATGAATCTCCTCCACCAATTGAAGAGGTATTAAAAGAAAGACAGATAAATGAAACTGAAATAACTAAACAAGAGAAGACTACTAAAAAAGAACAAGATAATAATAGTATTAAGAAAACAACACAAGGAAGAAAGGTTGTATATCTTTATCATTCACATAGCTGGGAAGCATTTTTACCCTCACTAAAAAATGCAGAAGTACCTGATGAAGCAACAAGTACTGACGAAAATGTCAATATTATATCTGTGGGAAGTAAATTAAAACAAGCATTAGAAGAAAAGGGAATAGGTACAGATCATAACAAGACTAATGTTGCTAAGGAATTAAGCAAAAGGGGATGGAATACGAACCAATCTTACCAATATTCTAGAGGCCTCGTCACTGATGTACTTTCAAGTAATAAAGATATTAATTACTTAATTGATATTCATCGTGATTCTCTAAGAAAGAAAAACACTACCGTTAATATTAAAAATAAAAGTTATGCTAGGTTATTTTTTATTATTGGGGAGGACAGCAAAAATTTCGAAAAAAATCTC
Source organism: uncultured Psychrobacillus sp. (assembly GCA_934234185.1). Classification (GTDB taxonomy): domain Bacteria; phylum Bacillota; class Bacilli; order Bacillales_A; family Planococcaceae; genus Psychrobacillus. The sequence continues at coordinate 5,693 of CAKQHO010000103.1, read as the reverse complement.
AAACTATCGAAAGAGTTACATGAAGCTATTGAGAAAGTATATCCTGGGTTAAGTAAAGGCGTATTTTCGAAAAATAAAACGATGGGTAATGGCGTGTACAATCAGGATTTATCTGAAAACGCTATTCTTTTAGAAGTAGGAGGAGTAGATAACAACACAGATGAACTCAATAATACCATTCAAGCTTTCGCAGAAGTGTTTAGCCAATACTACTGGAAGACAAGTGGAGCAAAGGAGATATAAAGAATTGTAACAGAAAGGAGAAGGTCATGAGAAATTCACTTGCAATACTTTGGTTATTCATCATGTTTTTTACTACTATTATTTCCTATTATAAATTTAGCATTACAATCTCAATTGCTTTCTTTTTATCGGGTATATTCATGGCGATTTTTTCATTAATTAACAACGAGATAAAACGTAATTAGAAACGTTAACGGAACAAAGGAGATAGCTAAAATAAACTGGTACATGCAGATAGGATTCTCGAGAGAAGTATCTTACCTACTTGTACCAGTTTAAGACATTATCTATAGTAAGGTTCCTATATTTTAATAACAGTATTAAATAACTTTCAAAATGAATATTATCAGATAACAAGCTTCTCTATTCCATTAAATTTCAATCGGACCATTGCTTTAGCAATAGATAAATTACTATCATCTATATTTAAAAGTACTTTAACAATCGCTTCGTGATCTGCCTTTAAAACAACACTGGCAAACTCCACTAACTGCTTACCTTTTTCATCAAGTTCGCTAAACTGACCAGATGATTTGCTCTCATATATTGTATCTTCCCAATCCCTTTGCCAATTAGAATACTTATCTTCTTTAATTATCCCCAAGGCAGCATAAGTATAGAAAATCACTAGATTATGAGTGTCTCTTATATCCCACGGGAAGGTCCCCACATACTTTATGAATAGTTCCTTATGGTGAATATTGATAAAAGGTATTACTTCTAGTGTATCTATTTTATCTTCTAGTATTCTTCTCTTCTCTTCATTAATTAAATATGAAACACAGTCAACCATTGTCAAATGTTTGTGATACGCCATTACCCTTAAATCCCTGTAGTCTTCAGGGTGGATCCTTACGGTTTTGTATTTATCTTTTTCGCTTTTCATACTTTTTACCTCCACGAATGCTACAAGAAAAGTTACATTTATCCAGAAAATACTACATGTAAAGATACAAGGTATGATTGCCTTTATCCCTTAACCTAAACATAGTTCTAATACACAATATAGCCAGGTTACAAAGTTACATGTTTTTCTAACAACGTCAATTACTTTATCTATAAGTAAAAATCATTTATCCTAATACCAAGAAATTGTATCTTGTGTAACCGATTATAAACAACTCCAATTTTTTCAAGCAATTCTTGATTCCCCTAAATAAAAGAGAGGCACACTCATGTGTAACCTCTTTGTAACTATGTTACTTTAAGAAAAATCAAACCCTAGCTTACTGATAATATCCTTATTTACCTGCACAGCTCTAAAGGATCTCTTGTTTTTCTTAATCACTTTATAATCAACATCATTTCCTCTATTTGAGAATTTCATAATAAACCCCCTTTTCATCCACAAATACCGGATCTGCTTTTCATTTGCTCCTAACCTTTCTTTAAGATAGGCTGGTGCAAAATAAAATTCTCCATTGTGATAAAAAGCGTTAATAGATCCATGTGGCTCAAAGTCGCTATAAAGCTTGTTTCTGTTAGCATCAATCTCTTCTAATGCATTCTGCAGCTCCAGTAATGGCATATCTGCCGAATTATTCAACTTGTTCATTTCTATATATAGGTGTTGAAGTGCCTTTAAATCAACTTGTAAACCTTCTTGACGAAATAAATCATTCAACACATGACCGGTAAAGACAATGAAAGCATAGTGCCGAGATACTCTCTTTAATACAGCATTATCATTACTAACTTCTAAATACTCCTTTTCATATTCTATGAATTTATTCAAATACCGCTCCCGGCTACTTTTCCAACGTTTTAGAAACTCAATCCCTATAACTCCATAGTTATTTTTAACAGATTTGTAGAGCTTGCTTAAGAAATCTGCTTCTACATTTTCAAAAGCAAATTGTGTAATAAGAATTACCCTAGCCGGAACCCCTTGTGCATTTGCGTAAGTTACTATTTCATTTTCTCCAGATGTGATCATTAAGGAGTTCCATGAGTCTGTGCGCTGACTTCCGTATATACTTCCTCTTTGCTTTCCAGTATTATTTACATATTGATAGATCATAGGTTGAATAAACCTTGAGTCGTTGGCTCCATTTGAATCATCCAGTATATGTGGGAATGAATTTAAAAATGTCGAACGCCTTTCTATAGCAACAAGCGTTGTATTAAATGTACCAACATATTTTTCAGGCTCACCCCATATTGAAGCACATATGCGCATAAGACCACTTTTCCCCGTACTTGATGTTCCTGATACATCTACTACTATCGGTTTTAAATCAGCTTCATGTAGGATGGCAGAGGCAAATGATGCTAATACCGGGAGAACGGCTTTAGGATGGTCATTAATTAAGTTAAATACATTATGAATCCACCCTTTAAACGTTCCTTTTGTTTGGAAGGATTCCAATAACTGCTGCTCTCCAATGTCATTTGGTAATACCTTTAGATTTTTTTCTACCAATGGATGAACAAACCTATCTTTTATTAAACCGATTCTGTCTGTCATCTCAATCTTAGGTATGTCATTCTGCCCTATAAAGAGGTCAAAGTATTCTACAAAGTATTTTGCATTTGTATCATTACAACTTAATCCCTTATCGGCCAACTTCAATAGTTCCTTCTTTGAGGCTAATACACCAGCTGAAATAGTCTCGTAGTATAAATCCCCCTTGTTTTCCCAAAATATCTCGTAAAATACATCATTTCTTTCTGTATGCTTATACATCTTGGTAACAACAGGAGCATTTCTACTAATTTTCTTTAACGATTCTTCCATTCTCCCATTTAGATTCTTATATTCAATTCGGTAGAGCTCACTCTCAATTATCGAGAAGGGATATGGTATCTTCCATTTTTCTTGTAGTGGTTTATCCATCAGCAAACTCACCACTCTCTATCTGAATAGAAAAGATTGCGTTACTATTTAGCAGAATATAAAATAAAGATGTAATGCCATTTTTTAACCCTACTAATTCAGTGCCATGAGTTAGTAGGCTTTTTATTTTCTCTTCGTTACTTACCCCTATAATAAAAATCAGCCCTTTCTCTTATATTTCAAAAAATCCCCACCATTATTTCGGACCTCAACATAATACTTATTCATATATTGCTGCACCTCTTTTTTATTAAATAGCCATTTTGAACCTACGCGAACTTTCGGAAAATCCTCATCATGTAAAAAATGAGTAATAATTGTATTCCAAGACATGTTTAAATAAGCAGATAATTGTTTGGAATTCATGAAGAACACATCTGTCTCTAATTCTTTTAAATGCTCTTCAACTCTTTGAAGATATAATTCTTTTAATTCTTCTTCATCAATTTTCACAGTAACCAAAAGCAATTCACCCCATTCTTTGGAATTCATGGTTTACAAAAATACAAAAAAAATTGCATTCCTAATCGTGTTATCCACTACCATGTTTGGAAACCATGGTTTACAAAAAATACAAAAAAATTTGCATTCCTAATCGTGTCACCCACTACCATGTTTGGAAACCATGGTTTACACCTCCTTGTGAATAAGATATACTAACGATAAATCAACTTCAAGAAAAAAATGACATTTTTTTAAATTTTTCCTAAGGATGGGTCATATGAACGATTTCGGAAATTACCTAAGAGAACTACGTGGAGAACGTACCTTTCGAGAAATGGAGCAGATAACCGGTCTAAGTCATACTTATTTACGCACATTAGAAAATGGGTTTGATCCTCGTTCGAAGAAAGAAAGAAAGCCCACGCCTGAGGTTTTACAAAAATTAGCCTCAAAGCTTTCTGTAGATTACTACGAATTATTAGACAAGGCTGGATATGTTAATAAAGATGATTTTTTCTTTCAAGAAACTCCAGAAGGTCTCAAACTTTACACTGGAATTGAGGCAGTCAAAAGAAGATCTTCCTATCCTACTCTTTCTGATAATTCATTACATGCCAGGGAAATCTCACAAGAGAAAGAAACATACTTAGATGACCTATCTATATTCCTTAATAAAGATGTTATAACATACTATGGTCATCAGCTTACTAAAGGGGAACGAGATAAAATCTCAGAAATGCTAGAAAGAATGTTCCCTCAGTATGTGAAAAAAAACGGATTTAAATAAGAGATTTATTAGTGAATATCGTTGAAAGGAGGTGATACGGTAATGGCTTTTATCCATAAACGCGGAAACAAGTGGGCCTATATTGTAAATGTCGCTAACGATCCAGCAACCGGAAAACGGCGTCAAATAACGAAGTCCGGATTCAAAACCAAAAAAGAGGCTCAATTAGCTGCAAACAAACTAGAGGAAAGCATACAGAACGGACAATTAATCAAAGAATCGAACATTACTTTTGAAACATTTGCTGACGAGTGGCTTTCCTATTATGCTACTCAAACAAAAGTTAGCAGTGTAAGGGCTCGAAAGATAGCGATGAAGCATCTTATATCTGCTTGGGGACATCTCCCCATTCGGAAGATTACGAAACACATGTATCAGGCTCGAATCAACGAATTGAATAAAAAATACAGTCGAAACTACATTGACAGTATTCATACAACGGGAAATATGATTTTCAAGCATGCTATAAGGGTTGATTTAATCCAACATAACCCTACTGATAGTTTTGTCATGCCGAAAAAACATTTAACTGTAAAGGAAATAGAAGATGAGACAATTCAAGAGAAATTTTTGGAGCTTGATGAGCTTAAAACCTTTCTAAGTCTTACAAGAAAGCATGGCTTGGACTTAGATTTGCTGACTTTCGCTACCTTGGCATATACAGGGATTCGTTTAGGAGAGCTTCTAGCACTAAAGTGGAGTGATTTAGACTTCAAGAAAAAGACATTACGGATAACGAAGACCTACTATAACCCCAATAATAAACAAGATGATTATGAAATTCTTACTCCTAAAACAAAAAAGTCTATTCGGACTATTATGATTGACGATATGCTTATATCCTTATTTAAAGATCATAAGCATGAACAAAAGAAGTTGATAATGAAACAACGACCAATATATAAAAACCATGATTTTATCTTTGCAGAAAATCATGGTCATCCAAGAGTCATGAAGAAGGTTATGCTAAGGCTACAGCGATTGTTGAAATACACGGACACTGATAAGCACATAACACCTCATAGCTTTAGGCATACTCACACATCTCTTCTCATCGAAGCTAGCGCAGGAGTTAAAGAGATTCAGGAAAGATTGGGGCATGCTGACATAAATACAACCATGAACATCTACGCACACATGACAAAAAATATAGAAGAAAAGACCTCCCGCAAGTTCAGTGAACTTACGAAAGGTCTCCTCTAAAATTCCTGATTACAGGTCTTCTTATAGTGAAAGTTAGCAAAAAGTTAGCATTCCACTTTTCATAACCTTCCGAATCCCTATATATCAAGGGTTAGGGGCAAGATTACATCATGCCGCCCATTCCGCCCATGCCACCCATGTCAGGCATTCCGCCGCCAGCGTTTTCTTCTGGCTTGTCAG
>CAKQHO010000102.1 GCA_934234185.1 uncultured Psychrobacillus sp. | reverse complement strand
GTTTTAGTTTTTATGCTCACTGCAGTAAATTCGTATTGGAGCGTTTTGTTAGTAACGTTTGTTGTGTTTGTAGGATTTGATTTAATTCGTCCGGCTGCGACTAACTACTTATCCAAAATAGCTGGAAACGATCAAGGGTTTGTTGGTGGTATGAATTCGATGTTTACGTCTCTCGCAAATGTCATTGGTCCGATTTTAGGTGGAGAGCTTTTTGATATCGATATAAACTATCCATACTATTTTGCTGCTATCACGATGGCTCTCTGCCTGGTCGTGGCATTCTTTTGGAAAATGCCAAAAAAACTTACGTAATGCCATATTGCTAGATGTTCCCTAAATAATCCTATTTTTCCTCTTTTTATAGTAATATAAAAATATTGGAGGAGATTCTATGAGTATAAATGGAATACTAATTGGAGCGGTAGGAGGTATTCTGACATTTATTATTGCTGGGGAAGCCACACCATTAATCATTACAAATATTTTTTTAGGTTTTATTGTAGGAAAGCTAACTGATAAAAAATAGCCCTCTATCCTTTCGCAGGATAGGGGCTTTTGCATTTCTTATTTATTTACTAGTAGCAGTGTTCGGTCTAAGAAAACTGAAAAGTGCTCACGGCTGACGGGCTTGTTTGGCATATAGTTGCCGTTATCTCCAAGTGTAATTCCATGGGAAGCAAGTATTTGAATATATTTATAGGAACCATGAGCTGGAGAAACATCCTTCCATTTCAGACCTTCCCCTTCAAGCTTCAGGTCAAAAGTATTCACTAAAATTTTAGCTAGCTGTGCACGTGTTAACTGGCTAGAGAGATTCATCCTGCCGTTGTTGCCATCTATTATTCCAGCTTCATAAAATGGATAAATCAGTTGGTGATCTGTACTGAAATGCTTTAAATCCTTAAAAGGTATCATATCTCTGACTTTAGACAGTTGTAATCCATCATAGCGGGAAAGCATCGTGAATACCTGTCTTCTTGTAATGGCCTTTGTAGGCAAAAAGGTTCCATCATTATATCCATTAATAATGCCTTTTGTGGATAGGCTCATGATTTCCTGATAATAACGATAGTGCTCCGGGATATCCTTATAAGTAACTTCCGCAAACTTTACAGTATAATTCACTTCGTCTGTCTGAGAGTATAATGTACTAGGTTCAAATAAGTAATTACCGGGCTGCAGAAAAACAGTAATGGTTAGTAATCCATTTTGGTACTCGTAGGTGAGACGATTCAAGATTTGCTTCTCGTTTCCTGCAGTATCGATTGAGTGTAATGTGCCTGAGATTCTTTGAGGAGAGTCTGTCCACACGTTTATTTTTACCTTCTGTTCATGATCTAAAGTGAAGAAGTATTCATCATTATGAGATAAAAATCCTCTTACTTCCTGGCCTGCTAGAAGCGTTGTTCCAAAAAGGCTATTTTTAAAGGTTTCAGGATGGGTAATTTCCTCTGCATGTATAGTGAAGTGATAATAAGGATTGTAAGACGATCCATTACGTCTGATCTTGACAAAATATTTTCCGGGTAGCAGCATTTCAAGATCATCATCAGACCAAGTTTGGGAGGACATCGTATATAAATACATTCTCCCCCTTTCATCAAATACCTCCATGTATAAACGACCATTTAAATTAGAAAATGATTTTGGCATATAAGCTTCCGTTTCAAGTATTACCTTGCTCGGCTTGTCAATTGTGAAAGAGTAAAAATCCTCATCATCGTAGATGCTTCCCACACTACTAACTCTGCTGTTAAGCATAATGGGATTTGCTTGAGCTATTGAATCATTTGGTTCTAAATCGATGGATGTTTTTAAAGGTGAAATGGAGTAGATGGCATTATAACCCTCTTTGTCTGGACCATCTATCCGAATATAGTAAGTACCAGCCCGCAGCTGTATGTGTTCCACCGTTTGGTTTATATCTCCATCTTCCTCGGTAGATCGGAAGTGTGCAATATCACGACCATGGGTTGAACCGTTATCCTCTAAAATGGATAGTAATATATCAGCTTTACCTTTGCTTGGATCATCTAGGGTAAAGGTGATGTACGAATCTTTTTCTAACTGAATGCGATAGTAGTCATATGAATAGTCTGGTACTTTCTCAATACGCGTGTCCGGGTACCAGAACGGTGCTTCTTTCATATTATCCTCAAAATATGTTGCTTGTGCAGTAGTGGTATATCCTAAAAGGATCATGCCGATAAATGCACCTGCGGCTAGCCATTTTTTCAATTTACATTCCTCCATATAAACACATAAATTTTATTATAACTGGAGCCATTGCATTCCTGTATCTATCCTTTGCCCTGTTTAATTGCGAATAGTGAACCTTTTTTGTTAGTTTTACCGTATAAAAGAGAAGAAGTTCTAAAGGGAGAGGTGTTTCTATTGGAAAGTGCCGTTGGAAGAGAAATTACTCCTGACAATTTTGGAGGACACTTTATACAAGAAAATTTTGCACCTATTTATTCACAAGCTATAAAAGATTTTCAAGCATTAGTAAGCTTAGAGCAATTTGAACAGATGGGAAAGGACTATAATAAAGGCGTAAAAGAGTATCAGTTAGAAATGAGTACCTCGATGCATCACCTAACTCAATATATTTGGCTAGATACTAAGCGTCAGAAAGGAATTGCTGTCGCCTTTGATGAAATGAACGTTATACACAGTATTTATCTCAGACCATTTTTGACGTATCCAAGAAGCGATAAAGCATATACAAAAAATACATATCAAATGCCTATTGCAGAAGGTTGGCTTGTGTTTTGGGGAGGCACCAACGAATTCGTAAATTACCACTATGCCTATGAGCAGCAGAGGTATGCGTATGATTTAGTGATAGAAAAGGAGAAGCAATCCTTTGAAGGCTCTGGAGAGCAAAACGAACACTACTATGCGTACGGAAAGGAAATTTTTGCTCCTGCTGATGGGAAGGTAGTAAAGGTACTCGATGGGATAGAGGATAATGTTCCTGGAGTAATGAACGAGGCTATTGCCGAGGGGAATTGCGTGGTAATAGAGCATGACCATAAGGAGTATTCGATGCTTGCCCATTTAAAGAAAGGCTCTATCTTAGTAAAGGAAGGTGAAATGGTGGAGCAGGGACAGCTAATTGGACAGTGTGGAAACTCAGGAAATTCCTCCGAGGCACACTTACACTTCCAAGTGATGGACTCCCAGGATTATCATACTGGTAAATCTATTCGCATCCGTTTGAAAGGCAATGAGCCGATTCAAGGGGAGACCGTATCTCACTCGAAAACTAGTAAAGAAAATGATAAAGTCGATCGATTTGATACGGCAATCACTTTAGGCGATATTCTTCTAACTATAGGTCGCTTCTTTTCTCAGCTATTTAAATAATGCTTCAACCACCTGTTCATGTAGAGCAGGTGATTTTTTTGCAGTCTGCAAGAGAGAGGTCTGAAAATTTTAAATAAATACTTGCAAAAGTAATTTGGCGTGTGTATATTGTATATATAGTGTATACACATTAATCATAAAAGAGGTTTTTGCATGCAAATTATTATTTCGAATAACTCAAAAGAGCCAATTTATGAGCAGATAACAAACCAGGTGAAGAAGTTAATCTTAACTGGGGAAATACTGGAGGGGGAATCACTCCCATCCATGCGCCAGCTTGCAAAGGACTTAAATATCAGTCTCATTACAACAAAACGTGCCTATGAGGAGCTCGAAAAAAATGGATTTATCTATTCCATTGTTGGCAAGGGGTCCTTTGTTTCCGAACAAAACATGGAAATGATGAAGGAAAGAAAAATGAAGGTCATTGAGGAAACACTCTTACATGCTATCCACAATAGTAAAGAGATGGGGATGAGCTTAACGGAGTTGAAGGAGTTACTGATTTTACTTTATGGGGAGGATGAATAATGGAGAATGTAGTTGAATGTCAAAACGTCCATAAATCGTTTAAAGGATTTGAGATAAAGGATTTGTCTTTAACAGTAAAAAAGGGTTATGTGAATGGATTCATCGGTGGTAATGGTGCTGGAAAATCAACGACGATTAAACTGATTATGAATCTCCTGAAACCAGATAGTGGTTCCATTTCTGTTTTTGGAAAGGATTACAAGGAGCATGAAAAAGAAATAAAGGAACGGATAGGCTTTGTATATGATGACAACATCTACTACGAACACCTAACGTTAAAAGAAATGAAAAGAATTATGAGCCTATCTTATAAAAACTGGGACGACAATATCTTTAAGCATTATGTAGAATACTTCGAGCTTCCACTTAATAAAGCTATTAAGACTTTTTCAAAGGGAATGAAAATGAAGGTTTCTCTAGCTTTTGCACTATCCCACCATGCGGAGCTAATTATTATGGATGAACCCACGTCTGGTCTTGATCCAATTTTCCGAAGAGAGCTTTTAGATATATTGCATGATTTAATGCAGGATGAGAATAAAACCATTTTCTTTTCTACTCATATTACGACAGACTTAGATCGTATCGCGGATTACATTACCTTTATTCATGATGGAAGTCTTATTTTTACGAAAGAGTTTTATAAAATAGAAGAAGAGTATGCAATTGTTAAAGGTAAGCTTGATTTATTGGACAGAGAGATTGAACGTGAATTCATATCGGTTAAAAAAACAAATAGTGGCTTTGAGGCATTAACTAGCAATAAAGACCGTGTGGAGAGCATATTTGGAGAAACGGTAGTGATAGAGAAACCATCACTAGAGGATATTATGTATTATACAAAACAAGGGGGACTTTCCTATGCTTAGATTATTGTGGAAGGATATTATAGCCCAAAAGAAAACTTTCCTGATCCTCTTAGGGATGTTAGTTGTCTTTTTACTATTAAGTGGTGGTAATGAGGTTTCATCTATTTGGCTAGGAATTTGGTTTAGTATTGTCATTGTGATGAATACGTTTAGCATAGATGAAAAAGCAAGCATTCAAACTCTACTGAATTCCTTACCTTACACGAGAAAGGAAATTGTTGGATCAAAATATGTTGGTGCTGTAGTGTTTACATTACTGTTTGTATGTTTCATTTATGTAGGGGATTTTTTGATTCATGGAAGCGAAGAAGTATTTATATGGAAGGAAATACTACTGATACTTGGAATCGTTTTGCTTGCGGTTTCGTTCATGCTTCCTTTTTCATTTAAATTTAAATCACAATATTTATTAATTGGAGTAATGGTTCTATTTGCATTTTATCTTGCTCTTGCAAATTTATTTGCTATTAACGATAAAATAAGAGAGTTGATTGCTCAGATTCTAACGCTTTCAGATATAGAATTATTTGTTTACGCTTCGGGTATCGTTTTAGTTATTTACTTTGCATCATGGTTGTTTTCTATCCGTATCTATAGGAAAAAGGTATTTTAATCATAGACATCCCACTTTGGGGTGTCTTTTTTTGTTAAAACGAAGGCTTTTCTTATTTTAGACAAAAAATCACTGAAAATATATTTCTATTTTATTAAACCTTTGCTTCGGAAAAAATAAAGTATTATACTGACTAAGTGGTTTAATTAAAGTACTCTAATTTGAGTGGTTTTATTAGAGTTAAAATATAAGTTAAAACAAGGAAGGGATACACAATAATGAAATTTACGCAGTTCTTAAAGACAAGAGGAGCTATTGCTTCTATTTTTATGGGGATTTTTTACGCAGTTGCTATGCTAGGGATATTCTTGCCTGGATATACAGCAATCCCAGGGAATATTGATCAGCTTCCAATCGCCATTGTGAATGATGATGCAGGCGAATACGGTGATACGATAGCTGGTCAACTAAAAGAAAATTTACCTTTTAAAGAAATTAAAACGAATATCTCCAATAAAGAAGCGTTAGAGCAATTAGGGGAAAGTGATTTAACACTAGTAATCCACATTCCAGAAACCTTTTCTGCAGATATACAAAACGGAGAAGTTTCTTCTAGTATCGACTTTACAGTAAATGAAGCGGGAGCAACGGTGGTTTCCTCCTCCATGACTTCCATTGTGACGCAAATTAATAATCAATTAAGTGCTCAGTTTTCTCAACAAACAGCACAAGGAGTCCTAATGAACTTCAACGTGCCTGAGGAGCAGGCTGCAGCAATGGCTGAAATGATTGAAACCTCTTATGTGGGAAATGTTGTAACGATTAATGATATCCCAGATGGTATGCATAACAATATGCTACCAATGTTCTTGACGATGGCAGGGTATGTAGGAGCAATGATTGCAGCCATGCAATTAGTAGCTTCCTTTAAAGAAAGTCGTGGAAAAGCAAGTAAAACTCTCTTGTTTATATATGTACAGGTAACAGCATTAATGATTGCCATATTAGCAGCATTAGCTGCAATGGGTATTACTTATCTAGTAAATGAACCTGTTGGAGACTTATTCTTTGGTTTATTTGGACAACAGGTCCTAAATTATATGGTGGCGTTTAACTTCACTGCCATGTTCATCTTCCTTATAGGTGAAGGAGGAATGATTATAAATATTCCAGTGCTATTAATACAAACTATTGCTAACGGGGCTACTATTGCTCGTGATATGATGTATGGGCCTTATGAATGGATGAGTTATGTTTCTCCGATGTATTATTCTGTTCAAGCTTATTTTGCTAATATGTATGGAAGTGTTAGTCCTGCGCCATATATATGGGGAATGGTAGCAGTTGGTCTTGGAGCAATGCTTATCAATATTTTACTTGCAACATTTCTCCATAAATCTGTGCCTATTGAGGCACCAGAGGCAGAGGAAAAGAAAGACATCAAGAGTAGTACTGAAATCCCTGTATAAGTTTGCTACAATGGATATAATTCTTGCCAAAGGGGCGTAAATTTATGGCAATCCAAGTTTATATATTGGGCAAATTAATGAAAGACAGAAACTATCCTTATAAGTTAAAAAAAGAGCTTTCGGAGCCAATTCCTTTAGATCAATTGGGAGGAGTAACGGAAAGTAAGCTATACTATCATTTTGAGTCCTTGGTAAAACAAGGATTGATTGAAGTAGTAGAGATTATTAAAGAAGAGCATAGACCGGACAAACAGGTATTCGCAATTACGGACAAGGGACGAGAAGCCTTGCCCAAAAAAATCTATCAATTATTTGAAACAGAGAATACAATAAGTGGAATGGTTATTGCTTTAGGTAATATAGAATTTGTGGATCGCGATAAGGTTGTAGATATACTGGAAAGAAAATTAAAGAAAATTACCGAGCGATGGGAAGAAGTACGTAATTTTAAAAATCATGTAGAGGTAAGGGAAGATAAAGTTCATCTAGCAAAATTCCTCGAAGAGTATTTTTCCAGTAAGACAGACCATACAGCAACCTGGTTACAAGAATTAATCAACCAGGTGAAGGAAAGAAAATTTTAAAAAAGCTGTTCAGAGCAAGAACTCTGGACAGCTTTTTTTACTGAATAAGAAAGTATTCGCTTCTAATTCAATTATTGTCCAGCTCTAGCGCCTTGTCTCTGGGCTGATAGGGTGAAGAATAGGTTGATTAACTAAATGATCCCTCTTTGTTTCATAAATAATGTCACATAGTTTTGGAGGCTTAAGAAAATAAACCAAGCCATAAATCCAAGTCCAAATGCGAGAGAAATATGAATATTGTTCTTTAAAGAAAAATAGATAGCAATTAATAAAATCATCGTAGATGGAAGTCCCAGTATGACCCCCAGTAGGAATTGCTGGAGCTGGTCAGGGGACTGTCCCTGTACCTTTAACCAGATGATACTTAACAAGCTGATAAGGGGAAGTGCTGCAATAATTCCGCCATAGAGTGGAAATCTTCTGGCAAGCTCGGTAACCAGACCGATAATAAGGGCAGAGGTAACTATCTTAATGACGGTATACATTTTGTGCAGCCTCACTTAATAAAGCAAATGCCTCTACAATTTGCTTTTGTTGCTCTGTTGATAAAGTGGAAAACACGGCTTTTAATTTTTCATTATCTAATTCCGTGTTCTCTTTTACCATTTTCAAGCCTTTATCAGTTAAAAGTATGTTAACAATCCGTTGATCAACTGATGACCGTTCCTTTGAGACCAAGCCTTGGAGTTCAAGCTTTTTAATATGCTCAGATGCAGTATTGTGTGAGATTTGAAGGGCATCTGCTACCTTTCTTACCGTAACATCCTGCTCTTTTTGGATGAATTGCAGGATACGAACGCTTTGGTGAGAAATAGAAGCCTGCTGCTCGGGATGTAGGTAATAATAGATATTGGTAAAATGATCGTTTATATGATTCATAATAAAAATCCCCTTTTAAATATCTGTTTATACGATTATATCGTACATGACGATATAAATAAATAAATTTTTCATTTTCATCATCCAAATCTTATAGTGAATCGTTTTATATAGAGAGAGGTAGGGAGATGCATTGAATGAAGACAGGCTAGAAGAAATAATGAGGATTTACACACAAGACCTGCTGCGCATCAGTTATTACTACACGCAAAGCTTACAAACTGCACAGGATGTAGTGCAGGAGGTGTTTATCAGGTTTTATCAGCTACAGCTAGAACTAGATGGAGACGATCTAAAATATTATCTTATTCGCATGGTTAGAAACAAATCGAAGGATTACTTAAAAAGCTGGCATTTTCGAAAAACAAAGCTAGTTGAAACATGGTTTTCGAAGCCTGACAGAGATTCTGATTACCTCGTTAAAAGAGAAGAGGAGCAGGAGTTAAACAAAGCGATATTTACTTTGCCAATGAAACATAGAGAAGCTATTACCTATTATTATTTCGAGGGTTACACAACAAAAGGCATCGCGGAACTGCTGCAAGTCCCTGAGGGTACGATCAAGTCAAGGCTGCAAAAGGGACGTAGCTTATTAGAGGAACAGTTAAAATCGGTGGAATGGGAGGAATTGCTCCATGACTAAGTATCTTATGAAGGAATTACGTGACCTGTCCAAGGAGGAGCAAGCGGTAAGGAAGCATGTGCTTACGAATCTACAACATTCTAAGCCAAAAAGAAAACACTTTACGAGCCTTGCTGCAGCAATCGTATCCATCACTATTGTTTTTTTGTTAGTGAAAATAGTAGAACCGACTAGCTCTACCCAAACTGGATCGTTAGCTACTCAATTAACAGAGGTTGAAGGAAGTGGGGTTGCCTACAATCAGATGTTCCAAGGGGATGAACAAAGTCAGAAAGAGTTAACCTATTACAAGCCTCTGAGTATAAAAGAATATATTAAGTATCATCCCATCCAGCTTACATTACCACCTCCATTGGAGCATTTAGATAATCAAGAAGTAATCATTGTGACAAGTGATCAAGGGATGGAAACTCAATTTACATTTAAAGAAGATGAGGAGTACAACAGTGATTTTCTGGTCATTTCTGTTAGTAATAGTATGAATCCCTATGAACAGCATGTTGGAATTAATTCTTTTACAGAGGATATCTTCGGAAATAAAATAGAATACGAAGCATTAACGGAGGATACAGTGCTTCTTCACGACATTAAAACAACAGATAGTATGTACACTTATAAATATTACGATTATAGAGAAAAAGAAAATTATATGGGAATGACAGCAACTACTGCCAATTGGATGTATACCTATTATAAAGGGAATATTTATCATATTGGTTATTCTTCTTATGAAACATTAGAGCCTGATGATGTTGTTGCTTTTGTAAAGGAGTTTATTCTCGAGAACGCAGATTCATTTGAAAGTCAAAACCAGCCCCGTTAGATGGAGAGGGGCTGGTTAATAGCTGTTGCTCTTTTCACATTTTCCTTCAGGTAATCAGGTAACTTGGGGTGGGTAAGTATTTCGGCGGTAGTCATCCATACTACATCATCGACCTCATCCACTGCTTTTGCATATGGCTCACCAGATTTATACTGACAAAGGAACACGATATCAATTACATGGATGCCCGAATCCGTCACAAAGGAGGAGCTATTCACATATTGTAGTTCTGCTACTTCTATTCCTACTTCTTCAAATATTTCTCTATGTAATGTTCTTTCAAGGATATCAGAAGAAAACCCTTCTAGCTCACATTTCCCACCTACTAGGGAAAGTCCACCTCCAGCATGCTCCTCCTTTTCACTTCTTCGAATCAATAGCCACTTACCATTCTTGTTTATGGCACCTTCCACGTTCACTACAAACATATTAATCACCTCATCTAAACTTTATTTCATTATTATATAATGAAAATCTTAAAAATTCGGAAAAAAGTTAAAAGGGGTGAACAAGATGAAAACAATTGAGATATTTCTTGCAGCAGGAATACGTTTTCAAAGGGTAGCTATTCTGCTGTTGTCATAGAAAATTTTTTATTAAAGTAGAGAAGCAAGCAGAGGATTATATTCAAGTAGTGGTATATACCACAGAGGGAGACCTTATTATAAAAGAGGTAGAATTTGATGGAGAAGTATTTACTTATGTATATGACAATATACATGAAGCCTTTGGTTTGGAAGCTTCGAATTCCGTTTATCTTATTCGTGTTTGGTTCTACTACTGGAATATTTCAATTTTTTACTGGGTTATTTCATTTTGACAATAGTCTGTGGATATCGATTGTGTATATTGGCATTAATGCACTGATTATTTGGTTCCTTGAAGTGAACGGAATAAATGAAAAAAGAGTACATTTCTCCATAGGATTGCTATTAATTGCAGCAGCGATTTTCATAGATTTGCTGTTTGTTGGTTAAAAATACAAACTTCCTTTGTATCAGGAAGCTTGTATTGGTGAGGATTAGTGAGACAAGATATCCTCTAATATCTTTTGATTTTTTTCTGCAAATTTTTCGTTATGGGAGGAAACCATTCCATATTGATTTGCTTCCGGCTCCATATACAGCTTCGCGCTGTTAACAGCTAGCACAGCGTCTTGGAAGGTACCTAAAATTAGCCCCACTTTGTCCTCGTAAGCAACAATGTCACCTGCCGCAAATATACCAGGTACAGTCGTCTTACATTGGCCTAAACTTTTTAAGTAATAGTCATCTTTTCTCTCTGGCTCAATTTCTTTCGAAAAGTTTAAGGATACTTCTCTATTGTATCCATGACTAATAACAATATCATCTACATAGATATTTCGGTTAATGCCATTTTGATTAATTACAGCACATTCTATTGCAGTTTTATTTGTATTTGATACGAGAGAGGTGATCTCTGAATTCAATAAAATCTCTACATGATGCTCCTGTAATTTTTTTATTTGAGCCTCATGTGCCGTTAGTTCTTCTTTACGATAGATAACAGTTACTTTTCTTGCTACATGTAACAATTCAACAGCCCAATCAATTGCTCCGTTTCCTCCACCAGAGATTAGTACATCGTGATTCTTAAAGCGCTCTAATCCTTTAATGGTGTAATGTAAATTGTTCATTTCATATTTCTCTGCGCCTTCAATTTCAAGCTTAATCGGTTTATAGATGCCACCACCCGTAGCAATAATGACAGTTTTGGTGAAATGTAATTGTCCATCATCAGTTTCTAGAATGAAAAGATCTAGCTCTCTTCGTATTACTTGAACTTTTGAATTTAAGCAAACAGTAGGATGGAAGGTCTTGGCTTGTTGTATTAAATTCTCAGCAAAGTCTCCCGCAAGAATAGGAGGTTGACCTCCAATATCCCATAGCATTTTCTCAGAGAAGATGTTAATCTTTCCGCCCAGCTTAGGCTGTACCTCGATAATTTTTGTTTTCATATCTCTTAACCCGCTATAAAAAGCACTATATAAGCCTGCTGGCCCTCCACCGATGACGGTTACATCATATATATTCATTGTTTCTCCTCCTATAAGCTACATATAAAACGAATGGCGTCCGATAATTTGACTAGTGAAAATCGTGAATTTAGTAATAATAGCTATTGACATATTATAGACTAAAGTATACCACTTTTAAATGATAATGAGAATCTTTATCACTAATATTTGAAGATAATTTTGATTTCTCTAACCATGCATTTAATATCTAATAAAGGAAGGTCCATTCTAATGAATAAAAAATCTTTTTTATTTGCAATACTTATGGGATTTATCTTTGCATTAGTAGGCTGTTCTGGTACTACAAAAGAAAGTGAAAAGCAGGATATTCTTGGTGTAATTCCGTTAGGCTTTTTAGCTGCCAATTTTGGAGTCCAAGATGACAGTAGATTATTACCTTGAACGAAAGAAAAGTTAGAAGAATTAGGAGTAGATAAACCAAATGTTTTCTAAAACAACGCTTGTTGACCCGATATGGCGACATCACGAAAAAAGCACATCCTGAGAAATCGAGGGCACTGAAAAACTGTAGTCTTTTTATAATCGATTAATATCTAGAAAAAATAAGACC
>CAKQHO010000101.1 GCA_934234185.1 uncultured Psychrobacillus sp. | reverse complement strand
AGCGTAAGGAAGAAATGTAAATAAAATCAAAAACTACAAAATAACGTTAGATGATTGTGTCGAAAAATATTTTTCAGGCACTCAACAATGGCTCAAACCATTGATATATCAACATTTATAGAGGGAGTGAAGATAACATGGTACAGCTACCTGAAAAGGCAACGGTTCCAACTATGTACTTTATAGGTGTTACAACAACTAAGTCGTCTATAATGAGTTTATTTCCAAAGTGGTCAAAAGTGCTTGGTTTTTCAAATGCTGTTCTTAAAGGAATTGATTTAGAAATTCATGCGGATCCGTCGGAATATAGGAAAGTAGTAGAATTCATAAAAAATGATGAGCTTTCTCTAGGAGCTCTTGTGACTACACATAAAATAGATTTATATGAGGCAGCAAAAGACTTGTTTGATGAAATGGATAACTATGCAAAAATGTTTGGAGAATTATCATGTATATCTAAACAGCAAGGTAAACTGTATGGACACGCTAAGGATCCCATTAGTAGTGGATTGGCACTTGAACGATTTATACCAGAAAATTATTGGAGTGATAACAAGGGTGAAGCTTTACTTCTAGGTGCAGGAGGAAGTGCAATTGCGATTTCCTCCTACCTAATGAACGATGCAAAAGGAAAAAACATACCAAAGCGTCTGATAATTACTGATATGAATAAAAAACGTTTAGATGAAATAAAGCACATTTTAACTGACATTAATCCGCATGCAAATGTGGAATATCATCTTATTTCAAGTACTGAAGAAAATGACTTGTTGCTTCAAAGCTTGCCGGAAAACTCACTGATCATTAATGCAACTGGTCTTGGAAAAGATAGACCTGGATCACCGCTCTCTGATTCTGCAAAATTTCCCGCAAACAGCTATGTTTGGGAACTTAACTACCGTGGGAAACGAGATTTTATGCATCAGGCAATAGCACAAGAGAAAAAAAGTAATCTCCAGGTGGAAGATGGCTGGATATACTTCTTACATGGGTGGACTCAAGTCATTGCAGAGGTCTTTCATCTTACCATCGAAGGAGAAGTATTTCAGCAAATTGAAAAAATCTCAAAGTAATTATATTGATTACTAGAAGAAAGAAGGGAATGCAAATGTTACAACCAGTAAAAGCTTTAAGTATAGATTTTAATTTATCTACAGGATTGTCGGCTACAAAAGACTCAACTAAGAGATATTTATCCCAAATGAAAGGGATGTACTATGACGAAAAGGCTTTTGAAGAAAAAAACGAAAAAGAAAAAAATCCACTAATCTATGAATTTTATGAGCTTGATGTACCTCAGACTGAAGGCGATATTATGTTTGGTACAAGTATTTTATATCCGGGTAAAGTAGGAAACGAATATTACATGACAAAAGGCCATTTCCATACAATTTTAGAAACAGGAGAAGTCTATTATTGCTTAAGTGGTGAAGGCTACATGTTAATGGAAAATCCAGAAGGTGACTGGCAGCTAGAAAAATTTGCACCAGGACAAGCGGTTTATGTACCCCCTAGGTATGCACACAGAAGTATAAATACTGGAGACAAACCCCTTGTAACTTTCTTTTCTTTTCGTGCGGACGCTGGTCATGACTATGGAACGATTGAAACAAAAGGATACCGTAAACTTGTAGTTGAACAAGAAGGAAATGTTGAAGTTATTGATAATCCTAAATGGATTTAAGGAGCTAAGATGTTTATGTTGAAGAAGTACCAAGTGATATCGAAAATTACAGAATCTGGTCTTGTAGCCGTTGTTCGGTCCAATGACACAGAACAGGCAAAAAGAATTACGGAAGCGGCATTGGCAGGCGGTGTTTCCGCTATTGAAATTACTTACACTATTCCTGGGGCAACAGAAGTAATAAAAGAATTAGGAGAAGAATTTAAACAAGATATCCTAATAGGTGCTGGAACAGTACTAGATGCCGAAACTGCTCGTATAGCCATTTTAGCAGGTTCTCAATATGTGGTGAGCCCTTATTTTAGTGAAGATACAGCTACTTTATGCAATCGTTATCAGATACCCTATATGCCTGGTGTCATGACAATTGAAGGTGTTGTTAAAGCGTTGGAAAGTGGTGCCGATATTTTAAAAGTATTTCCTGGCGAACTATTGGGCCCTGATGTTATTAAAGCAATAAAAGGTCCACTTCCTCAAGCAAATCTCATGCCTACTGGCGGTGTTAATGTAGAGAATGTAGGGGAATGGATTCATGCAGGAGCAGTAGCAGTTGGAGCTGGTGGTAGTTTAATAGGAAAACCGGAAGTAGATGGCTACGAACAAATTACTGAAACAGCGAAACGTTTTATTGAAAAAATTCAAGAAGCACGTCAAAAATAATAATGGAGATGACACGAATTCTTTGCTAATAGATTTCGTGTCATTCTTTTAAAGTAGGGAGTAGAAAATTATGGAAAGTATTATTTTTGATCTGGATGGAACACTCTGGGATTCAAGAAAAACAGTATCAAAATCTTGGACTACAGTAGTTCAAGAGAAGGAATATGGTCGTGGAGAGGTTAGTGAAGAAGATTTAAAAAAAATAATGGGACTTCAAGTCAAGGAAATTGCTGCTCAGCTATTTCATTATTTAGACGAGGAAAAGCAGATGGAACTTATTCTAGAATGTTGCGAGAGAGAGCAAGTTGATTTGAGGAGAGAGGGTGGAATTTTATATCCTAACCTAGAAGAAGTAATCCAAAAGCTTTCTTCACGTTATAGCTTATTCATAGTAAGTAATTGTCAACAAGGATATATTGAGTCTTTTTATGCGTATCATAAACTTGAAGATTATTTTGTTGATTTTGAAAATCCCGGAAGAACTGGTTTAACAAAAGGGGAAAATATTAAACTATTAATGAAACGTAATAAGATTTCATCAGCAGTATACGTAGGTGATACACAAGGAGACTACGACGCAGCTAAATTTGCGGGTATACCATTTGTGTATGCTAGTTATGGTTTTGGTCATCCAGAAGGCTATGATTATTTGATTAAAAAGCCCTCAGATTTACTGGAACTTTTTTAAATTTCCTTACTGTAAGAGTTAGAAGTAAATATAATAGCGAAAAAGATTAGTAGTTAATAACAAACGTATCCATTGAATTTCGGATACGTTTGTTTACATGTTTTACTTCAACGCTGTACTCCCCAACAACCTAAATACATGATAAATCACTTCATCCAAGGAATGTACAATACATGTGACACTTTTCTTTAAAAAGAGATTATGGACGATATGGAAAGGGTCAAACAGGATGATTGGTTTTCCCTTTTTATTCATCCACCCGATTTCTACTAATGTGCCAGGGTCGTCATTCAGAAGCACGACAACCATCAATTCAGAGATTTCCATTAACCTTACATCTTCATTATAAATGTTTTGTTGTATATGATAATCCTCTTCTCCTGTGTAGACGCCGTTTTCTATGATGGGCCTGTGGGGGCTGAAATTATGATAATTTAATGCAATGTCTACTTTTTCAAAATAGGTACGATCCATTATCGGGAAATCTGGACCAGCAATATAGATATGCTTTGTTTTTCTCGTGTCCCATGGAAGTCTTATTCCAGCTAGTTTTATAATTTCAGTAGCTGGTGTACATTCTATACTTCTTTTAAATACCTCATAATCATAGGTCGCAGCGTATTCACTTGAATAAAAGGATGCAATCTTCATAGACTCTTCAACCACATATGTATCCTGAAGACTAATGTATGCCGCATTATAGCAATCGCCTATACCAATAGAATGCTCATTGAGTGTCAAAAAGGCCGGTACCTCGGTCAATTTTCGCGTCCCAGTGTTTATTAATGTGGAGCCACCTCTATTTTCCTTTAGTAATATAAAGCTAGCTACCTTTGCTACACTGGAATCAATGAGATTTCCCAATGTGCCACCTTCTTCTCTAAACAGTGGAGAGGAAGTAGATAGAAAAATTGTTTCTATTTTTCTATCGAAGGCTAACAGCTCATCTAATGTAGCTGAATCCTCCAAATCAATATGTACTTTTAAGGAATCACCATATTTCAACACGACTGATAGAATACTTTTACAATCGTAATTACCTGGATAGAGAAGAATATCTGTTGGCATGAATGTATTGATTTGTTCATCCAGTCCTTCTAAGTCTAGCTCAACCTCAGCCTGATTTTGTAAAATGTTTTCATGGTGTTTAGGTCCAGCTTCTTTGGAATCAAAGATATTCATGATATTTGGGGAACGCTTGGTTTCTCCAATTTGTATGGCTGTTGTTGCATTTAATTTTTTACTAAATTGTTCATAGTCGCTTGATAAATATGCTGGCAAGATTGCAGCTAAAGCAAACTCTTTTTTTAAAGCTGATAGCATTCGAGCTGAATGAAATATACCTCCAAGCCTTTCTAGTTGTTTGTCCATATGATGATCGATATAAACTTCACCAATGATTAATATACGTTTTTTAGTTTCCATTTAGCTTCACCACTATCTTCGGAAATTGTCCATCCTCCTTATAAATAACGGAGCCAGTATATGTATAGCCTTTACTAATGCAAGCAAGCAAATAACTATATTCTGCTGGTAACAATCCTATTTCGTTATCATTTTCGGTAAGTAATACTCTAAAATGACCATTTCTTGTTTGTTCTGCAACATAGACGGAGGTATAAACTGGCGGAACCTCCCCTTTGTGTTTGTAGAAATCACAATTGACAATATCGTCTAGATAAACTTCAGATATCTCCCTTCGGCATCTATCCAAATGTTCATGAATGTTTCTGGATAACCCAGCAGCTAAACTTTTCATCTTGTCCCTCCTATAAATGAACTCTAAATTATAATTCCATAATAAATACAGATTTCCTGCCCTATCCTTCATAATTTGGCTTAATCTTCTGAAATAGTCTATCTGTTTTATGTAAAATAGTAATATAATGGAATTAATGTGTTTCAAAAGAATAGAAAAGAGGGATGGGACATGACAAGGATACAATCGAAAAATAATATTTTTATCGCATTATTCGGCACTTTTCTACTGGTTGGTGGACTTGCTTTTATGTTTGTGATGTTTGAGGTGGTGGGGGCGTCGGATACGGTAGAAAATGAGACAGTGGAAATTTACGAAATGGATTTGATGGGGTCCCAGGGCCATGTCAAAAAAAATGCTATTACGAAAATAAAGGAGAATAAGCGTGAGCTAGTCATCCATACGATATCTGTAGAAGATTTCTATGATCAGAAGAAGAATTTCATCCGCTCTCAAGTAATTGTAGAAGAAGCCATCAATAATTATCATCAGGGGACTATAAAAAAAGTAGCAAAAAGCAAAGAATTCGATGCTCCACAAACTATTATTAACATTACCAAGCCAGAGGATTATGTCGAACAGGCCACTGCCGACTTGACTGCTGATGAAGAAGAAACCATCAAGATGCACTTGAAAGAGCTAATAGAACAGGATGGTTTTAAGACAGAAGAAACAACAGGAAAAGGAATTACAAGGAAAGAAAAAGAGAGAATAGAAAAAATGAAAGAGAAATACGAGTACTTTAGATAACAACAGGCCATATGATTTGTTACACGACATACATAGGTTTATATGGCGGTAATTATAGTGCTGGTATCATTTACTTGAAATGTCGGAAAAGATATAACTTCTCTGGTGGATTTAAAATTTTTAAAGACCTCCACAGTGTAAATAAAAAGCTTGATTTGATTTCAATAACACTTAGTTGATAAAAACGTAGTGGTACTAGAGAGTATGGCGAAAAAACTATTTTAGTAAATTTTCTCTAAAATACGAGTAATTTAATGCTAAAACCTGTAGAGAGGAGATGGGTAAAATGAGCTGGGATTTAAACATAGCAGAAGCAAGGGATGTGTACCTCACAGAAAGTGATATGTGGAGATACACTCAGCATTTTTTAATGCATGCCCATCACACTACGACCTATAAGCATGTATTGATGAAAGCTTTACTGGAGAGTCTACCAGAGATCAGTGATAGTGGTCAGCTAACGTTTTTACAGGTCACGAGACATGCAACAAAGATCTATTGGAATCTGACCGTTACCTATAAGCTGGGGCAACTGAATGCCAAGGAGAAACGAAGCGGAGTAGAGCAAGTTATTTTAGATTTTCAATATAAGCATGGAATACCAAGTGATTGGAACTTTGAAAGAATACCAGAAGCTCAAAAGGAACAGCTGATAAAGGAATTGATGGAAATCTACAAAAAATATGTGTATGGCTCCTTTTATAAATCCTTTGATGGCACTATTTATTCCTTTAATAAAAGAGAAGGCTGGCTTCAGCTAGCGCCTCCCTATATTGTTTTCTTTGAAAAATATAAGAAAATATTGATGAACGTGACTAATTATCAGCTTGCATTGTTTTTAGAAAAATACAATACGAAAGAGGCAATGGTGCAGATTTTGACGAAGGTAGAGTTTGTTTCTGCAAGACAGTCACTTGCTGAGTTCCAGCAGCTCTTGAAGAAGTATGGGGAGGAATACTGTTTTTATTGTAACAAGGCACTTAAAGCCTCCCATGTAGATCACTTCGTTCCATGGAGCTATGTACAAAACGATGTGCTTTGGAATTTTGTCCTTGCTTGTCCAGCCTGTAATTCGAGCAAAAGCAACCGTCTAGCTGACAATAAATATCTAGAAGAGCTAGTAGAGCGAAACAATGCATGGTTTACCTATGAGTATATGGAAACCTACAGCGAAAGGAAGCTTGTACACATGTATGACTATGCAATTCAAAATGGCTTCTTAGGTGAATGGCGACCGGGGAATAGGAAGAGGGCATAGGGTAGTGAACTCTTACCAATGATTAAAGTGGAAAGTAGTTAACTATATTCTAGTTGACCGTTCCTTATCATACATGTAATATATAAATTACAAATGACAAGTATATATTGCATTTGAAGTAGGAGGATATTGATGGTCAATCGTGTGAAACTTGCTCGTATGGAAATAGGATTAACCCAAACAGAGCTTGCTGAAAGGGTAGGGGTGACCCGACAAACAGTTGGCTTAATAGAAAAGGGAGCTTATAATCCAACTCTCCAACTATGTATAGCAATGGCTAAGGTATTAAATAAAACACTAAATGATTTATTTTGGGAGGAATGAAGTTGAATATATTAGAATGGTTTTCTAATGATGAATATAAACAAAAGGAATTCTCGAAAATACTAGTAGAGGCAGCAATTATCCAGGTATTATTATCGTTTCTCATGTGCGTGTTGTATGCAGTTACCGATATAGAGCCTTTATTCTTACTCATCACTCCCTTCGCTGCTTTTCTATATTACTCTCTAATACGTTACGTCCTTTCAGGTATAGAGTTTGCAAATGTCTTTAACGAAGAGGATAAGAACCGAATGCAAAAAAGAAATCTTGTCCGTGCTTTAAGTCTTGTAATAGGTTTTTTTCTTCTATCTCTATTGATAAATCGCAATTTGCTAGACAGCGCAATGGTGTCTCTAATAGCGGGGGCACTGCTATATCTGATAGATACGATCTCACTAAGGAAGTCTTTTCGAAAGAACGCAGATTTATAATCAACAACTTTTGAGGAGTGTTACCCTTGATATTATTAAATAACATTAGTGGATACACGCACTATGATTTAGAGGGTGAGAAAAATTTTGAGGAAATTATACAAGAATTTAAACAAATTTGCTTTCAGGTAGCGAGCGATATAGGAGGAGAAATAATCGACTGGCATGAACCAGATATACGAATGCATTATCCTTATGCACATATTCGTATCTTAGGGGAAGAAATATATGTACTTCACAACGGTGTCTATCCTTTTATTGCATTTTCTCAAAATAATGAGATTTTAGATTTGCAGTTCGTCGATCACTCATTACTTTCACAAGCCTTTCAAAAATATTACCGAGTTTTGCGTGTAGCCGAATTAATAGAACCCCTCATTATCAAGAAAATAGGAGATACAGTGTTTATTAAAAATCCAAATGAATTGCATGAAATGGAATTGAAGTATGTTCGACGGTTTAGTGCAAAAACTGTTGGTATGATTGTATTTAATTATTGGGACTAACTATTAAAATTTTTAAAAAGAGTCATGTCACTGAAATCTAGTGACATGACTTCTCTTCTTTTCTTATAATAAATATTTCTCTATCTAACGCAAGGACTACAGCTAGTTACTCCTTATTAAATGCATTTTATTTAAATATAAGCCATTCAGATAAAGAAATATATACAATAATTCTATAATTTGGTAAATTTAAATTATCAGAGCTAATCATGTACATTGCTTGGGCTTCTGTTTTCTTCTGCTTCTTCTATTTGCAATTGGTTTAGTAGCTTTCCAAATAAATTAGTGAGCGACTGTTTTTTGTAATAAGATAAATATATTTTCTAAACGACTCCAATATGAATAGGAGGAATAAGGTGCTAGGGGAGAAATATTTACGTCTACAACAGTTTTTACTTGCAAATGGGTCAGATAGAATAATGTTATCCTTTGAAAATATTGAGATGATTTTGGGCTTCAAGCTCCCAGAATCTGCTTATAAGTATTCGGCTTGGTGGAGCAATCATATTGGCTCTCACACTCAGGCTCATTCTTGGATTGATGCAGAGTATAAAACAGAAGCAGTACAACTGGGAAAACATATTGTTTTTGCTAAGCATGAGAAATTGGCAGCAAATATGGGGACGAATAGGGAAGTAAATGGATAGGAAAAGACTGCTAGCTCTAAGCACTTTAATTCTTATGACAATTCTTTCCCTAATCTACCTTCTGTACGATTCAAAAGAATATCTTCGAATAAATTCTATTTTTAGCATATTTGTTAATATGCTCGTACTATTTCCTATAATGTGTGTAAAAATTTATCTCGTGAATACAGAAAAACGTTTCAGAATGACTGTGTTTTTTATCGTAATGATTGTGATAATGGACCTTCTCTATTTATGGATAAGACCTTCTTACACTTATGAAGAAGCAAAAATCATAGTAACTGAGGAGTATAACGTGGTAGTGGGAGAGAGCCATTTTAAAACTATCCAAGAATTTGAGACGAAGAAAGATAATTATAAGATGATTGTTTGGAAGGATTCTATAAAAAAAGAGCTAAGCTTTAATCCTTATACTGGTAAAGTGATATGGCTTAACTATAAAAAACCATGACGCAATTAATGCCACTGCAAATGCAGTGGCATTAATAGGCTATTGCAAATATCTAGAGTTTGACGAGCTCTGTTTAGAGGCAGCTCCTGTGATAGCCGTAGGGGCACTATCAAATGGATTGTTCGATGCTTGTTTATTCTTATCCTGATTCGTATTTGAGCTGGCTTGCTTTTTTTGCGAATTGGATCCTGCTGTATCCTGTTGGTTGCTGGAATTCTCTGAGTTGTTCTGACTTTCCATAGATTTTTTCTGTGCAGAGCTGTTATTTTGGGAGCCAGCCATATTCGCTACGTTACTGATTACTTTACCAGCTTCCGGCAGGACATTCTCTGCAACCTTTCCAATTGCCTGAATCAGGTTCTCATTTCCTTGAGTGCTGTTATTGTTTTGTGAGCTTTGTTGATTCTGCTTACCGCTTTGTGATCCCTGTGAGCTATTAGATTGCTGATTGCTATTAGATGCTGCCTTTGCGATATTACCAGCCATCTGCATCATGCTTCCGCTTTGTTGGTTAGCTTGAAAAGCTTGTCCAGTATTTACTCCGCCGAATATAGTTCTTAGCAGCTTCCCACTCACTACACTTTGTCCTAAACTGCTATTGGAAAATTCCGAAGCTATTGCCTTTCTTGGACAGTATTTTGTAGCTCCCTCCGCTGCTTTCATTGCACCGTACATCACGAGCATTTGACCCTTTTTACTTTTTGGATTACGAAAGAGCTCTATGGTGCCGTATGCTGTCATAATTGAGCCCATCATAAAACGAATATAAGCATTTTTGGTGCTAAGGTTTTGTGTCATCTAGCAGTCCTCCCAAGGAATATGTCTTCATACATAAAAAACGAGCAAAATGGAAATGTTCTAAAAGAAAAGAAATCATGAACCATCATGTTCCGCTTTATTTTTCCCATCTGTTTAGTGATTATTCGATGAATCTCCCTGCGGGTTGTAATAAATATCTAATTAAAATAGTAAAGGCAATACTAATGCTCTAACTCCATTACATAAATATTGGCTAAATGGCAACAATAATTATTGTTCTCTATATTTATAATATATAATTATTACTTCAACTATTTAACCTGAAAAATAAGAGGATTATAATGGAGATGAAACCAATTACATTGGTGATAAAAAATCGATTTCTGGAGGTTTATAAAATGGGACGTTTAGAAAATAAGGTGGCTATCGTAACTGGTGGAGCACGTGGTATGGGTGAATCTCACGTACGTAGATTTGTTAGTGAGGGCGCAAAGGTTGTATTCACTGACTTGAATGAAGAAGGCGGACAAGCGCTAGCGAAGGAATTAGGCGAAAACGTTTTATTCGTAAAACAAGACGTAACAAAAGAAGCAGACTGGCAAACGGTTATCGAGGCAACAGAAAAGGCATTTGGACCAGCAAATATCTTAGTTAATAATGCAGGTATTAGTATGAGCAAACCAATGATGGAAATGACAGAAGCAGATTACCGTAAAATCGTGGACATTAACCAAGTATCTGTTTTTCTAGGTATGAAGGCTGTAGTACCTTCCATGCAAAAGGCTAAAGGCGGCTCTATCGTAAATATCTCTTCAATGAATGGACTAGTTGGAGGAGCAGTTGGTTATACAGATACGAAGTTTGCTGTACGCGGAATGACAAAGGCAGCAGCACTTCAATTGGCTCACTTTGGAATTCGTGTCAACTCCGTACACCCAGGGGTTATTGAAACACCGATGGTTAGCCAAGGAGATGCTGTAGAGGTTATTAAGGAATTTGCTAAGCATATTCCGCTAAAACGTGTGGCACAATCGGAAGAGGTTACCAACCTAGTTCTATACTTAGCTTCTGATGAAGCAAGCTACTCCACTGGATCTGAATTTGTCATTGACGGTGGTCTAACTGCAATGTAAGAAACTTCGCTTCTCCTAATTTGGGGAAGCTTTTTAAATCCCTTCTTTTCCTGTATCTATTACTGTTGGTGTTAGTGCACCAGCAGTCTTTTTAATATACTCATTTCTTATTTTCATTATAACATAGCAATTTTTATTTTCATTTAATTCATTAAACAGTCAATATTACTCTAAAACAACTGAGGAGGTTTAAATAACTTACTACCGTTCAACAATAAATGACATTAAAAATAACTAGCAATTATTTTTTCAAAATTTTCTTACAACTTTATATACAATAAAGTAAGATTAGGTTGTAATTATAAAAAAATGGGAGGGAATGGTAGATGTTTTAAATTTAATAAAACGGCAATCTTGTTGTTAATAGGGGTAATGTTTTTATCTGTCAGTACACAAACTTTCGCTGAAAAGACTCCAGGTTCGGAGTTAAGTAACAATATTCAAACAGAACTTACCGATGAAGTTATTTTATCTTTAACGGGAGATGATTTAGAAGAACTGTATATCATTTTAGTAGATTATAAAGAAAGCAATCCTGATGCTACCGAAGAAGACTTAGATGAAATTGCTACAGAATTTTATATTGAAACTTATAATAAAAATAAAGATATTGTTAGACCTTTCGGTTGGTATGACAACTTACTAGAGAGTGCGACAGGTATGAACTCACAGGAAGTAGCACTTTCTAAACAATATCCATCAGATTTAGCGGCAGTATACTCTACATCAAAAATGGCTAACGCTGAATCTGGTAGAAGATATAATAGTGGCGCACTCCTAGGAAATCAAGATGCTTTTCGACATACTGCATGGAATGCTCTATTGGTACAACGATTTTATCGTTTAGGTAAAGGTAATGTTACACAAGTTATGGCTAAAACAAAAATGTGGACAGACGCTCATGAAGATGGAGCAACAAACCCAGGCTTTTCTTCGTCACAATGGGCACAGGATAAATCAATGGATTTACTAAACAATGCAGCAGGTAGATATATTGGGGAGACTTACTATGACACCGCAGAATCGTTAATCCTTGAGCGAGTTCAATACTATATTGATAATGGTTTTTGTCAAAAAATAAAGACAAATAGTCAAATGGAATATACTTTTGAACAAATGAAAGCGATTCCAACTTGGAATCTGTCTGCAACTAATACAACAGGTAAAAAGTAATAAGCGAGGTTAAAATGTGCTAAATAACAAGTATTTTAAAGTTACTATTTTTATAATTGTAATATTAGCTGCAATAATTTATATTACTTCTAATTTTATATTTAGAGGAGATATTACAATAAAAGTATACAATGATACTAATTCTGAACAAACAATTTGGCTTGCACCTAAAGAAAAACACACTTATATTATACCTCCGGGCGAAAAAGTAAATATTAAATATTCTACGGAGCAGTTCGATGTAACCTTAATGTTAAATTACTTGGATCCAGCTGGAAACTCTAATTCCATAATGTTAAGCGAATATGTAGAAAAACACGAACAAGGAACAATCAGATTAAAAATAGTACCATCAGATTCTGATGAAGAATTAAATTTCGAAATAGAAGACAATATAAAGT
>CAKQHO010000100.1 GCA_934234185.1 uncultured Psychrobacillus sp. | reverse complement strand
TAACCAAAGAATATGACGAAATAATTTCTGAGACATTAGAGCGTTTTGTTCAATCCATTTACCCTCTATTAAAAGGATATCGGGAACAAGAGCTTTCCATTCACATATTAACGAATGAATGTTTAACAATTGAGGTAGAGGCAAGAGGAGAATGGGAATCCTATATATGGTTTACACCTCCTACTGAAAGAATATCATTAGAAAACAAAGAGAATAAAGAAGGACTTTTGCGATTTACTATCGTTGCAAAAGAAAGATTGGAGTGAAATAAATGTTTGTCGATCACGTAAAGGTTTATGTGAAGGGTGGAGACGGCGGAGATGGAATGGTTGGATTTCGTCGTGAAAAGTATGTACCAATGGGAGGACCAGCTGGTGGTGATGGAGGAAATGGTGGAGATGTAGTCTTTGTTGTAGATGAAGGACTTCGTACGCTGATGGATTTCCGTTATAAACGTCATTTTAAAGCAGATCGAGGTGTTCACGGATCTAGTAAAAATATGCATGGTGCCAATGCAGAAGACTTAGTTGTAAAAGTTCCACCAGGTACAGTGGTATTAAACGAAGAAACGGGACTAGTAATTGCTGACTTAGTGGAGCATGGGCAGAAGGCGGTTATTGCTAAAGGCGGTAGAGGCGGTCGCGGGAATTCCCGATTTGCTACACCTGCAAATCCAGCTCCAGAGCTATCGGAAAAAGGGGAACCAGGGTCAGAGTTAAACGTTACACTAGAGCTCAAGGTATTAGCTGACGTAGGTTTAGTTGGCTTCCCAAGTGTTGGGAAATCTACTTTGCTATCCGTTGTATCTTCCGCCAAGCCTAAAATAGCTTCGTATCATTTTACAACGATTGTACCAAACCTAGGAATGGTAGAGACAGAGGACCATCGAAGCTTTGTTATGGCCGATCTTCCTGGCTTAATAGAAGGAGCACACCAAGGAGTTGGACTTGGTCATCAATTCTTACGTCATATCGAACGTACACGAGTAATCGTGCATGTGATTGATATGTCAGGAATGGAAGGCAGAGATCCATACGAGGATTATGTGACGATTAACGAAGAGTTGAAGCAATATAACCTTCGTTTAACGGAAAGACCTCAGCTAATTGTTGCAAACAAAATGGACATGCCTGAGGCTGAGGAGAACCTAGAGGAATTTAAGAAACAAGTATCTGCCGATCTTAAGATATTCCCTATCTCAGCAGTTTCACGTCAAGGGCTGAATGAGCTTCTTTTTGCAATTGCTGATGAGCTAGAATCTGCTCCTGAATTCCCACTTGAGCATGTTACGGAGGAAGAATCACAAAATGCGGTTATGTATAAGCATGAAGCAGAAAAAGATAATTTCGTAATATCAAGAGATGATGATGGTGCATTTGTTCTTTCTGGCGGATCGGTAGAGCGTTTATTTAAGATGACTGATTTCAGTAGAGAAGACTCTATCAGAAGATTTTCTAGACAATTACGTGGTATGGGTGTCGATGAAGCTTTACGCGCTAGAGGTGCTAAAGATGGTGACACAGTACGACTACTACAATTTGAATTCGAGTTTATCGAATAAAGAAAGAGGAGAGCCGCATGAAGGATGTTACTAGCCAACGTTTTTTCTTAGTAAGAGAAGATGTGCTAACTGAAGCAATGCAAAAAACACTTGATGCAAAGCATTTGCTGCAATCAGGAAAGGTATCTTCGATATGGGATGCAGTAAAACAGGTAGACCTGTCTAGAAGTGCCTTTTATAAATATCGTGATGCGGTTTTTCCGTTCCATTCGATTGTTCAAGAGAAGATATTAACGGTATTTTTACAGCTTGAGGATAGAGAAGGCACACTTGCTAGGCTTCTCTCTCTTGTTGCAGAATCAGCATGTAATGTTTTAACCATCCATCAGACGATACCAATTCAAGGCAGAGCTAGTGTCACACTTTCTTTAGACGTCACTGCTATGAATAAAGAGCTAGATGAATTTATGAGTGAAATGAAACGCATGGATTTTGTAGAGTCTGCAGATGTAATCAGCTCAGGAGCTATTTAAGGAGGGGAATACCTTGTCTAACCAGCAGGTTGCATACCTAGGGCCAGAGGCTTCTTTTACACACTTAGCATCTCGTGTCTTATTTCAAAATGAACAGCTAAATCCTTATAGAACAATACCAGAATGTATCGAGGCAGTCAGTAACGGAAAAGTCGATATTGCAGTAGTTCCTTTAGAGAATGCACTGGAGGGAACAGTACCTTTAACGATAGATTATTTATTTCATGAGGTGGATGTATTTGTTATTGCAGAAATATTAGCTCCTATTGAACAACACCTAATGGTACATCCTAGCAATAAAGCACGGTGGGAGCAGATTTCTCACATATATTCTCATCCGCATGCTTTAGCACAATGTCATAAATACTTATATTACCGTTTTGGAACAGTCCCTTTGGAGCAATCATCTTCCACTGCAGCTGCAGCGAAATATGTTTCAGAAAATGAGGATCTATGTATTGCTGCAATTGGAAATTCTTCTGCAGCAGTGGAATATGGCTTGACTATAGTGGAGCATAATATCCATGATTTTCATTTTAATCATACGAGATTTTTTGTTCTTTCTAAAAATAAGCAAAGAGCAAATCATGAGTTACATACTGGTCAAGTGAAGACTACTGTCATGATCAATCTCCCAAAAGATGATCGTTCAGGAGCACTACATCAAGTGCTTTCTGTATTCGCATGGAGACAATTGAACCTTAGTAAGATCGAATCGAGACCTTTAAAGACCGGATTAGGCCAATATTTTTTCATTATCGATGTATTAGAGGATGAAGAGAAGCCGATGATGGTCGGAGCGATGGAAGAGCTGAAGGCTTTAGGTTGTGAAGTGAAATCTTTAGGATCCTATTATACATATGAAACAAGTAAAGCATCTGCAAAATAGCAGATGCTTTTTCTAATAAAAGAAGAATATACTTCTACATTAGTAATCCTCTAGCAAATAGCCCTTTTCCCGAATGGCATTTATTCCTCTATCTAGTATTTCTTCAGAGGGAGCGGACAAAAGATGAAGATGAATTCCAGAGGTTAGCTCCAGTAGGAAACTAGCCTCCGATTCTTTAATTTTTTTCATGAACATTTCGACATCATGTCTATTGGATACCATTACTGGTGAAGTAATTTCTCCATATACTGGATGCTCTATCATTACTTTTTCGACAGTGACCCCAGCATCTACCAACGTTAATAGCTCCGATTCTGTTTCATGTGATTGATGAATACAGGCAACCTTTCTTTTAACATCATCAGTTTCGTGAGTTGGTATTACTATATATCCCTGACTAGTAGCCATAATTCCATGGTTGTTAGCCTTTAACAAGGTAATATCATTCACAATCACTTGTCTGCTAACATTTGCTAATTTGGCCAAGTCAGACCCTGTTACTGGCTGTTTCTGCTCCTTGAGATAGGTATAAAGCCAGCTTCTTCTTTCCTCGCCTTTTAATTTTTTCATGACAAACATCCTCCAAACCTGCATAACGATATAGTGGTTATTCATAAGTTTATCATGAAGGGAAGTGTCAATGTTTGAAAATCTGTGACCAAATTTCAAAGGTAGACATAATTTAAAGGAGAAAGAAGGGAGGAAGACTTTGCAAGTTCATATTGTAAAAAAAGGTGACACTTTATGGAAGATTTCAAGAGAATATGGGGTTTCTTTTGATGAAGTGAAAAAGATAAATGCTCATCTTGCAAATCCAGAATATATTGTTCCTGGAATGAAGATTTTCATTCCAGACACCAAAAAGGCAAATACGAGCATGACACATCCATATACAGATGGGCGTCAGGTTAAAAAAGATATGGAGGCAGCTCCTTATTCCGGTACAGTTCCAGCAAAGGCAAAACAAATGACTACACCTGCTATACCACAGAAGGCACAGCCTGCTCCAGCCCCAACACCAAAGGCACAGCCAGCCCCAGCAATGACGCCGCCAAAAGCACAACCAGTTAAGGAACAACCAAAAGCTCAACCAATACAACCGGTTCCTGTGCCAATGCCTGTACCAACACCTGCACCGCAGCCGATTCATTTTCATCATCAGCCAGTGTACAATGCCCCTCCGGTACAGCCGGTACAACCGTTTATTATTCCGTTTCACCTTATGCCAAAACCAGAGGTAGAAAAAATGCCTTCTCCAGAAGGGTGGCAGTTAGTCGAATCAACTTCTATTGATATTCAGGTAAATATTGAAGAAAATTATACTTACAACGTGCAGCCGCCTATGGAGGAGAAAAAAGTAGTAGAACAGCCAAAGGTATCGCCGGTAGTAGATGAACCTTCTTCCGCTATTTATCATTCTTATTATGAATCCTGTGATCAGCCAACTTATATCCAGCCTATGTACCAGGGACCGATGAATTATTGTGGTCCTTGTGGCAATCCAGGACCAATGTATATGGAGCCAGTATATAACCAACCATACATTCAGCCAATGCACTCTTATCAGCCACACCACGGATGTAATTGTGGTTGTCACCACCCATACTACCAACCAATGCAGCCATTCGCCCCATTTCCATACCAAGCATATTAACAAGTGAATACCTATACAAAACAGATTAAAAAGAATGTATGGAAGTGGAAAAATGAAAACGGAGTTTATTCGGTAAAGAAATATGCCTCGATAGAGCAGGCTGAAAAAATTCGTTATATTCACCACGAGCTGCAAAGAATTGAAGAGCCATTTGTACTTCCTATTATTCCTTCCTCACAAGAGGATTTTGTTATCCAGCCTTGGTTTAAAAGTTCCCGAACAGTTAGTTACAGGGATATTAAGGATCGAACAGAGGTCTATTCTATTTTAAATAGGCTGCATAACACTGCTTCTATCATAGATTGGAAGGAAAGCGAATATTTGCAGCCATTTAACTTAGTGAATAAGTGGCATGGAAGACTGTTAAGAATCAAGGATATTATTAATTTTATAGAGGGTCATATGGGACATCTACAAACACGCTCGCTACTATTGTATGGAGAAATAGCTCTAGCGAATATCCAGCCTTTCGATAATAGGGAGCAAACGATTTTACATGGTGATGTAGTGCACCATAATTTTTTGTCTAATGGTACCACCTATAAAATAATTGACTTTGATTTAGCCGTTCTTGGCCCTAGAGAAATGGAATATATTTTATGGATTCATCGTGTGCTACCAGAGTTAGATTACCAGGTAGACCAATTACTGAATGAGTTTCCGGTATTAGAAGAGATAATCGTAAACTATAAAGAAGCTGTTATGTATCCTAATGAAATATTTAGAGAGTGGTTATACGCATATGCACTTCCAGAGGAAAGAAAAAAGAAATTTATAGATCAGCTTATTCCCTATACAAATAAGGCTTTAACAAACTGGCCAAAGCTATGCTATAATTTAAGCCGATTATAAAAAATGGTCGCTCACACGAAGAGCGGCCATCTTTATTTATAAGATAAGAGAGTATATAACTTTCATGCTATGAACCTCTGTATGTGTTTTAGTCAGCGCCTTGCTCCTCGAGGGCCAACAGGATGTTGGTCAGGAAAACGTTGTCACACGATGTGACGTTCTTCGTTTTCCTTCCATGCTTACATTCCCCATTTGCTTGTCGGGGCAGACATAGGCGCTTGCGCTTTTTTTATGTCTAGCTCCAGCACCTTGCCCCTCTAGGTCAAATGGGTGCCGGCTGTGGTGGCTGGGGGGCTGCCTCCTCGCCGTCCCCCATTTGCTTGTCGGGGCAGACAAAGGGGCTTGCGCTTTTTTTATATGTTATAATATTGATAGGATTGTGAGGGGAAAGATAGATGTATGATTACATAAAAGGACATGTGACCAGAGTTACACCTGAATATGTTGTTTTGGAGCAACAGGGGATAGGCTATCAAATATATACACCTAATCCTTTTGTATTTCAGAAAAATAATGAAATAATTCAGGTTTTTATTCACTTACATGTTCGTGAAGATGCCCAGCAGCTCATGGGATTTTCGACACTGGCACAAAGAGAGCTTTTTCGAAAGCTTATATTAGTATCAGGTATTGGTCCAAAGGGAGCCTTAGCAATATTGGCTAGTGGAGAACCAAACCATGTCATCCAGGCGATTGAGAGAGAGGACGAGTCCTTCTTAGTGAAGTTTCCAGGTGTCGGAAAAAAAACTGCTCGTCAGATGATTTTGGATTTAAAAGGAAAGTTAAATGATTTAATAGATATAGAGGTATTGGATTTTGAGATAGAGCCATCCTTATTCGTAGATAATGAGGCCTATCATGAATTAGAGGAAGCAATGCTTGCCCTTGCCGCATTGGGATATTCTGAAAAAGAGCTTTCTAAAATTCGCCCTTCCTTAAAGGATAGCAAGGAACTTCAGACAACGGATGAATTTATGAAAAGAGCCTTGCAGCTTTTATTCTCCGGTAAGTAAGGAAAGGAGGTATTGTGTATGTCAGAAAGAGTTATTTCAAGTGAGGTTTCTCATTATGATGAACCATTTGAGCAGTCACTACGACCTCAACTATTATCTCAATATATTGGCCAGGAAAAAATTAAGCATAATCTAGCTATTTTTATAGAGGCCGCAAGGATGAGAAGTGAAAGTTTGGATCACTGCCTTTTATATGGCCCCCCTGGTTTAGGGAAGACTACCTTGGCTGCCGTCATTGCTAATGAAATGGATGTACAAATTCGTATGACAAGCGGACCGGCAATTGAAAGACCCGGTGACCTTGCCGCTATACTAAGCTCACTAGAGCCGGGGGATGTCTTATTCATAGATGAAATTCATCGATTGAATAGATCCATTGAAGAGGTGCTCTATCCAGCAATGGAAGACTTCTGTCTTGATATTGTCGTAGGGAAAGGCCCGGCAGCTAGAAGTGTACGGTTGGATTTACCTCCGTTTACGTTAATTGGTGCTACTACGAGGGCCGGTGCTCTATCAGCTCCTCTTCGGGATCGATTTGGTGTATTATTAAGGTTGGATTTTTATGATGAGATAGCTTTGACCTCCATTGTTCAGCGTAGTTCGGAGTTATTTAACGCTTCTATCGACTTTGAATCTGCTGGAGAAATTGCCAGACGTTCAAGAGGGACCCCGCGAATTGCCAACCGTCTGTTGAAAAGAGTAAGAGATTATGCTCAAGTAAGAGCAAATGGTAAGATTACATTAGATGTTGCCCAGGAAGCCTTAGAGCTATTACAGGTTGATCCTAGAGGGTTAGACCATATCGACCATAAGCTGTTAACTGCCATGATGGAAAGGTTCAGAGGAGGACCAGTTGGTTTAGATACTATTGCTGCAAGCATTGGTGAAGAGTCCACTACTATAGAGGATGTCTATGAGCCGTATCTTCTCCAAATAGGATTTATCCAACGTTCTCCAAGAGGAAGAATCGTAACCCCTCTTGCCTATGAACATCTAGGATTTCCGCATCCACAAGAGACTAATGAATAAAAAAGGAAGTAATTACATTGAGAGTAGAAGATTTTGATTTTGAATTACCAGAGGAATTAATCGCACAAACACCATTACTAGAAAGAACCAGCAGTAAACTACTTATTGCAGACTACTCTGCAAATAAACTGACTCACACAACCTTCTCTTCTATTGTAGATGAGCTAAAGGAAGGGGACTGCCTAGTTCTTAATGACACGAAGGTAATGCCAGCACGATTGATGGGTACTAAAGAGGATACTGGAGCTAATATAGAGGTTTTACTATTAACTCAACTCGAAGGAGATGAGTGGGAGACACTAGTTAAGCCAGCTAAACGTGTAAAAATCGGAACTAGATTGACTTTTGGAGAAGGATTATTATCTGCTGTTTGTACGGGAGTGAAGGACCACGGGGGAAGACTTTTCCGCTTTGAGTATTCCGGTGTATTTTTCGAAGTATTGGACAAACTGGGAGAAATGCCACTTCCACCATATATCCATGAAAAATTGGAGGACAAAGACCGTTATCAGACGGTTTATGCGAAAGAACAAGGCTCTGCTGCAGCGCCAACTGCAGGACTCCATTTCACAACCGAGCTATTAGAGGAAATCAAGGCAAAAGGAGTAAAACTAGCTTTTGTTACTCTCCATGTTGGTCTTGGAACGTTTCGCCCTGTAAGTGTCGACTCAATAGATGATCATGAGATGCATTCGGAATTTTATCGAATTAGTCAGGAAACTGCTGATATTATTAATGACGTGAAAAAAAATGGCGGGAAGGTAGTTGCTGTTGGTACAACCTCTACTAGAACATTAGAAACAGTTTCAAGTAAGTTTGGTGGCAAGCTGCAAGAGGATAGCGGGTGGACTTCTATCTTTATTTACCCAGGCTATAATTTTTCATGTATTGATGGAATGATTACGAATTTCCATTTACCAAAATCAACGTTAGTAATGCTAGTGAGTGCTTTGACCTCGAGAGAGTTTATTTTACATGCTTATAAAGAAGCGGTAGATTTACGTTATCGATTCTTTAGTTTTGGAGATGCAATGTTTATAAAAGGAAGGAACTATTAAATGACTGCTATAACATATGAATTAATTAAAAGAGATAAGCAAACAGGAGCACGTCTTGGAATCGTCCACACACCACATGGTTCCTTTGAAACACCTACTTTTATGCCAGTGGGTACACAGGCAACAGTAAAAACAATGGCACCAGAAGATATAAAAGAGATGAATGCGGGAATTATCTTAAGCAATACGTATCATCTATGGCTCCGTCCTGGACATGATATTATCAAAGAAGCAGGTGGACTTCATAAATTTATGAACTGGGACCGAGCGATATTGACGGATTCAGGTGGTTTTCAGGTATTTAGTTTAAGTGACATGCGTCGAATTGAAGAAGAGGGTGTCCACTTCCGTAACCATTTAAACGGAGATAAGCTTTTTTTAAGCCCTGAAAAGTCCATGGAAATTCAAAATGCCTTAGGATCGGATATTATGATGGCATTTGATGAATGTCCTCCTTATCCAGCTAGCTTTGAATATATGAAAGCATCTGTTGAACGCACTTCAAGATGGGCGGAGCGCTGTTTAACTGCTCATACAAATACAGACAAGCAAGGATTATTTGGGATCATTCAGGGAGGCGAATATGAAGAGCTGCGGAGACAGTCTGCAAATGATCTTGTTTCGCTTGATTTCCCAGGGTATGCAATCGGCGGCTTATCTGTAGGAGAACCTAAGGATGTTATGAACAGAGTGTTAGACTTCACTACACCAATGATGCCAGAAGACAAACCAAGATATTTAATGGGTGTTGGTTCACCTGACTCCTTGATTGATGGTTCTATTCGCGGGGTAGATATGTTTGATTGTGTCCTACCAACACGAATTGCTCGTAATGGTACGTTCTTCACACATAAAGGACGCCTTGTAATTAAAGGCGCAGCATTCGCTAGAGACTTTGGACCAATTGATGAAAAATGTGATTGCTATACTTGTAAAAACTATTCTCGTGCTTATTTAC
Organism: uncultured Psychrobacillus sp.; assembly: GCA_934234185.1. Classification (GTDB taxonomy): domain Bacteria; phylum Bacillota; class Bacilli; order Bacillales_A; family Planococcaceae; genus Psychrobacillus. Next base: position 3,146 of record CAKQHO010000100.1, on the reverse strand, counting down.
GTCATCTATTTAAAGCAGATGAGACTTTCGGATTAAGGTTAGCTTCTTATCATAATCTTCATTTCTTGATGAAATTAATGGAGAATGTTCGTCAAGCAATCCGTGAAGATCGTTTATTAGACTTCAAAGAAGAGTTTTTTGAAGAGTATGGCTACAATAAACCAAATGCAAAAAATTTCTGATTCTTGTATACTGTAAATAGAGATAAAGGAGGGGAAATATATACATGGAAACAGTAGTAGGATTGTTGCCTATTATCGCTATGTTTGCGGTAATGTGGTTCTTTATCATTCGACCAGCACAAAAACGTCAAAAATCTACAGCAGAAATGCAGAATAGTCTTAAACGTGGAGATAAAATCATCACAGTCGGTGGTTTGCACGGTACGATAGATGCGATTGATGACACAACTGTGTACGTAACAGTGGCAGATGGCACTCGTTTACAATTTGAGCGTGTGGCAGTTGGACGAGTTATCACAGAGTAGTAGATAGGAAAAAAGAACTTACTTAAGAGTAAGTTCTTTTTCTTTGGGAACACTATGCTCGAGGTGAGTCCTATGACTGATATGCTTATTATAATTGGGAGAACTTTTTTATTATATTGGATAATCTTAGCTATCTTTCGTCTAATGGGAAAGCGAGAGGTTGGAGAGCTTAGTATTTTTGATTTAGTTGTATTTCTATTAATTGCTGAAATTGCCGGCTTTTCATTAGATGACCCTAAGAGTGATTTCATCATGGCCATTGTTCCGATGATTATTCTATTAATCGTCCAGGTGACAGTATCTTATTTATCGATGAAATACAAAAGGTTTAGAGACATGATGGAAAGCAACTCCTCTATAATCATAAAAAATGGTGTCATTATAGAAAAGGAGATGCGCAAACAACGATATAATTTAGATGATCTGCTCCAGCAGCTTCGTGAACAGCAGGTCGGTTCCTTGCAATCTGTAGAGCAGGCATTTTTAGAGCCATCTGGAAATCTCTCTGTATTTAAAAAAGGAGAAGAACAATTTGTCTTCCCCTTAATCTTAGATGGAGATATCCAGCAAAATCATTTGAAAATGATAGGAAAGAATGAAAAATGGCTTATCGAAGAGCTTGGAAAAAAGTTAATAACAGATGAAAAGTCAGTTTTTTATTGTAGTTACGAAAATAATGAGTTATATGTGCAGTTGAAGACAAGTCATTAAAATTTATTTTTCGTCGTTTTAACTATTTTGAAAATGACACTAAGCTCTTTTCTTTTAATTTGCCCAAAGAGTCCGAGCCCAATTGTTAAAAGACCCAGAGTAATTAAACAATCAATCAGTAAAGGCTGCTGACCTACTTGGACTAAAAGTGGTCTTCCTATAATGGTGATTAAAAAAACAGCATAGGGAAGTGCAAAAAACGAGAAGCCAATTTGAGCTTCTTTTTTCTCTTTTAAGGAAGCGATATGTAAGAAGGAAGTAATTAGTACTCCGAATCCAATCGCAATAATTGCTCCTTTTTCTTGAATGGAAGCTTGGGATGCTAAGAAAAACAATAGAAGCAATTTCCCAATTCCTCCATAAAGAGAGTTTAAAAAGGCAGTATTAGAGCTATTTAAAGCCTGTAAAATAGAGAAAAGTGGACTTTGAATATAATAAAAGAAAAATATAGGAGCTAGAATTTTCATATAAGTGGTTGCATTATCTACATGAAATAGTGCAGACGCCAACTCTCCGCCATGCAAATAAAAGATAGTTGCTGCATAACAGCCTGTGAGAGTTGAAAACTTTAAGGAAAGATGAATTCTTTCTTTTAACAAATTTACATTGTTTCTCGCATAGGCATCGCTTACAGCTGGAATTAGAACAATGGAAAGTGCAAATGGTATAAAGGATGGAAACAATAATAATGGAATAAGCACTCCAGAAATGACTCCGTAAAGAGTAGTTGCAGCAACTGCTGTCATTCCTGTTATAGCAAGAGCCTTGATGAAAATAATCGGTTCTAAAAACCATGTAAATGATCCGAAAAGCTTGCTTCCTGATGAAGGTAATGCAATAGCCATCATCGGGGATAGTGGATACGATTTGTTTGCTTTCGTATAAGTTTGCTTCTTCTTCCATCTGTCATACTTCCACTTTAAATACAGGAATGCAGCTGCTTCCGCTACTAAAGCTAAAAACATTGCATATGCTGCTGCCTCTTGAGGTGAAGATGAACTTAAAAATAAAGGCAATGCAAAGGTTATTAATAATATTCTTACGATTTGTTCCATTAACTGTGCAACAGCGGTTTCTTCTAGACGAGCTATCCCTTGGAAGAATCCCTTTAATATTCCCCCTGCTGCTGCTATCGGAATAATTGCAATAGATACATATAATGTCATAGTAATTGCGTCATTTTTAAGTAGGTTACTGGAAATAAGCGGTGTTACAAAAATGAAAATTGGTGTAAAGACAATTAAAGTGATCACAGTAATGATGGTGGAGGTGCGCATTACTGAGAAATACTGATTGACAGCATTTCTTGTCCGAAGCTCGGCAATAATCTTAGACATAGCAATTGGAATACCTAATTGAATAAGCGATAGGAAGAAGATAAAGGCAGGGTAAGCGGCGCTATATATACCAACTGCTTCTTCTCCTGTGAGGCGAACAAATTGCATGCGATAAATAAAGCCTAGAAACTTGGACAAAAAAATTGCAACCATTAATACCATTGAACCTCTTAAAAAAGTTGACAAATAAACACTTCCTTCTCAAATGCAGGAACTTCGTTTACAATAACAATATGCAGATTGCTTAGTACAATATTCTATAAAGAGGTGCGGTATTTTGGAAAACTTACACAATGATCTTTATTCGCATGTACTACCAGCATTAGAGAGCAAAAAAAGTGAGTTTACGGTGTATCAATATGACACTGTAACGGAGAAGGATATTTGGAAATATTGTATTACAAAAAAATGGCGTAAAAAAGATGTAGCCTCCATTCCCTTGTATCAAATGGTGAATGATATTATGTCTATTACACCAGCAGAATATATGACGTTTGAACAAATCCAAGATTATAAGACATCCAATTGGTTTGCAGAAGTTAACCAAGAGGAATTACAAATTTTATTGAATCCTAAAAATTCTGAAGAGTGATAGAAACGTCATTTGACAG
>CAKQHO010000099.1 GCA_934234185.1 uncultured Psychrobacillus sp. | reverse complement strand
TTACCATCGCTTTACCCATCGTTTTTTCTTTAAAATAAGCTAGGTCTCCGGGAATATGCCACGGCAATTTATTCTGATAGCCTATCACACGATTTGGATCATGTGCCACGATTAAAGAAATCATCTAGCTCTCCTCCATCCCTTGCTTATACAGCAATAATAGCTTTAATTTTTGGATGAGGGTCATACCCCTCAATTGATATATCTTTCGTCTCAAAATCAAAAATAGACTTCGGCTCCTCTGTTAGCACAAGCTTTGGTAAGCTGCGTGGAGTTCTGCTGAGCTGAGTATCTACCTGCTCCATATGATTTAAATAAATGTGGGCATCTCCTAATGTGTGAACAAACTCTCCTACGTCTAGCGCGCACTCTCTAGCTATAAGATGTACAAGTAGGGCATAAGATGCAATATTAAACGGTACTCCGAGGAACACATCAGCACTTCGCTGGTATAACTGACACGAAAGCTTGCCCTCCGCCACATAGAACTGCATAAAGGTATGGCATGGTGGTAGTGCCATATCATCTACTTCTGCTGGATTCCATGCAGTGATAATATGTCGACGAGAATTAGGATTTGATTTAATTTGTTCAATCAAATTTTTTAGCTGATCAATTGTTTCTCCATTTTTACCCGGCCAAGAACGCCATTGTCTCCCGTAAACAGGACCTAAGTCACCAAACTCCTCAGCAAACTGGTCATCAGATAAAATTAGTTGGCAGAATTTCTCCATTTCCTGATCAAGAATTTCTTTAAACTCAGGATCCTTTGCAGCTCTCCTACCAAAATCCTTCATATCTGGTCCTTTATACTTTTCACTGTTTACCCACTTTTCAAACGCCCATTCATCCCAAATATGAATATTTTCCTGAATAAGTGTTTTCACATTGGTATCTCCCTTTAAAAACCAAAGCAGCTCACCAACGATTAAACGAAACGCTGTCTTCTTAGTAGTCATTAGTGGAAATCCCTCTTGAAGATTAAAGCGCATTTGATAGCCAAAGACACTTTTAGTACCTGTGCCTGTTCGATCTCCTTTTTCTATCCCATTTTCTTTAATATATTTACATAGGTTCAAGTATTGTTCCATTTATATCTCCTACTTTCTATATCATGCAAAAAAGCCCTCGACTAGGAGAGCCATTTCGGCGGTGTATTCTTCGACCAATAAATTTCACCTAGCACGTAATGCTTGGCGTACTTATCCTCTGCTAAATGATAATGAAAATTAAAATAATAACCCTCTAACGGCTTCTTATCGGTACGAACATGAAATCTGATTAAATCCTTCTTTGAATGCTCATCAAAAATGTGGAAAATCTTTTCATGATAGTCTCCAGACGGCTTCTCAGTAATACTTAGCTGTGAAATAGATTTGTCATCTAAGCTATGTACCGTAGCATCAATAGCTTCCTGAATCCTTGGGAAAATCACTTGTTCAAACTCATCCTGTATAGCTGGTCCTATCCTTTGTCCAAACTTTATGTATGATTGTTCTTTTGCCGCTAAGGCTAACTGTTCCTTCTGATCGACACTTTCTTCTATAACATTTCTATATTCTACTGAGGACTTTTCCGATGAGAAGGTTTTTTGTGATTCCTTTTCTAAGAGCTGCTCCCAAATAGAATGATCTGGAGATATCATACCAAAGGTTAGTAAAGCCACTGTGATAATTATCGATTTTTGAAACCACTTTTTCATCATAAACACCTTCTTTTTGAACAAATTAGTAATAACCACTATAAATATGTACGTCGGAAAGAACAAAAGGTTTCCTCTTTTTCATATTCATTGTACAATAAACAGAGGAAACATTCAGTAGGTTTTTTTGATGAAGGAGGAAATTCTCATGGATATCGTTATTGGAATTGGCTTTTTATTTTTATTAGGTTATTTGACTTCCTTGAATTTTACAAACTAAAAATACTCTTTAAAAGAGAAGTAACACCACAAACAGGAAACAATCGTAGAGGATTGTTTCCTGTTTTATTTTCACCTTGCTACAATCCATTCAATTGGAAGATAGCTTAAGCGGTATAGATATGCTCATGATTTTTTTTACTTGCTTCTATATAGTAAAAAAGCATCCAAGAGGGAAATCTCTGAATGCTCTTAAACAAACTATAAGTCGATTACCCCATAATGAAACTTGGAGGTTAACCTAATTTCTTGTGTAAAGCCATAACACTGAAACAATGGAGAACGAAAATGTGCCTTCAACACCACGCGCTTCCTTGCTACTCTAATTGCCTCTTGGACCCATTCGGCCGTTAAACTATCTTGGGCCCCTACTTGTCGTAAAGACTGAAAATTATTCGCTTCTGAGATTACTTCCTCAAACATTGGATCCATGTAGACGACATCATATGAATTATCCTTTGTCTGTTTTAGAAAACTCACGGAGTCTCCTGGAAATATTTTTACTTTGCGCATACATTCATTCAGCTTCTCGTTTTCGGAAATATATTCCTTTAGGCCTCTACCAACAAGGTAGGCAATCAGCGTATTCTTTTCACAAGCATGGACAATTCCTGGTTCACCTACAGCATAAGCAGCTATTATGGAATCTGAGGAAAGACCAGCAGTAGTATCTAAAAAAGAATCGCCCTCCATTAATCCAGCTGCCTCTATCATTGGGTCTTCTTCTCCATGCATAAGTCGCTTTAAGCGAAATGCTGCAGAATTAGGATGGAAGAAAAAAGGCTCGTTGCTCCCTAAACTGAACAGCTCTAGCCTTTCTTTTCGTGCAATAAGAATATCGGACTGATAATCCTGTTGTAGCCTAAGAATAGATCGTTTTTTACGCTCTACATATGGACAGTTTAATTCACTCGCCAATTCCTTAGCTTGTATAATATGTTCCTGAGTTGTTCTCCCAGGTGTCGTTACAAGTACTGTCATTCTGAAATGATTTGAGAAAGAACACCAGTAAGATGGTCCTTGATTGATTCCATTTCATTATTTTCAATTTGCTCTCTTGGAATGAAGTAAGCTAACTCTCCGTTTTTCCAAATAGCCATAGAAGGCGAGCTTGGAGGAACTTCCTCGAAATATCCTCTCATGGTAGCGGTAGCCTCTTGATCTTGACCTGCAAAAACAGTTACTATGTGATCGGGCTTCATCTCTAATTCAGCTAACGCGTTTGTAACTGCTGGTCGTGCTAGGCCTGCTGCACATCCGCACACGGAATTAATCATAATAAGCGAAACTCCTTGAGCATTGTCCATATGTTCTTGCACTTGCTCTGTAGTAGTAAGCTCAGTAAAGCCAGCATCTGTAAGCTCTCTTCTCATTGGCTTTACTACCTCTTTCATATATTCATCGTAAGCGTTCACGATAACATTCTCCTTCCCATTTCCTAATAAATTTGACTATCTTTCATTTTACCGTGAAAGCACATTTATTTCATTCATTTCATCTTATTAAATTAAAATTAACCGGAAATTATAAAATAGGGCTTATTAGTCATTTTCCGTGTCATTCTTTCATTTATCTAAAAACTAATACCTGACCTTCTTATCATTTTTTATTCTCATACATCAAAAATAATAATTATATTTACCTTATTATAAAATTTTTTTCATTTTTAGGTTAGTTTTGTTGTGAATATGTGTATTTACTAGTAGGGGACTTAAAATACTTATCTTTAGAGATAAAGAAATAACTGTGTTAAGATGTGCTTACTTAAAGAGTTTTACTTTTTTGACAGTAAACATGAATTTTCGGCGCTTTCTGTCGCAAAATAATTGTAAGGTGAATAAAGTCACTCTTAAGGAACATACATAAATGCAAATTACGTTCCTTTCTAAGGATAATCTTGTCTTAAGAGAAGCCGAGAATATTTATAGAAACAGTTAATTTCTGCTACCTTTTACGATGGATTTTCCTCTCGTAATACTAGATAAATTGATGAGGAGCGAACAATTTAATGAAACTGAGTGAATTAGTAACATCTATAGATTGTAAAAATGAATTAACTAATGATGTAGACATAAAAGGCTTAGCTTTTAATTCTTCAGAAGTAAAAAAGGGCTATCTTTTTATTGCGATTAGTGGAAACAAGACGGATGGGCATCTGTATATAGAAGATGCGATATCAAATGGAGCATCTGCCATAATTGGAGAGAAGGATATTTCTATAGCTGTTCCTTATTTACAAGTAGAAGATTCTAGAAAAGCATTGGCTCATCTTGCCAAAGCTTATTTTAATGACCCAACTAAAGGAAAGATTTTTGTAGGGATAACAGGTACGAATGGTAAAACTACTACCTCTTATATGACTAGACATATATTAGAGTCTCAAGGAATTTCTTGTGCATTGTTTGGTAGTATCTCCATAATAATCAATGGTGAAAAACACTCTTCTCCACATACAACATTGGACCCTTTAACATTCCATCAGTTTCTTTCAGAAAGTACAGATCAAGTGGTAGTCATGGAGGTCTCCTCACATGGATTAATCCAACACCGTGTCGAGGGAATAGATTTTGATGTATGTGTTTTTACCAATATCGAGCATGAGCACTTAGATTATCATGAGGATATGGAAGCTTATTTTGAAGCGAAAAAATCATTATTTGACCATCTTAAGCCTAATGGCACAGCTGTTATTCATGGTATGAATGAATACGGAGAAAGATTATGTACATATGTCCATTCTACTGGCAGAAATGTGCTTAAAATTAACGGCACAAATCCTACATACATAATTAATGGTAATGAACTTACTGAGCAACGAGGGAATGAAATTGTAAGCTATTCTTTATACACTCAAATGAAAGGGAAACATAATATTGAAAATGCGGCTCATGCTTTTAGCGTTTGCAAAGCATTAGGTGTTATTCCGGAAAATGCTTCCTATTCTTTAAACACCTTCTCCGGTCTCCCTGGAAGATACCAGCTTTTCTCTCATCCAAAAGGTGCTACATTTGTTGTAGATTATGCACATACTGCTAATGCATTCTCTTATATACTAGATACTGTTAGAAACCATAAACCGAAAAACCTTATACATATATTTGGCTTTAGAGGCAACCGAGATATAGGGAAAAGAAAAAGAATGGTAGAAGTATCTTTAATGTATAGTGATTGTTGTATCCTCACCTTTGATGACTTGAACGGAGTTTCTTATAAAGAAATGATCAAAGAATTAGAGGAATTAGGAAACCATGAAAAGTGTATCATTATTCCCGATAGAACTACCGCTATCCATTATGCTTGGGAAAGAGCTAGTGATGATGACTGGATTGTCATAACAGGCAAAGGTTGCGAAGCTTATCAGCAGAAATATGCACTTCCTACTACTACGGATATGGACACATTAGATTACCTTTTAAAAATAAAAACTCCTGCAATGGAGCGTATTTAAATTACCTCGTATATCTCTTCATTTTTGGCGAACTATAAATGTAGTTATCCAAGGAAGAGAGGTATAAGAATGTATTACTACAAAGAAGAGTTAATAAATATAATTAAACCTGATAAACCAGATCCTGAAGCCGCAAAGGTACTCCAAGAAATCTTGGGCGGCCATTTTGGTGAGATGAGAACGATGATGCAGTATTTTTTTCAAGGATCTAATTTCCGCGGTCCGGAAACACAATATCGCGACTTACTTAAAGCGGTATTTTTAGAGGAAATAGCACATGTTGAGCTTGTTCAAAATACAATTAACCAATTGTTAACCGGCTCTGGTTTATCGGAGGTACCTGGAAATAGTGGCATGGATAATGCTCCTATCGATGAAGCAGTGAAGCATGCAAACCCCCATCATTTTATCATTGGTGCTCAAGGCTCTTTACCAGTGGATGCAGCAGGTAATCCATGGAATGGATCCTGGGTTTATGCACATGGAAATTTAGTAGCTGACTTGCTGGATAATGTTGTTCTCGAATCCACAGGAGTACTACAAAAAACAAGAATTTACGAAATGAGCTCAAACCAAACTTTTCGGGAAACTCTAGCGTTTCTCATCGTGAGAGATAACGCACACCAAAACGTTTTTGCAAAAGCATTAGAAACCTTAGGTGTGGATTGGGGAAAAATCTTCCCAATTCCAAACTACGATATTAACAAATATCCGGAATGTAAAAAATTCATCGATATGGGATATCATAATAGTCAGTTCAATTTCCGTTTAGACCCTACAAGAGTGCAGGAAATTTTCCAAGGTCAATCACCTAGTAGAAACGGTGGACAAGTACAAGTTACTCCACCACCTCAAGGTTTTCCTGTACCTGTCCTACCACCAATGCCAAATGAACATAGCCCAGGATTAAGTGACTTGAATAGATAAATCAAAATATACATTACAAGAAAGGACATCTCCTATAGTGGACGTCCTTTCTTGTTTTTACGATAATGAACGAATCAACTGTTAACCAAAAAAGGAATATACCCATTGTGTATGGATATACTCCTATGGTGAGCCTAGAATTTTTCTAAAGACTTTTTAAATTCTTTGTTTGAAATACTTTCATTGTACTTATGTTGTTTTTTCTTTAGTGTGGACATTTTATAATCAAAGAAAGCACCTACTATACCAAATGGCAGTCCTCCGGCGGAAATGGATAATAAAATGACGAAGAGGTTAAGTCCCTCCACTTTATAGCTTAAAAAATACATGGTCAAAAGAGTTCCTACTATTGTTAAAAGCACAGTGAAATAATAGGTAATTTTAAGATCTTCTTTTTTATTCAGTTCCCTTTCAAATTTCTTCACCATATAGATCCCTCAATTCTTTCAACCGTCTCTTACATGTATTATTCACAATTTACCCTCTATTTACACATGAAATACGATAAAAATTAAATTACATTTTATTTACAATAATAATTATCATATGGAGTCTTTACAGGGATTTGTGACTAAAATATCAGCATTTTTCTTATTTATCTTATTTTATCACACCATTTTACATAAAACCCCTTTAATTAACCGAATATTTTGATAAAAAAAGACAAAATTACCTTTACAATCTATGACTTTGGATGTGGTATATATTCAATAGTTATTCTTCTCCCAATAATAAAGGTATTGAGGGAAGCGCTCGCTCCCCTCAATACCTTTTTTCCTTCATTATTTATTTCGAGCTTCGTTCATTTGCTTCCATACAGAGCCTTTAGCCTCTTCGCCCTCTTCAATTCGAGCGATGGCCATCCGAATTTGCAAGCGTACTTCATATTCCTTATCGTCTTTTGCTTCTTTTAAGGATGGAAGTGCCTCTTCAGTGCCTACTTCATAAAAGTACATTGCTGCACGCCATCTAACCAGCTTATTTTTGTCAAACAAGGCTTCTTTCATTACAACCGAAAATTCGTCAAAGCCTAAATCACTCATGGCATCTCCAGCTGTCCTTCTAACTGAAGCACTTTTATCCTTTAATGCAATTTCTAGATAAGGAATAACCGCCTCATTCTCTAGTAAGCCTAGGTAAACGGTCGCCAGTCGTCTAATGGAAACCTGCTCATCCTCTAATGCCTTTGCTAAAACTGGCAGGTCCTCTAACTCAGGGTTAATTAAATTATTAAGCAGCTGGAATCTCACCTTCCAGTCTGAGTTGTTGAACTCCTCTAGGGTGAAAGGAGAACGCACTGGTTTTCGATCCTCCGTATTATCTTTGTTGTCGATTAGCTCTTGTAATTTACTTTCTGGAAATGTAGCTTCTAGCTCCCGAACAAGCTGCTCCCCAATTTCCTTTTGATCGCCATATCGTACACCATAATCCACCCATTTACGAAGAAGAAGATAGTTTTCCTTATCACCTTCCATAGCCACGTCTAATGCATTTGTGAATCGTTGAGATAATCCGAAGCGTGATTCCGATTCGCTATCAAAAACCTTTACCTGAAGGGGAATGCCTTTGAATTGCTGTACATGAACGTATACTTCTCCATAATGCTCTAGTATTTTTTCCGTGTCTTCGCTTTCATTGTCACCACCAAAGACATTTTCTACAGAGGCAAGGATAGATTCCCAGCTGAATTTAGCAATTCTTTCAATAGCTAAGAAATCAGCCACATGATAAATACCCTTTACTCCCTCAATTTCGAATATTTCTTGTATCTCCTTAGGAGCATCCTGGATATTTTCTTTCTTGTAATTATGACTCTTCCCAAATGGAAGCTCTTGATCTATATTAACCTTCATTGTATTTGGACTTGGTGTTGGTTCAATTGATAATATTTTCATGTTTACCCTCCATTACTTAGTAGTGATTTCTTCTAAGTATGACCATCTCTCAATTAGATGCTCATAATGCGCATTTGCTTTTTCTAGTTTCTCATTCACTTCTCTGACCAAATCATAATCTGCTCCAGCATTCGAGAGCTGTGTCTCTAAATCCATAATCTGCTGTTCAGCTTTTTCAATTTCGCCACCTATTGATTCCCATTCACGTTGTTCCTTATAGGATAGCCTTTTCTTTTCCTTAGGAGTCTTCAAAACAGGCTCTTCTTTTTTTATGGTTTGCTCTTTTTCTGATGTTTTATTTTCCTCTAAGTAATCTGAATACACACCTAGCCATTCTTTAACCGTACCATCCCCATTAAGTGCCCAAAGCTTTTTAGCGATTCTGTCTAAGAAAAATCGGTCATGAGAGATAGTAATGATAACCCCTGGAAAGGATTCCATAAAATCCTCTAATACAGATAACGTTTGAATGTCGAGGTCATTCGTAGGCTCGTCCAGCAATAAAACATTCGGCTGCTCCATTAACATCTTTAATAATACCAATCGTTTCTTTTCTCCACCGCTTAACTTGCCAATTTGCGTGCCGTGTGAATGTAATGGAAATAAGAACCTTTCTAGCATCTGCGCTGCTGAAAACTTTTCACCTGAAGAGATTTCAATAGAGTTAGAGGACTCTCTTATAAATTCAATCATTCTAGCTTGCTCGTTTAATGCCGGTAGTTGCTGAGAAAAGTGCATTAGCTTCACGGTAGAACCAATGATAATTTCTCCAGAGTCTAGAGGAATTTCGCCAGCTAGCATTTTAAGTAACGTACTTTTACCAGCACCGTTGGGACCTACTATCCCAATTCGGTCACCAGCCTGTAAAATAAAAGAAAAATCCTCTACAATTCTCTTTGTATCAAACCTCTTGGAAATATTCTTCCCTTCTAAAACCTGCTTACCTAATCGGGAAGCCGCCATTTCCAGCTCGAGTGGCTGATTTCCGCTGTTTCGATCGATTTTATTGTCTATTTCCTCAAAGCGGTCGATTCTTGCCTTTTGTTTAGTCGTTCGCGCTTTTGCTCCCCTGCGGATCCATTTCAATTCATTTCTATACAAGTTTTGAAGCTTTTGCTGGGAAGCTGCATTCATTTCTTCCCGTAGGGCTCTGGATTCTAGATAATTTGCATAATTTCCTGTATGAGTATATAGCGTTTTATCTGCAAGCTCGTAAATATGAGTAGCAACTGCATCCAAGAAATAGCGATCATGGGTAACAAATATAATCGCTCCATTTACTCTTTGGAGCATCTCTTGAAGCCAATCAGTCGATTCTTTATCTAGATGGTTTGTTGGTTCATCTAATAATAAAAGATCAGCCGGTTCAATCAATACCTTTGCTAGTGCTACTCTTTTTTGCTGACCGCCGGAAAGATGAAGGATGGACTCTTCAAATTGTGTAATTCCTAGCTTTGTTAGTGCTGTTTTAGCAAGAGAGTTTACATCCCAAGCCTGTAGCTCATCCATTTTTTGCTGCAGCATGAGTAAATTATTTTGTAATTGCTCAGACGATGGATTTACAGAGAGCTGCTTTAACGCTTCCTCATACTCCCTGTTTATTTTCAAAATTGGAGAATCACCACTGAAGACAGTTTGAATAACCGTTTCTTCCTTAGTAAAAACAGGCTGCTGTTCTAAATAGGCAATCCGAAATTTATTTGGATGGTCTCGTTCGATTGAATCTGCCTCTAGCTCTCCAGCTATTATTGATAAAAAGGTAGATTTGCCTGTACCATTTATTCCTATTAGACCTGCTCTATTTTGATTATTTATAGTAAAAGCAATATTTTCAAAAAGCGTCTTTTCTCCTACCGTTTTCGTTAAGTTAGATATTATTAAATGACTCATATTTGTTCGCCTACTTCTCTTTTCATTTGTTCTAGGAATGTAACCATAAAATCATGTCTTTCCTTAGCTAGATCTTTACCTCTAGTTGTAAGCATACCCTGTGATAGCTTTAAAAGTTTTTCATAAAAGTGTGTCACAGATGAGGTTTCCTTTGAACGGTACTCTTCAGCTGTCATCTCGTCTCTAGCCTGCTCCGTATAATCATAAAGCTTTCTGCCTTTGGCTCCCCCGTATGCAAATGTTCTAGCAATTCCTATAGCTCCAATGGCATCTAAACGGTCCGCATCCCTCACAATTTTTGCTTCAATAGAATCAGCGGGAATTTCATTACCACCATTAAAGGAAACCGATTGGATTATTTTCTTTATTTGTTGCTTTCTTTCAGTATCCAATGATAATTTTTCTAAGATAGAATCCTCCAGCTCCTTCCCATGAGAATATTTTGGATCACTCACGTCGTGAAGAAGAACAGATAGGATCACAAGCTCTCGGTCAGCTGAAGCTTCACTTTTTAGAAGTTCTAATGCATTATTTCTTACTCTTTCTATGTGTTGAAAATCATGGCTTGCATCGAAATTTTCATAAATTACTTTTACAAGCTGTTCACAATTGGTAATTATATTCATCGATAAATTCCTCCAAATAGATGACAATCTTTTCCCTAAAATCTATGTATGTAAAAAATACTTATCCGCTTAAGTCAGCATTTTTTCTTGTAAGAAGCTTGTGAATCCTCGGAAAGGAAATCATATATTACTACATAGCTCTCTTATTCTCTATTATAACAAAGTTTATGAAAAGTCCGTAATACAGCGACCTAAAAGAACAAACGTGAAGGTGATATATAATAATAATCTGATTAAAAACAGCAGTTTATTGACGAAAGTTGTCATTTCCTGTATAGTTTATTTTATCCATTTCAGAATATTTAGTGGATTGAGGGAGGAACAAGATGCAGCAGGGGAAAGTAAAATGGTTTAACAATGAGAAGGGCTATGGTTTTATCGAATATAATGATGGCGAGGATGTCTTTGTTCACTTTACTGGAATACAAGGGGAAGGTTTTAAAGCGTTGGAAGAGGGACAACTAGTTACATTCGAAATTGTAGAAGGAAATCGCGGTCCTCAAGCGGCAAATGTGATTAAGCAACAATTATAATTAGTTCTTCCCCCGGAAAAGGTCCAGGGGTTTTTTATTTGTTTTGAGTAAGCTTTTGTCCAAACTCCCTTATTTCCTCTCCAACCGTACATCCGCGAATGCAAAACTGATGGGCATTTGTTTTTCCTCTATCTTTACGCAGTTGACTTCTAACTAAACAATCATCGCAATATGTTTGCAGTAATTGATCAATCTCGTTCATAATATCTATATGTTTCATTTCATTAATCGCTCCTTAGCGTTATAATTTTTTATTGTACAACTAGAGTTCTCTTTTATGCAAGCAAGGTAAGGAAAGCAAGACACCACTAAAGGGGGAAAAAGCATGTTAGAAGTGTATATAGATGGCTCTACCATCGGGAATCCGGGTCCTAGCGGTGTAGGAGTTTTCATAAAAGGGGAAGGCCACCATATTAAAATTAGCGAATATATAGGAGAATATACAAATCACACGACGGAATTTTTAGCTCTTTTACGAGCTTTGGAGGAAGTACAGACTCTATCTCCTACCATCGTCTCTGTCAGAACAGATTCTCAAGCAGTCCTTGCAGCGGTTGAAAAACGATATGCCAAAAATGAAGAATTTGCAACTATTCTTGAAAAAATACTAGCCATATCTGATACATTTGATTTGTTCTTTATCAAGTGGATACCAGATGAGCAAAATAAGGCTGCCCATGCATTAGCTCGAGAGGCAGTTGCGAAAGGTCCTGTTCAATAAAGTGCAATTGAAAGTATAATTTCAACAGTTAGAAAGCCTTATTCCATGTCGAGGAATGAGGCTTTTCATGTAATGCATTTTTAGTCTATATCTTCGCTTGATCTGTAGGGTTGTAGGCACCTTCAATAGTTTGCTTCGTCCGGTTCATAAAGCTTACAATTATATCGTCCTTACCAAAAAGTTGAAATAAGATGAGCAGTGGGTTTTTCGGTTTATTGACGGAAGTATAGGTGAATAATGTTGTTCCATCTGGTTGATTGGTTAATTCATAGGTTGTAGTCATCTTGAAACGATTATTTAGTATAAAGCTTTCTTCAATTACTTTGTATTCTGCTGTGTCTTCAAACTTTGTAATCTGAATATTATAGCTTTCAGAAATAGAACCATTTTTATACGTTTGTTTAAAGGTTGTTCCTACCACATCAGTTGTCGTATTTGTATATTCCTCTGTTTCAATTTTTGGGAATATAGCTCTCTTTTTTTCCAAATTCCCATAAAAATAAGGCCAAGCAAATTCAATTGGTACTTGTAAGTTTATTTCTTTTTTCCATTTTTTCATGCTATCTACTCCTTAAAAGAGATATCTTTCTCTTTTCTTATCATAGCACAAAAAAACAGACCCTCGAGAGAGTCTGTTAAAGTTTTTGGTTTAAAATTAAGCTTTAACTACGTTAGTAGCTTGAAGACCACGTTGGCCTTGCTCGATTTCGAAAGTTACTTCTTGACCTTCGTCAAGAGATTTGAAACCGTCGCTTTGGATAGCTGAGAAGTGTACGAATACATCGTCTCCACCTTCGCGTTCGATGAATCCGAATCCTTTTTCTGAGTTAAACCATTTTACTTTACCTTGTTCCATGTTAATTTCCTCCTCATATGC
>CAKQHO010000098.1 GCA_934234185.1 uncultured Psychrobacillus sp. | reverse complement strand
TTTAAGCAGTAGGTTATATTTGGCATCCTTGTCATTATCATATGAACAGGAATTTTGTTTAAATCCTGGTTACCAATGCTAATTCTCAAAAAATCTTTTCTAGAAAGAACACCCGATAGCAAAGATTTTTTGTCTACAACAAATAAGGAGCCTACATCCTCTAAAAACATGTGACAGATTGCATCGTACACTGTCATACCCTCTTCGACAACTACAGGTATGGATTGAAAATCCTTTACAAGCATTTTAGCTATGTCATCCGATATTGCATGACTAGTTTTTTTTCCAGAATAAAAATACCCTACTCTAGGTCGCGCATCTAGAAACCCAGCCATTGTTAATATGGCAAGATCTGGTCTAAGGGTAGATCTTGTTAAATGAAGTCGTTCTGCAATTTGTTCACCTGTAATAGGGCCGTTTCCTTTTACTATGTCCAAAATCTCGACTTGTCTTTTGTTGAGCTCGATTGGACTCACCGCCTCAAGTTATTCTTAATACTAAATTAGTATACCATTTAACCCACGCATTGCGAAATAAAGATGCATATGTTACAATTCAGATAAATATTTTAGCGTTGAAGAGCATTATAAGTACTGTAACCAAAAGCGAGTGGTGATAGTGAAAGACCACACTACAGGAAAACGGCAGCTTGGAGCTTACTACTTTTAAAGAGGATTGCTAATTGCAATCAATCGGGGTGGAACCGCGGGTTAACAACTCGTCCCCGGGCTAATAATAGCCCGGAGACGAGTTTTTTGTTTTCTTTAAAAGTTTATAAATTAGAACTGGAGGTATTTCTTATGGTAATTTCTATGGAAAATGTAGTAAGTTTAGCAAAACACAGAGGATTTGTATTTCCTGGCTCAGAAATCTATGGTGGGTTAGCAAACACTTGGGATTATGGTCCTCTAGGTGTAGAACTTAAAAACAATGTGAAAAAAGCTTGGTGGAAAAAATTTGTACAAGAATCACCATATAATGTTGGACTAGATGCAGCGATTTTGATGAACCCGAAAACATGGGTTGCTTCAGGCCACATCGGTAACTTCAATGATCCTATGGTTGATTGTAAGCAATGTAAATCTCGTCACCGTGTGGATAAAATTATTGAAGATGCATTAGACAAAACAGGTATAGAAATGGTAGTAGATGGACTGTCATTTGAAAAAATGGAAGAAATCATGAAAGAACACAACATCGTTTGTCCTACTTGTGGTGCTTTTGATTATACAGATATTCGTCAATTTAACTTGATGTTTAAAACCTTCCAAGGTGTTACTGAATCTTCTACTAACGAGATATACCTACGTCCAGAAACAGCTCAAGGTATCTTTGTGAACTATAAAAATGTTCAGCGCTCTATGCGTAAGAAAATGCCATTTGGTATTGCTCAAGTTGGTAAAAGCTTCCGCAACGAAATAACACCAGGTAACTTCACTTTTAGAACAAGAGAGTTTGAACAAATGGAACTTGAATTTTTCTGTAAGCCAGGTGAGGATTTAGAGTGGTTCACTTACTGGCGTAATTTCTGTAAGGAATGGCTACTAAAATTAGGTGTAGCTGAAGATAGCATTCGTTTACGTGATCATTCAGAGGATGAATTATCCCATTATTCTAACGCTACAACCGATATCGAATACAAATTCCCGTTTGGATGGGGAGAGCTATGGGGTATTGCTGACAGAACAGACTATGATCTAAAACAGCACATGGAACACTCGGGAGAAGATTTTAATTATATCGATCCCGTTACAAATGAGCGTTATGTACCTTACTGTATTGAACCATCTTTAGGTGCAGACCGTGTGACTTTAGCATTCCTTTGTGAAGCTTTTGATGAGGAGCAGCTAGAAGGAGACGATAAACGTACAGTTTTACGATTCCATCCGGCTATTGCGCCTATTAAGGCAGCTATTCTTCCACTTTCTAAGAAGCTTTCAGATGGAGCAACTTCATTGTTTGCCGATTTAAGCAAGCATTTCATGGTTGACTATGATGAATCCCAATCCATCGGTAAACGCTACCGTCGTCAAGATGAAATTGGAACTCCATTCTGTATCACTTATGATTTCGATTCGGAAACAGATGGTCAGGTTACAGTTCGCCATAGAGATTCTATGGAGCAAACTAGAATGCCTATAGCTGAAGTGAAAGCATATATTGAAAGTCATTTAGAGTTTTAATAAATGAATAAAAGATCCAGATAAGGGTTATCCCTCTTCTGGATCTTTTTTTGGTTGAAAGAATTCTGGCGTTTTTTCCATTTGATCAAGAAAAGACTGTGATTTTAATCGGACCCCAACCTGCTCTGAGTAAATGGTACGTACTATTTTTTTTATAAAGCCCTTTGTTTCCTTTTTCAAGGAAAGCTTACCAACTTGATCGATTGGTACATTATAAAAGGTTCGTATAAGCTTAACTTGCGCTGGATTCAAACGAATCAAATATGGATCGATTTCAAAGCATCTGTGACACAAGAAACCAATTTGAGCGAAAGAAAAGGCAAATTCCCCATCAGTAGCTCCACAATTAGTACATTGATGAAGAACTGGGTAAATACCCGCAACAGGGAGCATCTTCCACTCCACAAACAGACTAATTGCTTCTGGATCATATTCCTCAGAAATTGCCATTAGTGCTTGCTGTAAAATATTAAAGACATGCGGTTTTGGATTTTCATCATCAATTAACTTATCCACTAACTCCATAATAAAGCTAGCGTATGCAGTAGTAAAAATATCTTCTCTAATCGAACGCATCGAATCTATGATTTCACCCTGCTGGAGAGAGCCCATTCCCCTTCCCTGTTGAATAAGAAAATAGGCATAGGTAAAGGGCTGCGAAACAGAGGAAAGCCGACTTGTCGGTTTTTTAGCTCCTCTTGCCATTGCAGCCCTTTTGCCTAGCTCTCTAGAAAAAATCGTAACGATTTTATCGGTTTCTCCATAGGATGAAGTGCGCAGAACAATCCCTTCCACTTTTTGAAGCAAGAGCCTTCACTTCCTTTTACTTAGTACTCATCTTCTCTGAAACCATAATCTCTTAAATGAGCAGATTTGTTTCTCCAGTCCTTTTGTACTTTTACCCATAGCTCTAAAAAGACCTTTGAGCCAAGAAGCATTTCAATATCTTGACGAGCCTTCGTTCCTACTTCTTTTAAAAGTGCTCCTCTTTTACCAATAACAATTCCTTTTTGGGAATCTCTCTCCACTACAATAGTGGCCATTACTCGTATCATTTCTTTATCCGTATTCTCTTCCTTCTTGATGCTATCAATTACAACAGCAATCGAATGCGGAATTTCTTCTCTTGTTAGATGAAGAACCTTTTCTCGTATTAATTCAGAGATGATAAATCGTTCTGGATGGTCTGTCACCTGATCAGCAGGATAATACTGTGGACCCTCCGGAAGATACCCTTGGATTGTTTCTAAAAGACGTTCTACGTTATTTCCTTGAAGCGCAGAAATCGGAACAATCTCTGCAAAATTATATTTATCTTTGTATGAATCAATAATAGAAATCAATTGATCTGGATGGACCTGATCGATTTTATTTATCACTAGAAAAATGGGTGTTTCATTATTTTCTAGTAGATCAATGATGAATTCATCACCTTTTCCAATAGCTTCAGTAGCATTTACCATAAATAGAATGACATCTACTTCTCTTAGTGTATTTTTAGCTACTTTTAACATAAAATCCCCAAGCTTATGCTTTGGCTTGTGAATCCCTGGAGTGTCAATGAAAATCATCTGACTGTTATCTAGCGTTAACACTCCTTGTACTTTGTTTCTAGTTGTTTGTGGCTTGTCACTCATAATAGCAATTTTTTGCCCAATAACTCTGTTTAAAAAGGTCGATTTGCCCACATTGGGTCTACCTATGATTGAGATGAAACCTGATTTATAATTCTCATTGTTTTGCTGCATAGTCTAAATCCTCCGTTGTAAAAGCTCCTGGTAATAATTCTGCGACTGTTGTTTCTAATACATTTCCCTTAAGGTTGGTTAAATAAACAGGCATATTTTTGTCACAGAATTCAGCTAATACTTGACGGCAAGCTCCACATGGAGAAACTGGACCTTCTGTATCTCCCGATATCGCTATTGCTACAAATTCTTTTTTACCTTCTGATACAGCTTTAAAAACAGCAGTTCGTTCCGCACAATTAGTTAATCCAAAAGAAGCGTTTTCGATATTACATCCTTGTATTACTTCTCCATCCTTCGTTAGTAGAGCTGCTCCTACTGGGAATTTAGAATAAGGGACGTATGCATTTTCTCTTGCTTGTATAGAAGCCTCTAATAACATTTGTTTATCCATCAAATCACACCTTTAAAATAATAGTTCCAACCATTTTGGCAGAAATATGATTAGTCCAACAATCACCGTGCATACAGCGTATATAAGACAGGCTCCAGCTGCCAAATCCTTTGCTTGCTTAGCAAGCGGATGAAAATTTGGGGTAACTAGATCGACTACCCGTTCGATAGCTGTATTTACTAATTCTATCACAAACATGCCAAAAACCAAGATAATCACTAAGATCCATTCCATTTTAGAGAGACTAGTGAAAATTCCAGCTATAAAAACAACAATAGCTGCCAAGGTATGAATTCGAAAATTTTGTTCTGTTAATATTACCGTGCGAATACCTTGCAAGGCATAACCAAAGGAATGATATAGCTTACGAAGGTTCATTGCCTTCACGCTTCAATCCAAACGCTTGTAGAATGGTTTCTTGTAAACCAAACATTTCTTTTTCTTTTTCCTCTGTATCATGGTCATATCCAAGTAGGTGAAGGAAGCCATGAAGCGCTAAGAAGCATAGTTCTCTCTCAAATGAGTGACCATATGATTCTGCCTGCTCTTTAGTTCGGTCTAACGAGATAATAATATCACCTAGTAATACAGGAATATCTGCGTTGACAATTTCCATTTCTCCTTCTCCCATTTCTTCCATTGCAAAAGAAATCACATCTGTCGGCATATCCTTTCCACGATAATTTAAGTTAATTTCGTGAATTGCTTCATTTGTTACGAACGTAACGCTAACTTCTGCTCCGTCTTGTACAGTTAGCTGCTTTGCAGCTGACTGAAGTACTTTTTCAACTAGTGAAATCGTATCCTCTTGTAATGTTCCTGTTTCGTCCATTAAGTCTAGTTCTAACATTTTATTATCTCCTTTTTACTCTTTTGGATATTCAATTCTAGAATGGAAGGTCCCATTCATCGTCGAACAAAAGCTTTCTTCTATTTGATTTATTTCCTTTAAGGAAAGGTCGCATTCATTGAATTGTCCATCTAAAAGCTTGTCTTTTATGATTGCTTGAATTACTTGCTTTATTTTTTTCGCATCTGGCTCCTTCATAGATCGAACCGCAGCCTCCACACTATCGGCTATTGATATGATAGCTGCTTCCTTTGTTTGAGGCTTCGGACCAGGGTATCTGTAATCCTCCTCTAACACATTCGGATTTTGTTCTTTTGCCTTATGGTAAAAATACTTCAATAAAGTAGTGCCATGATGCTGCGCTGCAATATCAACAATCTCCTGCGGAAGCTTATATTTTTTTAAAATATTCGCACCATCTACAGCATGAGCAATAATAATATCTCTGCTCGCCTCTGGAGACAAGTTGTCATGTGGATTATACCCATTTATTTGATTTTCAATAAAAAAACCTGGTCTATTCGTTTTTCCTATATCATGATAATAACATCCAACTCTAGCTAATAAACCATTTGCACCAATCACTTCGCAGGCTGCTTCCGCTAAATTTGCTACCATCAGGCTATG
Source organism: uncultured Psychrobacillus sp. (assembly GCA_934234185.1). Classification (GTDB taxonomy): domain Bacteria; phylum Bacillota; class Bacilli; order Bacillales_A; family Planococcaceae; genus Psychrobacillus. The sequence continues at coordinate 7,244 of CAKQHO010000098.1, read as the reverse complement.
ATGATAGGTACCTGGTGTATCAGTTAAAATTTTCTTTAATAAAGGATGATTCGGATTGGATAACTCTATCATCCTCATAGCAGACAGGATTCCAAAAGCAGATTCTAGAAAAGGTAAAATACCCATAGTTAATGCTCCAGAAAGAATACCGGAAAAAATGGCTGCTCCTAAGTAAAAAACAATATCCATAAATTCATACGATGTTTTGGTTGTTAATAAATAAAAAATAATAAATAGCAAATTAACCGTCGATACAATCAGACTAGCTCGAAGTATCTGGGAGTTGTTATACATTTTTTGCATGGCAAATATTCCTGCAATACAACCAAATAAAATATATAATGATACTTCCATCTGGAATATATTTGTATAACCCTCTTGAAAGATAATTCCTGCATACGCAGCTACGACAAAACTTGTAATAAAAGCAGCTCGCTCATTTACCAATAAATAGACGAGCATGGAAACAAGAGCGGTAGGAAACACAAACGCTATCACAACATCAAAGTTATAAGAGACTGATTGAATTACTTTCATAATTAATACGGAAAGAAGTATGCTGAAAGCTATAACGATTAAGTTTTTCACGTTTTCTCTGTTTTTCTCTTCTTTTATAATTGTTTGTCCAAAGAGAACCCACATTGTTAGAATAACGAATAGACCTAAGCCAATATAGGGCTTATAGGTTTCCGTATCATCGGTTAGCATACCTAGAAGCTCTAACTGTCTATATACCTCTTTACTAACTATTTCGCCTTTTTGGACTAAAATTTGTCCCTGCAAAATCCTTGTCGGCTCTACACTAGCCTTAGCCTGTTCAATTCGAAGGTTTGTTGCTTCCTCATTTTTTACATCAGTTGCTACCATTACGTTTCGAGAGATTGTCACAATGACATTCATAAAATCTTCTGGGTAATTAAAAGTATTTCTTACCTTTTGGATAAGCTTATCCCGTTCACTTGCTAAATTCTCACTTCTTATAGGCTCTCTTAGAGTTTCTTCTATAATAGGGGGAAGCTTATCCCTTACATCTTTAAGAGAGGAGTTATATTGCTTTAAAAGCACCCTTAATGACTCGTCCGATAACGGAACATATTGCGAGTTATCCTCTAAGGCCTTTAGCTCTTTTTTTAGCTCCTCAACCGCCATTCGAAAGCCAGCCTCTTCTTCTTGGTTGATGGGAGTTTGCTTGACTTCTATTACAGCTTCTAAAATAGATTCAGTAATAGTAGCTTGGTTTTCAGCTGTTTCCTCTTGAAATTGAAAAACAGGTAACACTTCTGAAGCTACCTTTTCTCTTTCTTCTTCTGTCTTAACAGGATCTTCCATTGTTTTTACAGCACGGATTGTCTCTGGTGCTAGATTCATATACCTAATATCATATGTACTTTCTTTGACATTTCCTATAATTAATAAAAATAAGCAAATGGAGGTTATGAATATTATTACAAGCGGGAGATACCTGTTATCGCGCCACCCCTGCCAGTTCTTTTGAAGCTTATTCATTATCGCTCATCTCCTTTGCCACTATTCTCTATATTATACCTTAAAAAAAAGACAATTCACTATATATTCCCTCTTCCCTTAAAAAACAAGGAGAATTTCTACAGAAAATTTATTTCCTGGCTATCCTTGCACCAATAAGAAAATGGAACCCTTATGGCTCAATGGGCAGGGCACGCAAAAAAACATCGAGGTAACTACCCCGATGCTAAGCTATTGCTGTTCTTCATATGCTGTAATTATTTTTGCCACTAAAGGATGTCTGACTACGTCACCCTGTTCTAAGTACTGAAAGTGTATACCCGAAACCTTATGAAGAATCTTTTCGGCTACAATCAGACCTGACTCGGCTCCTTTTGGCAAATCAATTTGCGTTTTATCACCAGTAATAACCATTTTCGACCCAAAACCAAGTCTAGTTAAAAACATTTTCATTTGAGCTTTTGTTGTATTTTGCGCTTCATCTAAAATAACAAAAGCATCATCTAAAGTTCTACCACGCATATATGCAAGAGGTGCTACTTCAATTGTACCTCTCTCTATTAAACGATCTGTTTGCTCTGCACCTAACACATCATGCAATGCATCGTATAAGGGGCGTAAATATGGGTCTACCTTTTCTTTAAGATCCCCAGGAAGAAACCCTAGGCTTTCACCTGCTTCTACTGCAGGACGCGTTAAAATGATTCTCTTAACATGTGCATTTTTTAATGCCTGTGTAGCCATCACAACTGCTAAGTACGTTTTACCTGTCCCTGCTGGGCCTATTCCAAAAGCTAAATCGGAGTGACGGATTCCTTGCACATATTCTCTTTGGCCTATCGTTTTTGCACGGATAGATTTACCCTTTGTATTTCGAGCAATTTCCTCATCATATAAACTTGAAAAGTATTCGATGGTTCCGCTATGACTCATCTCAATAGCAGAGGAAACATCTCGAAGGTTTATATTAATACCTTTACGGATTACTTCTAAAAGCTGGTTCACTAATTTCTTTGCTTCCAGGACGTTTTTTTCATCACCTACGAGCTGAATCATTTCACCGCGGGTAATTAGCTGGACATTTAACTCTTCTTCAATCAGTTTCACATTTTTATCGGATATTCCCAGTAGCATCACAGCTTCTGAGGGATCCTGTAAATTAACATCTAATTTTTGTTCGCTCATGCTTCGTCTCCTTGGGGTATAACTTGTGGTATTGCAATATTTTCATTTATTAGTAATAATAACTTCCCTTTTACTTTATCATTTTGTATAGAGACCTGCAAAACTTTATCTTCAAGAATTTGTGTTTCTGCTGGCATTTCATTTAATATTTTTTGAAATAATAGTGGTCTAATCAGCTTTTCCATGGATTCCTCTGTCAGCTTGTAAGAAACTTTATTCGAAGACTGTACATACCCAGCGCTAAAATATGGTTGTATAAAGCGAGGGAGAGAGAGTTCCTTCCAATAGTCAATGTCATCTTTTCTTTTTCGTTGTATGATAAATTCTTTTGTTGATGGTTCCATTAACGTCACATTCGTAGGTAGTTCAAAATTCATTTCAATCCAATAGCTTGCATAAACCTTACCCTCGGCACTTGTGATAACCGTTTTCTCTCCTTGCTTAACAAAACCGTTAACTAAAATATCTCCTTTTTTCACAGAAACATTTTTCTCCACTGCGCGAACACCTTTGACCAAGTCAAAGTCGGTTATAACACCGCTTCTTTTAGCGATAAGATGAACAGATGGAGCATTTTTTATTTCTCGTTCCTGTAATTTAGGTGCTAACATAGGAGTAACAGTAAATGTAGATCCTGATTTAGTAAAATGGATCCAAGAAAATTCTTTATTCTTCAATAAAAGGCTCTGTCTAATTTCTTGCTCAGATGGCAAAGAGGATGCAAGCATTTTTTCTTTGATTTTTATTTCCTTTAAGTGTTCAGAAATTAGTACTTGGCTTTCTGGAGAATGGGATACAATATTGATCTTCCATATAAATTGTGATAAAAGGATCGGAATTATGAAAAATAATAAGACCCCAATAATTGTATAAGAGTAAATAGTTACAGTACCGTGCTTCGTTTCATCCTTTAATGAAACTGACACTTTTAACGATTTTCGAATCCTTCGAAATATTTTTAAATCTTGTTTACGTATGGAAAAATATAAATGTTTTTCCGTACTATAAACTTTGAATACCTCGATATTTGCAGAAAACATTTTTTGAAATAGTACATATTGATCCACTGTATTTGGAAGCTGAATTTGAATAAGCTGCATTAGTCTGTATCCTTCCGGTTTATTTGAAAAAGATGCAAATTTTCTACCTGCAGATGTAAGCGATCCATAGAGAGGGATTTTATGTACAAACGATCAGCTCGTATTTCTAACTCGTACTCTTTATACAAGCATAATAGATTTGATTCTGTGAGCTTAAGAAGTGTTAACTCATGGTCAAAAATAATATCATCAAAATCTTCAATCATAATACTCGCATGGAGTGGAAACAATTGTCTAATAAAAAACACCCCTTTACATGAATTTATGCATGTAAAGGGGTAATCATGAGTTATCTTTTAGATTTTGGAGGACCTAAAATCTCCGTAAAGATAATAGCGCGTACCAATTCTTCTTCTGTGGTTGGTACGATATTATTTATAACAGGTTTTTCTCTAGTTTTCTCACTAGGAGCTCCCTGATGAACAGAAAGTCGTCCATGCGTCTTCGGTGCTATATCACGGTCAATAGTTCTGCTAATAGTCCGATCAGGTAGCTGACTTTCTTGTCTTTCCGCTACGACTACAGGTGAAGTTCTAGGCTGCTGCTCCCTCTTAGGCTGCCTTTGCTCCATTTGAGTTTGCTGTTGCTGTTGAAATTCTTTCGCCAGTTCACCTAAATTTTTAAAAGGATTCTGATTAACAGGCCTTTGTTGCTGCTGAGGTCTATTAATAGGTTTGGTTGTCTTTTCAGGTTCCTTTTTTTTGCCAAACAAACTAGCTATTAAAGACATAACAATAAATATAATTAAACCTTCCAAGGAGAAAACTCCTTTCTGCTATGAACTAGTCCTTTAACTCATCAGTCGAAGGTTTGTCTCCTCCGATTTTGCTAATAGAGTCTCTCATACCAGTATCAGCTTTAATGTTATTGTAATTCATATAATCCATTACACCCATGTTACCGTCTCGTAATGCTTCAGCCATCGCTCTTGGCACGTCAGCTTCTGCTTCTACTACTTTAGAACGCATTTCTACTACTTTCGCTTTCATTTCTTGCTCAGATGCTACGGCCATTGCGCGGCGCTCCTCAGCTTTTGCTTGTGCAATTTTCTTGTCAGCCTCAGCTTGCTCTGTTTGAAGCTCTGCACCAATATTTTTACCTATATCAACATCAGCAATATCGATGGATAAGATTTCAAATGCAGTTCCAGCGTCTAATCCTTTTGATAGAACCGTTTGAGAAATTAGATCCGGATTCTCTAAAACACGCTCATGGCTGGCACTAGAACCAATCGTACTAACAATTCCCTCACCTACACGGGCAACAATTGTTTCTTCTCCTGCTCCCCCTACAAGTCGGTCAATATTCGCACGTACAGTAATTCGAGCTTTTGCTTTTACTTCAATCCCGTTCATCGCAACACCAGCAATGAAAGGTGTTTCAATTACTTTAGGGTTTACAGACATTTGTACTGCCTCTAAAACATCACGACCAGCTAGATCAATAGCAGCTGCTCTTTCAAATGTTAAATCAATATTTGCACGGTGTGCAGCGATTAATGCATTTACTACTCTATCAACATTACCACCCGCAAGATAATGGCTTTCTAGCTGATTGATTGTAACAGCTAAGCCTGCTTTATGTGCCTTGATTAAAGGATTTACTATTCTAGATGGAATTACTCGACGTAGTCTCATTCCGACTAACGTAAAAATACTAATTCTTACTCCAGCTGCTAACGCTGAAATCCATAGTGCAATCGGAAAAAATGTTAAAAATACCGATAGTAAGATGAATGCAACGACAACAATTATAATTGTAGTAATTACTCCACTTGTCATGCTGTTTCCTCCCCTTCTCTCGCTTCTCGTACAACTATACGAGAGCCTTCTGCTTTAATAATGATAACTTTTTTGTCTTTTGCTATAAAGCTTCCATCTGATACAGCATCTATGCGCTCATTATCAATACGTATAGTTCCTGAAGGTCTCAAAGGAGTCATCGTTATAGCAATTCTCCCTACTAAATCATGACGATTTAAATTAGATACATACCCTCGCTCTGTTGTGGTAGCATCTGTTAAAACAATTTTATTCAGTAACTTCAATTGTTTCTTAAAAAATTTCATAATAATCACCATTCCCACTATAGCTACTGTTATTGCAATTAAAACAGCAATCCCCATATTAACAATATTACCACCAGCAATTAAAATACTTCCGATAACGGCAGCTAATCCTAATATACCACTAATTCCTCCAGGTAAAAAGAATTCTGCAATTATTAGAATCACTCCTATCCCTAATAGGATTAATGATTCCATTCCAGCTAGCCCAACCACTAAATGGCCGAAAAAGAATAAGCCTAACGCAATAAGCCCCATTGCCCCGGGTACTCCAAATCCTGGTGAATATAGCTCTAAAATCAATCCAAGACTCGCAATAGACAATAAGATTGGAACAATAATTGGATCACTTATAAACCGTGCAAGCTTTACCAAAAATGTTTGCTCTACCTCTACTACTTCAGCGTTAGAAAGATTAGTCACATTCAGAAGCTCGGAAAAAGACGAGACGGTCCCCTCTGAATATTCCACCTCAACAGCCTCCCTCGAAGAAAGAGTTAGTAATTCTCCTTTTCCTGCTCGGTACTCAGGTAAATCTACGTTTTCATCTGCCATGGCTTGTGCAAAGCGAGGATCTTTTCCACTTCTTTCTGCCGCATTAATCATTTTAGCTATCCATGCACTAGTCGCCTTCTTGTCTGCTGCATTACCGCTACTATCAATCACTGCAGCAGCACCAATTGAACCATTAGGTGACATATATATCTCATCTGTATGAAGAGCTAGGTAAGCTCCCGCTGATAGAGCTTCCGAGTTAATATAAGCGATTTTTCTGATAGAAGTACTGTCTAGTAAGTTTACAATATCTTCAGCTGCGTCCACAAAACCGCCAGGTGTATCTATTTCGAAAATAATAGCATCTACGTTTTCTTCTTCAGCAGTTTTTATGGAGCTTTTCAAAAATGCATATAAACCTTTTTCCACATTCTTATCTATGGGTATCTTATAAACGGTTGGTGTTTCTGCAGCTATTGGGGATGATATAAAGAGAATACATGATAAGCAGAATAAAAAAAGAGAAATGAATAATTTAGATAACTTCACCTTTTAACCTCCCTTCTTCTATATGTATATTATTATGTACGGATGACCATTAAAATAGTTTCATAAAATTAAAATAAACCGAGAAAATAATTTTCTCGGTTTACATAATTGTAAATGTTAATCATACAGTACGTGTTTTGAACGCAGGGATTTATGGGATTAAATTACCACTTACGTTTACGTGCAGCTTCTGATTTCTTTTTACGTTTTACGCTTGGTTTTTCATAAAACTCGCGCTTTCTAACCTCTTGAATTGTACCACTTTTAGATACAGTACGTTTGAAGCGGCGAAGAGCATCTTCAAGCGATTCGTTTTTGCGAACGACAGTTTTTGACATCTCTCTTTCCCTCCCTCCGAACACACG
>CAKQHO010000097.1 GCA_934234185.1 uncultured Psychrobacillus sp. | reverse complement strand
GATTATGTAGAGGATCAAATGTCGATGAAAGAATTCATTGACCCATTCACAGGAGAAGAAATAAATCGAAGAAAAAATAAATAAACCGCTTTAGCGGTAGTCGGAAACGTAGTGCGGTTGGCAGACCTTTCAGAACGTCTTTAGACGTGGGCCAGTAACCCAGCGTTTCACGCGCAGAGAAAACCACCAGTTCGACTGGTGGTTCTTATTTTCCTTACAAGTTTAACTGAAACAATATAGTGATATTAGGTTGTTTACCATAATACTTTTTTCTATGTGCCACTCCTTTCCGTTAATTAGATTAGGGTGGCATTTTAATTGTTTAATCCATTCTTTCTAAAGCGTGTTTCCAACAATCCTCACAAATGATTTCTTCTTCATCGTTAAAATCGGACTTATCAGTCCAGCCACATTCCACACATTCTCTGAATTTTTGTTTCAAAGCATATTCTTGTTTACTGCCAGGTTTAACATTTTCAAACAACTCTTCAGTGGTATAACCCATGAAAACTCCCATCCTTTATTTTCTATTTTAAACGAAATCGAACCTATATACATCCTATATATTTCCTACATATTTATCGTATCCACATATATCATATTTATATACAATACAAAATATCATTGAATATTAATATTCAACTGTTACGATAAAAATTTTCACGAGTATTTTCGGCTCACCATTGCAAATCAAATCTTCACAATATAATGCACTGTAAGAGGTGATTTTTAATGGAAGTATGGAAACAGGTAGAAGACTTTTCTGATTATGAAGTGAGCAATTTAGGGAGAGTGCGAAGTTACAAATTGGGGAAAAATGGCTCAGTATTAATACCTCGTAAAACCAATGTGAAAAAGCCTTATTATATTCTAAATTTGTTAAATGATAATGGAAAATACAAACTTGTGAGAGTACATCGTTTAGTTGCGATGGCTTTTGTCCCTATATGTGAAGGAATGAATATTGTGAATCATCGTGACGGAAACAAATTTAACAACGTAGCAACGAATCTTGAATGGACTGACCATAGAGGGAATAATCAACATGCTTATGATACTGAATTAAGAAAAGGACCTACAAAGAAATTTAGAAAAGTAGCTAAAGTTTCAAATAATCAAGTTTTGAAAGTATATCCCTCAATGGCTCAAGCATCAAGAGAAAATGGCATTAGTGATAGTTCCATAAGACGTGCAAGTACTGGAATACAAAAAACTGCTGGTGGTTTTAAGTGGAAATATGAATATTAATTTCAAATACCTCTTATAATAATGTTGGAAGTTGATTTACTAACGGAGTTCGTTCAGGGTTAGAATACCTCATTAGCATAAGTTATTGGTATTATTGATTTATTTAATAGGTATTTACAATTACAAATTAAGTCGGTCGGGGGTTCGAATCCCTCCCGGGACGTACATAAAAAGGCTGCAAGCATGAATAAGTGCTTGTAGCCTTTTTGTCTTTTAAAAATTGGATATTAGTCTTTCCCGTATAATCCCGAGTGCAATGATTATTATACAGCGCTGAATATAAACAGATAAGAGACTAGTAATAAAATAATTGGAAGAATAGCTATTAAAAGAACCACTACTGCATTCCAAGACTTCATTTTTTCTGATAACCAATAAATAACCATGAACGGAAGGATAGGCACGCCAAACAGAAACAGGACCCCTGCTATCAAAATAATCAAAAGCTTATATTCTTTCCATATAGGTGATAACATATGATTTAAATTGAATTTTTTTGAAAGATACTGTATTAGTAGCAAAATTAAATAATAAAAAAGAGAAAGCCCTATATAACAGTACAATAATATTTGTGTAAAGAGATCAGCACCACTGCCATCCGGGTCAGAGGATAAAAAAGAAATAAAAAGAAACAGTAAAATCGTAACTGGCAAGGTGCCTATTACAAATATTCCGGTCGCGGCAGACACCCTTATTAATAATGTATTTATGCTCGTCACTCCTTCTCGTGTTCGTTTTTCTCCAAAATATAAAATAATACTCGTTAGTAAAGATAAAAACATAAGTTAAGAGGAATCTAAAAGCTAGAATCCTTATTTACTTTAAATATAACAATATATTGTTTCCCTAGAAAGGGCTATTTGAGAATCAAATAGGGTAAAAGTATAAGGAGTTAGATTGAATTAGCGAAAGGAGCTGGGAAAATGTCAGAAAAACTATTTACTTCAAGTGCAACTGCTTTGGGAGGAAGAGAAGGAAAAGTCCACTCAGATAATGGTGTTGTTGACTTTGATACAGCTATGCCTGGTACACCGCGGGCTAAACAACTAGAGAATGCCACAAATCCTGAGCAGTTATTTGCTGCGGGATATGCGGCCTGCTTTGACAGCGCACTTCAGCTGATGGCAAGGAAGGAACGTGTGAAGTTCTCATCAGAAGTAACCGCCAATGTCAGCCTCTTAAAGGATGAAGAGGATCAAGGCTTTAAGCTAGCTGTAGTGTTGCAGGTGAAGGGTACAGATATAGATCAGGACCAGTTAAAGGATTTAGTACACAAAGCACATCAAGTTTGTCCCTATTCAAAAGCGACAAGAGGGAATATCGAGGTTCAATTAGAAATTATTTAGAAAGAATGCCTATTAGAGAGCTGTCTCTAATAGGCTGTTTTATTATGAATCCTATCAATAGCTTTGGATATAAAATATATTTTTCACAGAATAATATAAGTGTAAATCTTAAAGGGGGAAGAAAGATGAGGAATCCAAGCATCCAAAACAAAAAGGCATGGGAATATCGAGCTTACGAATTCTGGAATAAAAGAGATGGTACACCAAGGGCTAAAGCAGAGGAAATCCTAAAGGATCCTGCTTCTCAGTTAAAAAAGCATGCTAAATATTTCAAAGATATTAATGGAAAGCTGATTGCCAATCTTTGTGGCTCTAACGGTCGCAAAGCTGTACCATTAGCCCTGCTAGGAGCAGAGGTTACAGTCTTCGATATTTCAGTAGAAAATAAAAGGTATGCAATAGAGCTAGCGGCTTCTGCTAACACTTCTATTGAATATGTTGTTACGGACATCTATGAAATAAATCTAGACAAATATGGAAAGTCCTTTGACAAATTATATTTAGAAGGTGGCATACTACACTACTTTCATGACTTACATAAATTTATGAGAATCCTTTTTGCGTTACTAAAAGATGATGGTGTTATGGTGTTAAGTGACTTCCATCCCTTTCGGAAATGTATTGTACAAAAGGAAGGGAAATACGAGTTACAGCTGAATTACTTTCAAGAGGAAGTACTGGCTGGGGATTTGGCGTACAAGCATTATTTTGAGGAAGAGGAGCAAGATAATTTTCCTGACGTTACTATCAAGCTATACACATTAAGTGATATTCTGAATTCCCTTATTTCGTCTGGCTTCCAGTTGCAAAAAATGGAGGAGCATAAAGGCTGGGATAATGAAAATATTCCGTGGGAGTATACAATCCTGGCAGGTAAGTGAGAATTACAGATATATGGCGCTTTCTAAGATGGCTTGAGCTATATCCTAGAAAGTGCCATAAATAACTCATTATTCGAAAGTAATAAGCCACTCTAGCGTCTTTTCTTTAAAATCTGTCATCTCGAAAACATATTGTTGTTTTTGCCATTTGGCCATGCTTCCACTAAGCTCCGAGTCTATATGCAAGGAACCGTATTCTTTTGGAATGGGCAACATATGGGTTTCTAAAAACTCTACTGTTTCTTTCGCAGTGTTTAAGCTTTCTTCAGATTTTTCTGTTCTAGAGCGTGTAATGATAGCCCAACGACCTTCATTCCAGCTGGTAAATAAAGAACCAGCTCCTGCATCTTGATATCCTGTAATTCCATGTCCTAAATCTACTGCTTTCCCATCTTTAAATACCGTTTGATCAATTTCGTCACTTGCTGCTTGAGCCGATTCATATTTCGTAATGACTAATTGGCCAATAAATTCTCCTACTTCTTTTAAGGTCGGATCATTTATCGCCAGCTTGCTATTTGTTTCATAAAAGTGAAAAGTTATTGCATCTTGTTGTTCTAAAGATGTAGTAGCTGTTAAAAATTTACCTTCAGTTACAGGGAAATTTGTTGGGAGATTTATATCCCAGTCATTTTGAATATTGCTTTGAAAGTTCTCTCCTTCATTTACTCTTTCTTTTTCTTCAGAGTTAACATTTTCTTCTTTTGATTCATCTCCTTGATTTTTTGCATTCTCCAGTTCTACAGATATTTCTTTCTCTTGAGATTGTATATCATTTTCTTTCGAGGCACACGCAGTCATTACTAAAACGCTTAAGATTATCATTATATGTTTTTTCATCATTTTCACTCCTTGTTAAGTGTAATATAATCAACCAATTTACCTAATAAAAGGATATTGAATTTTAAAATAATCTTAACACTCTCAAGCAGATTGTCTAGTATTTCACCTACATATGGATAATGGTTCCTCGGATTGGGACCGTAATAAGTTATAGCATAAAACATCTTAGAAGGAGCAAATTAAATCATTAGGAGGTGAATAAGATTTGGGGAAGAATAGCAAAGAAACGTTAAATAAAAGAACGCATAATCCTTTCCATACCTATAAAGAATTACATCATAATAAAACCAGCCATAACCATAATCCCGAAGACAATGTCGCTGAGTTTGCCGAAGAGTTTGATTCCAAGCTAAAAAGTAAAAACAACAAGACGAACCACGATAAAAATCAGCAATCTAATAAGAAGTAGTTTCTAAACAGCTCTCGCTTCCTTATACGGAGAGTATATAGAAAAGAAAAGGAGTGATAAGATGAAGCACCAACGACCACCACATGAACAGTTAACAACAAAAGAAAATGGTCTTACTTCTACACAGGAGGTTCTTTATCAAAAGGAATTCAGACATGCGGACAAAGCGGTAAAAAATAAAAAGGAAAAGAAATAAAATTATTGCTGCTTCAGGCTAATATGCCTGAAGTGGCTTTTGGTTTTAATAGATAATTTACATAGAAATCGACTTCTTTTTTGTCTATACATCTTGTCTCCCTGTTCTTCATACATTAGAACATACCCGAAGAGGGAGTGATGAGATGTTTATTGTAAGAAAAGGGACCATCATCTTGTTGGGCAGCTTTTTTATTTCCCTAGGCATTAATCTTTTTTTGGTGCCCTATAAGGTGTTGGATGGTGGAATCATTGGAATTGCTTTGATTTGTAATTATTTATGGGACTTTAAAACTGGTGCCACCATCATCTTTTTTAGTATCCCCATATTTTTAATTGCTTGGTTCAAGTATCGAAACTTCTTTTATAACAGTCTTCATGGGATGATTATATCCTCGTTATTTATTGACCTTATGAAGCAAACACACCCGCGAATATATTTTGATGCTATTCCTAGCGCTATTGTGGGAGGAATTTTAGTGGGAGTAGGAATCGGGCTAATGCTACGGTATGAAACGAGTACAGGAGGAACTGATTTAATTGCACAGTTCATCTCCGACCGGACAGGAATAAATGTAGGCATCAATATTTTCGTTATCGATTCATTGGTTGTAGTAGTAGGTGGCTTGTTACTTTCAGGAGATACTTTTTTCCTTTCTATTATAACGATTTTATCTGTAGCACTCACAACCAGTTTACTTACGAGAAAGGTTATAAAAAAACCAGTTAAAATAGTGGAAAAAAGGACAAGTATTTTTAAAATCTGACATATTTCATTGCTATTAATCTATCAGAATATTAGAATAAAATCATTAACAGCGAGAGGGAGGAAGATGAATTGAAAACCATATTTACAAACGGGAAAATATATACATTTAATAAAAATGAGCCTTTTGTAGAAGCGATTGTAACAAACGGAGAGAGAATAGAAGACCTGGGCTCTTATCAAGATATGAAATTGGCGTGGGGGAGTAGTGATACCAGGATAGTGGACTTAGGCGGGAAGGCGGTTCTTCCAGGTCTTATTGATAGTCATTTACATATCTCTAGTGTGGGAATTACTTCACTAGAGCTTGACCTAACAGGAGTGAAATCGAAGGATGATCTGCTTCAGCGCATAAAGTTTAAAGCAGAAACGCTTCAGCCGGGAGAATGGATTCTAGGTCGTGGATGGGATGAAAACATTTTCCCAGACAAAAAGATACCAGTAATAAATGAGCTAGATTATGTCGCTCCAGGAAATCCTCTCTTTCTACCAAGGGTATGTGGACATGCCTTTCTAGCTAATAGTAAAGCCTTCGAGATAGCTGGTTATCATGATGAATTGTCGGTTCCATTTGGCGGAACGGTTGTAAAGGATGAGTATAATCAACCAAATGGTCTTTTGTTAGAAACTGCCTCTAATATCATAACATCGCATATACCTAAAATGACATATGCTCATCTAAAAAAAGCACTCTCCTTAGGAATGCAGGAGTCTGTTCGTCTAGGCTTAACAGGAATTCATACAAATGACCCGACATATTTATACGGTGTAAACCAAACATATAAGTTATTTGATGAGATAGTTAACATGGAAGGAATTGGTCCTCGCAGTAATCTCTTAATAGATTATCAATATCTGGATGAATTAAAGGAAGCTGGAATGTACGCGGGATATGGAAATAACAAAGTGATGATTGGAGCTATTAAGTTTTTTGCTGATGGTGCACTTGGCGGAAGAACTGCACATCTTTCTAAGGAATATGCAGATGATCCTGGTAATTTTGGCAGTGCAATTTATGAGAAGGAACAGCTTTTCCGATATTTTCAGGAATGCAGAGATTATGACATGCCGATTGCTGTACATACAATTGGAGATCATGCGCTAACAGATGTGCTCGATATTTTAGATAGAATGGAGCCTGTGCGATTTAGAGACAGGTTAATCCATGTCTCTTTACTAAATGAAGAATTAATAAAAAGACTAAAAAGTCCTCATCGAATTGTTGATCTACAGCCTAAATTCGTTTCTAGCGATTTTCCGTGGATTGTCGATCGCATTGGGGAGGAACGAGCTAAATTTGCCTATCCATTTAAAACATTGTTAGACAATGGAGTTATTTGTGCAGGAAGCTCTGATGCACCAATTGAACCTTTAAATCCATTATTAGGGATACATGCTGCCGTTACTCGTAGAAAAGAAGGAGAAACGCATGGCGGATATATAGAGTATGAAAAGCTATCTATGTATGAAGCTATTGAAATGTTTACCCTTGGCGGTGCTTTCGCAACTAATGAAGAGCATGAAAAAGGGAGTCTGGAAAGAGGAAAATTGGCAGACATGACTGTTCTTTCTAACGATCCATTCACCATGGATAGCCCTGATGAGTTAATAGATACAGAGGTGGAATTAACTATAATAGGAGGAGAAGTAAAATTTCAAAAATGATAGATGAATAGGAGATGATTGTGTGGATCAAATCTTAGAGAAGATAGTAGGTTGGCTATGGGGTTTACCGTTAATATTTACTGTGTTATTTGTAGGCGCTTATTTTACAGTCGGAAGTAAACTATTTCAGTTTGGCTATTTGCCTCATATATTCAAGGAAACGTTCGGTAAGCTGTTTAGTAAAAAATCTAAAGCTGAGGAAACAAAAGGCCTGCTAACTCCGTTCCAAGCTGTTAGTACTGCAATTGGTGGAAGTGTCGGAGTAGGGAATATTGGTGGGGTAGCAACAGCAATAGCAATTGGTGGACCAGGCGCTGTATTTTGGATATGGATAACTGCTCTTCTTGGTATGATCACCAAAACGGTAGAGGTAACGTTATCCGTATATTATCGGAAGACGGATGAACAAGGAAACCCATATGGAGGGCCAACTTATTATATCGAAAGGGGACTAGGAGAGGAAAAAAGATTTAAATTTTGGAAAGTGCCTGCCATCTTATTTGGAGCTGGTATTTTTACTACCTTTTTTATCACTCTTCAAAACTATACGATATCTGAGGCCTTAAGCTCTTCCTTTGATATGGGAATGATTTTATCATCCTTCATCTATCTAGTTCTTATTTATCTTATGATTTTAGGCGGAATAAAAAGAATTGGTGAAATAGCTGGTCGTTTGGTTCCTTTTATGTGTATCTTTTATTTAGTAGCAGGGTTGTATATAATCTTTAAAAATTATTCGGAGATTATACCGGTATTTGGACTTATTTTTGAAAGTGCTTTTTCTGGTACAGCTGCAGTGGGTGGCTTTGCCGGAGCTGCTATTGCCCAAGTAATTCGTATGGGCGTAGCGAGAGCTGTATATAGTAATGAAGCTGGCTGGGGAACATCTCCTATGATTCATTCAACTGCTAAGACTAGTCATCCTGTGAAGCAGGGAATGTGGGGGGCTGTTGAGGTATTTATCGATACAATTATTGTATGTTCCATTACAGCCTTCACCATTATCATAACAGGAGCATGGACTTTAGACTTGAGCGGAGCAGAGTTAACCTTATCAGCGTTTGAGATTGGTATAGGCGAATTCGGTCGATATATCATTACTATCTCTGTATTCTTATTTGGATTGACGACTTCGACTGGCTGGTATATTTACTATGAAATATTACTTCGCCATATGTTTGGAGACGATAGGAAGGTGACTTTAAAATATAAAGTGCTTTCCACCTTTAAATGGTTATATCCAATCCCAGGCTTCTTAATGGTTGTTTATGCTGTTTACTACAATATGCCAGGACAGGCTGTGTGGTATTTTGCAGATATTACAACTGCAATTCCAACCTTTGTGAATCTAATTGTTATTTTAATTCTTAGTGGCAAGTTCTTTGAGCTTCTTCGAGACTATAAGGCTAGATATCTAAACATTGGTCAAATTGATCCTAATTTTAGTGTGTTTTATGAGGATAAGTTAAAAAAAGAGAAAAAGTAAGAAAATTCCCATTGGCAGGATAAAAAAGGGTGTCAGTAAGAACTTGACACCCTTTTTCTCATTTCTACTCACCATTAAGAAGTTTTTACTTTTGGAGTTCTTTTACGTGGTGCTGGCTTTTTCTTTGGCTTCGTTTTATCTAAGGATGCTTGTAGGGCAGCCATTAAATCTGTCACATTAGATGAAGCAGCGGGTTGTCGCTCCTCTGCTGCGACTGTTGTAGAAGTATTGCTCTTCTTCTCCTCAATAAGCTCCATTAAAGCAGTTCGATAATCATCCTTATATTTTTCTGGCTCGAATTCAGTTGTTAGCTGGTCAACTAGAAGTAAGGCTGTTTCTAGCTCCTTTTGGACAACCTCCTGCTCAATAGGGATGTTAGGGACCTCTGAAACAGGCCGAACCTCATCCGGAAAATGGATCGTTTCCATAACTAGTGTATCCTTATAAACTCGGACAACTGCCAGTTGTTCCTTGGCTCTTATAATAATTTTTGCTACTCCAATTTTCCCGGATTCTAATAAAGTCTTTCTAAGTAATGTATAAGCTTTCGAGCCTCCGCTATCAGGTGCCATAAAATAACTCTTCTCAAAATAGATTGGATCTATTTCCTCGAGCTTAACAAAATCAATAATTTGTACAGCCTTTTCTTCATTTTCCTTCCGTAGCTTTTCTAGCTCTTCATCATCTAACAACACGAATTTGTTCTTGGAATATTCATATGCCTTTACTATATCTTCGTTTTTAACTTCTTTATCACAGCCTTCACAGACCTTTTTATAGGAAATTGGTGTATGACATTCCTTATGAAGCTGGCGTAGCTTAATATCTTTGTTTTCGGTTGCAGCATGTAGCTTTACAGGGATATTTACTAAACCAAAGCTAATGCTTCCTTTCCAAACGGTATGCATATATTCACGACCTTTTTTTCTTACTATGCAGTCTTTTCATCAAAAATATGTATGATAGTCGTAAATTTATGAAAACTAATAATATGTCATAGAAAAAAGAAGGCAGGTAAACGATGAAACCAATGCTTCTTACTCCGTCCTCTGAAATTCCGCAAGGGAAGGAGTGGAATTATGAAACTAAATACGATGGCTTCCGATGTATTTTAGAATGGGATAAAGAGGTTGTTTTATGGAGCAGAAATGGGAAAAGATTGAACACTATGTTTCCAGAAATTATAGACTTTTGTAAGAGAATAGAGAAAAAAGTAAAACCATTTCTTCCGTTAATGTTGGATGGTGAGATTACTTACCTGACAAATAACTATAATAGTAACTTCTCTACGGTTCAATTAAGAGGAAGAATGAGAACAAAAGAGATAATTGAGCAACATGTTGTAAAGTTTCCATGCCATTATATTGTGTTTGATTTGCTTCAAGTTGAAGGACTTTATCAGGTGGATCAAATCTTAGCAGAGAGGAAGAAGAAACTTAACCTACTATTTAAAAGACTTCAACTCCCGAATCCAGTGGATTATATGAATCCTGCTAAAATACAAGCTATTGAAGTATTTAAAAATAGCCAAGCCTTATTGGAAAAGGTGAAAACAGCATGTGGAGAAGGGGTCATTGCAAAGAAGAGAACAAGTACATGGACAAGTGAGAAAAGAACAAATCAATGGTTAAAAATAAAAAATTGGAAAATGATCCATGTAATACTTACTCAATACGATAAAGTAAATGGTTTTTTTAAAGGATCTGTGTATAAAGACAACGAGCTTATAGAGGTTGTAAACTTTAAAAATGGTTTAACCGAAGAGGAAGACAAAACTTTAAAGCTGCTTTTCCAAAACAAAGGTACCCAGCTTAAGAAAAATATTTGGAATATTAAACCATCTATTTGTGTAGTAATTGCTTGCATAGACTTTGATGGAAAAAGTCTTCGAGAACCTCGCTTTCATCAGTTCTCTTTCGAGGAAGACCCCTTACTCTGTACTTGGGAAAGATTAACCTATGATATGTTCCCTATACCAGAGCAAGTGAAGGTCACACATCCAAATAAGCCTGTTTGGCCTAATATACAAATAGAAAAAGAAGGATTTTTATATTATCTCCAACAGGCTTCACCTTATTTGCTTCCTTTTTTAAAGAATCGTTTGTTAACAGTGATTCGTTATCCGCATGGGGCTCTTCAAGAAGAAAGATTTTATCAGAAAAATTGGCAGGATGCTATCCCTAATTACGTAGAGACGATGGTTATAGAAGAAAATAGATATGTTCTTTGCAATAACATTGAAACGTTACTTTGGTTAGGAAATCAATTGGCTTTGGAATTGCACATACCATTTCAGCCCTATACTCTCCATATGCCAACAGAAATAGTATTTGATTTGGATCCTCCTTCAGCCGATGAATTTTCCCTAGCGATTGAAGCTGCTATACGAATGAAGGCTATCTTTGATCAGTTTGAGCTGCCTTCCTATGTAAAGACCTCTGGCGGAAAGGGGTTACAGCTATATATCCCGCTTCCGGAAAATACTTTTTCATATGAACAAACGCGCATTTTTACAAAGTTTGTATGTGACTTTCTAATAGAACAGGAGCCTAACTGGTTTACTACAGAGAGATTGAAAAAGAATAGGAACAACAAGCTTTACTTAGATTATGTACAACATCAGGAGGGGAAAACAATCATTGCTCCTTACTCTACTCGAGGAAACAAGGATGGATTAGTAGCAACTCCTTTGTTATGGGAAGAGGTAAATCTTGGACTCAAGCCTGACTTTTTTCCTGTACCAGCTGTTATCGAACGAATAAAAAATTTAGGTGATCCTTTTCGTGATTTTAGAGAAAATATAGATGGACAAAAGTTTGGAGGTGTTTTAGAAAAACTGATTCGTATCAAAGAAATGTAACAGCTTAGTGCTTAAGCTTCAATTTTGATACTTCATGTTTTATAAAGGAAAGGCTGGGAATACAAACAATAAGTGAGCGGGACAGTAGCTCACAAAAACATGTAAGGAGGAGTTATAAATGGCGAACAACCAAAACAATCGCAGAAACAATAACAGTAAGATGTCACTTGAAGAAGCGGGACGTAAAGGTGGAGAAGCAACCTCCAACAATCATGGACAAGATTTCTATGAAGAAATCGGGCGCAAGGGTGGAGAAGCGACTTCGAGTAACCAAGGTCAAGATTTTTATGAAGAAATTGGCCGTAAAGGTGGAGAAGCAACTTCCAACAATCATGGACAAGATTTTTATGAAGAAATCGGACGCAAGGGCGGAGAAGCACGGAGTAACTCCGGCGGCAATGGAAATGGCAATGGAAACGGCGGCAAAATGAGTCGTGAAGAAGCTGGTCGCAAGGGTGGAGAAGCTAGCAGTCGAAGCCGTGGGCAAGGCTCAAATAACTAACTTTAAAGTTTAATCACTACTGATAATAAAAACTAGAGATACCCAAAGCTGAACGATTTGGCTTTGGGTATTTCCCATGCAAAAATATTGTTTTTTTAATTATATTATTATATAGTTTCTCTTGTGTGAAAAAATGGTAGGTATCTACCTTAAAGAGGAGAAACTGAATAATTTAATGATCAAAGACTCAACTACTCAGAATATACAGCAGGTAATCAGCTCGACTATGGATAAAGTTAACATGGATGTTGAGATTAGAAAAGATTGCTCCGGAGTAAATATGAGCTATAACTTTATTGGGCATTATATCGGCTTCGACGAAATACGTTTAATAGAAGCAAAAGAAGAGATGTCTTTTCCAATATCACTTGAATCATATATTAAAATACTAACAATACACGAATTAGGTCATGCTATTGATCGACAAAATCTAATGGATACAATAGATCGTACGATGGAAATTTTTGAACTAAAATATCATCACACTTCACAAGAAATTTATACAAACCGAGAGTTGTTAGCAACAATTATTGAAGAGCATGAGATGAATATAGGCTTTGAAATAACTGCTTGGGAGAACGCTGAAAAGCTTAACCGACAATATGGTATCTCAGATGAAATAACCCTTCAAGCAGTAAAAGATCATAGTCTCTCTACTTATATAAACTTATATAATATGGACGTGGCATTATTTCATAAACTCACTAAGACAGGTATGCATATAGCGTAAAGATTGCCTTTAATAATATAGGGAAATTCCATGAGCCTTGTGTGAGGGCACTGAAAAACTGTAGTCTTTTTATAATCGATTAATATCTAGAAAAAATAAGACCCTTTTTGTTCGTTTTTG
>CAKQHO010000096.1 GCA_934234185.1 uncultured Psychrobacillus sp. | reverse complement strand
GCTAGTAGTGGTGATACGATTAAGATTGGCGTTAATCTGGAGCTTACCGGGAATGTAGCCTCCTATGGAACCTCTGAAGCTGAAGCAATAGACCTTGCGGTGGAGGAGATTAATGAAGCCGGAGGTATTGATGGGAAGAAAATCGAAATTGTAAAAGTAGACAATAAATCAGATGCGTCAGAAGCGACAAGTGGTGCTCTTAAACTGATTGATAAGGAAAAAGTAGTGGCTATCATTGGAGCTGCAACAAGTGGCAATACTACTGCACAAGTACAAATCGCTAACAACAAGAAGATACCTCTGATTTCACCATCCGGCACAAGTACAACAGTGACAGTTGACGAGGATGGGAACGTCCATGACTATGCATTTAGAACCGCGTTTATCGACCCTTTCCAAGGGACAGTTGCTGCAAACTTTGCTGCAAATGAATTAAAGGTTAAAACAGCTGCCATATTTGCAGACAATGGAAGTGACTATGCAAAAGGTTTAGCAGCCTCCTTTAAAAAGGATTTTAAAGCAGCAGGCGGAAAAATTGTAAGGGAAGAATCATATGTGGAAAAAGACAGTGATTTCCGTTCAACTTTAACTCGTATCAAATCTGTTGATCCTGAATTTATTTTTATCCCTGGGTATTATGAAGAGGTTGGTTCTATCGTAAAGCAGGCAAGAGAATTGGGAATAAACGTTCCGCTAATGGGAGCAGACGGCTGGGATTCTCCAACGATTGTCGATTTAGCTGGAGCGAAAGCACTTAATAATACGTATCTGATTACCGCATACTCCTCTGAAGACCCTGATGGTAAAGTAAAGGCATTTGCAGATAAATTTCATAAGAAATATGGGAAGGCACCTAACTCTTTCCATGCACTTGGTTATGACACGGTCTATTTATTAAAAGATGCAATTGAGAGGGCAGGTTCAACAGATGGGGAAAAAATCAAAAAGGCGTTAGAGGAAACAAACGGGTTAGGGCTAGTAACAGGTCTTTATTCGATGGACGAAAACCACCACCCTATTAAGTCAGCTTCTATTATTGAATTTGTTAATGGGGAGCAAGTGTTTAAAACGAAGGTTAATCCTTAAGGGGATAGGGGGGAGTTAATCCCTCCTTTTGGCTTTTCTTATAAGGAGGAGAGTGGCTATGGAATGGATACAGCAGCTAGTTAATGGTATATCGGTGGGTAGCATATATGCTCTAATAGCCCTTGGATACACGATGGTTTATGGGATTATTAAGCTTATAAACTTTGCCCATGGCGATGTTTTCATGGTTGGTTCCTTTATAGGCTTTTATTCTATTACTTTATTAAATTTAGGATTTTTACCAGCACTTATTCTTTCTATGACTATTTGTGCGATATTTGGTGTCTTAATAGAAAGAATTGCATATAGACGTTTGCGGAATGCTACAAGAATTGCTGCTTTAATTACAGCCATCGGAGTTTCTCTCCTAATAGAATACGGCGTTATTTATATGAGAGGTGCGCAGGCAGTAGCTTATCCTACTATTTTTGAGAATCAATCCATTGTAATTTTGGGGATACAGTTTAGTATGCAAGCACTTCTCATCCTAACTGTATCCATTTTCCTCATGATGATCCTTCAATTTATTGTACATAAAACGAAAACCGGGAAGGCTATGAGAGCAGTTTCACATGATATGGAGGCAGCTAAATTGATGGGAATCAATGTAGACAATACTATCTCTGTTACATTTGCGATTGGCTCTTCACTAGCAGGGGCAGCAGGTGTGGTATTTGGGATTTATTACACAAAGATTGATCCATTAATGGGTGTGATTCCTGGAGTGAAGGCTTTTGTGGCTGCCGTTTTTGGAGGGATTGGTATCATCCCGGGTGCAATGGTCGGAGGGCTTCTCTTAGGGGTAATTGAATCTATCGTAAGTGCCATTGGATTATCCTTATGGAGAGATGCTGTAGCTTTTATCATTCTCATTCTTATTCTTATATTTAGACCATCTGGCATCTTCGGTAAAAATACGAGGGAGAAAGTGTAGGTGGATTCTGAATGAAATTATCCAAACCATTTCTTTTTTTTCTAGGGCTTGCGACAGTAATTTATATAGCCGTTCAAGGAACGATTGTAGCGGGTATGCTAGATTCTTATACAGTGGATATTCTAATAAAAATTATTATTAACATTATGTTAGCGGTGAGCTTACATTTAGTAATTGGAATCACCGGTCAGTTCTCCATAGGACATGCCGGTTTTTTGGCAATTGGTGCTTACATTTCAGCGATTATTACGATGAAGCTAGATATGTCGTTCTTTTTGGCCCTGGTGATAGGGGGGATTGCAGCTGCCTTGGCCGGTTTGATAATCGGAATTCCTAGTCTTCGATTGAAGGGTGATTATTTAGCCATTGCCACATTAGGGTTTGCAGAGATTATCCGTATTGTATTTTTAAATATTGACTATGTCGGAGGGGCTTCTGGTCTCCAGGTGAGTCATCAAACAAACTGGACGATCGCCTTCATTTGTTTAGTCCTTACAATCCTCGTCATCTCTAATTTCACACAATCTAGACATGGGATAGCAGCAATATCTATACGAGAAGACGAAATAGCTTCTGATGCCATGGGAATTAATACAACATATTACAAGGTGGTCGCATTTGCAATCGGTGCTTTTTTTGCAGGCGTTGCTGGAGCGCTTTATTCTCATAATTATTATATTATCCAACCGTCTCAATTCGGTTTTTTAAAATCCTTCGATATTTTAATATTTGTTGTATTAGGAGGATTGGGAAGTCTCTCAGGAGCAGCTATATCTGCCGTGCTGTTAACTGTCATTTCTGCTTATCTGCAGGATTATACGGAAACTCGAATGATCATTTATAGCTTGGTACTTATATTAGTGATGCTTTACAGACCTAAAGGCTTGATGGGAACAAAAGAGATTACAGACATATTCAAGGGCTGGAGCTTACCGAAGGGAGGCAATCCTCATGGAAAATAAAACAATACTTCTAGAAGTGAAGAATGCTGGAATACAGTTTGGCGGGCTAAAGGCAGTACAGCAATTGAATATGATTCTAAATCATGGGGAGCTAGTTGGATTAATAGGCCCAAATGGAGCTGGAAAGACGACAAGCTTTAATCTATTAACTGGCGTGTATACCCCTACGGAAGGAGTGGTCTTATTTAATGGAGATCGACTAAATGGGTTGGCTCCTTACAAGGTAACTCGGAAAGGAATCAGTAGAACCTTTCAAAATATACGCTTATTTAAGGAGCTAACAGTTTTAGAAAACGTTATGGTTGCTTATCACTCACTTGCTCGGCATTCCATTATTAGCTCCATTTTGCGATTTCCTTCTCATTTTAAAGGAGAAGAAGAAATGATTCGAAAATCAACTAAACTGTTGGAAATTTTTAAGCTAGAAAAATACAAGAATGATCTTGCAAAGAATTTACCATATGGTCAGCAAAGAAGATTGGAAATAGCACGAGCGCTAGCTGCAGAACCAAAGCTTTTGCTTTTAGACGAGCCTGCAGCGGGGATGAACCCGCAGGAGACGAAGGATTTGATGGATTTAATTTCTTTTATTCGAAAGGAATTTAATCTTACTATCCTGCTAATAGAGCATGATATGAATCTTGTAATGGGAATTTGCGAGAGAATTTATGTGCTTGATCACGGGCAACTTTTGGCAGAGGGGACACCAGAAGTAATTCGAAATGACCCTAAAGTGATTGAGGCTTATTTAGGGGAGGAAATTCGCGATGCTTAAGGTGGAGGAAATCGATGTATATTATGGAAATATACAAGCTCTTCGAAATGTATCTATAGAAGTTAATGAGGGAGAAATTGTTTCGTTAATAGGTGCCAATGGTGCAGGGAAGAGTACACTGCTAAAAACTTTGTCGGGTCTCATAAAACCGAAAGCCGGAAAAGTAGAATTCTTAGGAAAGTCTATAAGCGGTAGACCCGCTCATACTATTGTAAAATCAGGCATTTCCCATGTTCCAGAGGGGCGACGAGTTTTTACTAATCTGACAGTAGAGGAAAATTTAGAGCTTGGTGCTTTTTTACGTAAAGGAAAGGACAGTATTCAAAAGGATCTGTCGAAGGTTTATGAAACTTTTCCAAGACTTCTTGAAAGAAGAAAGCAGCATGCAGGGACGCTTTCTGGTGGAGAGCAGCAAATGCTGGCGATAGGAAGAGCAATCATGGCAAAGCCCAAGCTTGTATTGTTAGATGAGCCATCCATGGGTCTTGCACCGCTAATGGTAAAAACTATCTTTCAAGTAATAGAAGACATTCATAAGGAAGGTGCAACGATTTTATTGGTCGAGCAAAATGCTCATATGGCTTTGTCCATTGCAAGTAGGGGGTATGTAATGGAAACAGGTAAAGTGGTGTTGTCTGGATCAGCTCACGAGCTGCAAAACAGTGAGGAAGTAAAGCTCGCGTATCTAGGTGGCTAGAACAAATACACGGAGCTGTGATAACAATAGGAGCACTAGTACGTATTCGACTAAAAAATCGAATGCGTTATTAGTGTTGAATAATTTAGTGAGTTCACCCTTAAATCTATCTTTCCACAAGTATCAAATCATTAGTGGGAATTAAATATTGTATCTCTCCTAAAGAAAAGTTAGATTGGCGTCTATAATCAGTAAATAAATATCGTATCTTGAATGAATCTACCTTGGGTCTTTAAAGTTAACGTCAATTTTTTCCTCTATCTCCTCCGAAGTATAAGGTGTTAATAAAAATGCCTTATCCCACTTAATATGTATAAATCCACCTTGCTTTCGTTACATCCGGCTAACAAAAGAAATGAAAGTAAAAATTCTTTTCTTTAATCATTTATCCGATAATAGATAAACTTTGGTTCTTCATCTAATTCGAAATAGTTTTAAAGAGAATTCTCTTCGTTGGATTAAATGTTCATATTGTCAAAAAGGATATTCCAAATAACTCTAACAATGCTATAATCAGACAATGTGAATTTTATTTTTGACTATATGTGGAGGACAAATATTGAAATCTCTTCGTTTTTGGATTTTAACACTTATTACTTTTACAATGATTGGTATATTGACAAGCGCCTTATTCTCAGGTTATTTGGTGACGAAAAAAAGTCTTATAGACAACTCTTTAGAGCAAAATCTTGTGTATTCTAAGAAACTTGCTCAAATGTCAGAGGAATTGTTTGACACAATGTGGGTGAATCTAGAGGCACGAAAGCCAGATGTTATTGCCCATTTGAATAAAGAAGACGAACTGACGAGCATATTAGAGCAGCTGCTAGTTAGCGAGAAAAATTTTAATTCCGTATCTATTATAGGTAAGGATGGAGTGGCAATTGCAACCTCTCCAAATGTTGGAATAACAGGGAAGAGGATAGATTCAGAGGGCGTAAAAGAGGCTTTGGAAAAAAAGAAAAATATTATTACAAAACCTTATGTGGCAACAACAGGAAGACTATTAATTCTAGTATCTACTCCGTTGTTTAATGATCAAAAGGAATATCTAGGTATGCTAAATGGTACCATTTACTTGCAGGAAGATAATTTTATCCGAACAATACTTGCAGAGCACTACTCGAAGGATGGTTCCTATGTTTATGTGGTGGATAGGGAAGGGACATTAATCTATCATCCGGAAGCGGAGCGAATTGGTGAGAATGTTGCCCAAAACATGTTAGTTAAGCGACTGCTGAATAAAGAGAGTGGATCTATGACTACGGATAACACTCAGGGCAAGCGTTTCTTAGCTGGCTATACCTTTATCGGTCCAACACAGTGGGGGGTAGTGTCCCAAACACCTTACTCTAGCAGCTTAGAGCCATTAACAGGAATTATATTGAAAATGTTTTTCTACTCCTTGCCATTAGCTGCACTATTTATCTTCATCGCTTTTAGTCTGTCTACGAAGCTTGCAGCTCCTCTTCAGAAGCTTGCATACTATACATTAGAAACAGAGGGCAAACGAAGAGATTTTACAGAAAAAGAGTTGGGCATTCCAACATGGTATTTCGAAGCAAGGCAGTTAACAGAAATTATTGAAAAATATATGCTTAAGCAGGAGGAGACAGTCGAGGATTTTAAAAAGCAATCTCTTACTGATTCACTTACCGGCTTAAAGAATAGAAGGTACGCAGAATACTTATTTAATAGTTTGGTAACCACGTCACAGGGATTTTCTCTCATCATGCTAGATATTGATTTTTTTAAAAAAGTGAATGATGAGTTTGGACACAAGGCAGGTGATGAGGTTCTCCAGTTTTTAGCGAACACCATGCAAAAAATAGCTGGACAGGATCATACATGTATCAGACTCGGAGGAGAGGAGTTTGCGATTGTTCTTCCTGAGTCAACTGAAGAAAATGCTTATGAGTTAGCTGAGGTATTAAGAAAAGAAATAGAGCAAGCGATTCCTCCTACGAAAAAAACGATTACCATCTCCAATGGAGTGGGAGCTTTTACTACCTTTGAAGAACCAGTTTCTGAGTTTATGAACCGAGTAGATTTGGCCTTGTATAAAGCAAAGGAGACTGGAAGAAATCGGACAGTCAAAGTGAGTGAATTAGATAGGAGTAACTAACATGCAAAGTTTTTACATTGCATCAAGCTTTCAAAATGTTAACAAGGTTCATGAAATTTTCAAGGAATTAAAGAAAAATGGTTATTTGGAAACCTATGATTGGACAAAAAATAATCGTACTTCCTCGGTGGAGTCGTTAAGGCTCATAGGCGAAGAAGAGAGGGCGGCTGTTTTATCGGCAGATTTCCTAATCGTATTATTACCCGCAGGGAAAGGTAGCCATGTTGAGCTTGGGATTGCATTAGGTGCCGAGAAAAAGGTCTTTCTTTATGCTCCATCCATAGAAGTCACTAGCTTGGATTCTACTTTTTATTATTTACCCGAAGTAACTCATGTTACTGGCTCGATTGACGAGCTTTTAATGAAAATAACGATGCAATTGAATGAAGGATAGCACATGCTACTATGCCTTTCTTGAAAGTACTATTATATTTTTTCACATTCCATAAAAAAAGGCTTGGATAATTGTCCAAGCCCTTTCCGTATTACAAGGTTATCCATTACTTTTCTTCATGATATACATAATTCCTTCTACGATAAAACCAATAACTAATCCGAAGGAAGTAAAGATGAACAAGGAAAGAATTCCTAGTACATCACCTTCCCCATTTGGATTCATAATGAAGGAACGGTATAAATCGATGAAACCAATTGCAAGTCCAATCGTAAAAAGATAAAATGCTTTATTTAATTTATAAAGAAGAAGGGCGCCTGCGAATACACCGACTACTATTGAAAATGCTGCAAAGGCAACAAAATTTAGAAGAACTAATTCTTGGCCAAGCACATAGCGAACACCTAAAATTAAAAGAAATAGTGATAATAATATAATGGATATTGTAACTTTTCCGTAATTTTTTAACATTGGGAACCCCTACTTTCTGTATCTAATCATAATCGATAAGTGGAAATTTTCCAAGACCCTCATAATAAGGAGTTGATTAGTTTGACAGTACATCAATTTACATTAAAGGCGAACTGGCCGGGTAATAGAAATGATGTTGGAACAATAGAAGCAAAGAATTTACAAACAAAGATTTCCATCCCAAAGGAAATGGATGGACCTGAAATAGGTACTAATCCTGATGAAATGCTGCTAGGTGCAGCTGCCACATGTTATATTATTACATTAGCTGCAATGCTAGAAAGAAGCAAGATTTCCAAAGAAAAGCTAGAGGTAGAATCAATCGCCTATGTAGATGTGACCAACGGGGTGTTTACTTATCAGAAGATAATTCATCGTCCCTTCATTATCGTGACAGAAGCAAAGGATTTAAACGTTGCGACAAAAATTGCCTACAAGGCGGAAGAAACATGTATGATCAGTAGAGCAGTTAAAGGGAATGTAGAAATAGAAGTAGAATTGACTATTAAAGCTACCAATGAATAATTGGTAGCTAGAAAGGACGAGGTAGAATGGGTTGGATTGTATTATTAATTATAGGAGTTCCAGTTATCAAATTAATCACGTCTCATTTGGAGGAAAGACAAAGGATAAAAGCCTCTGTATTAAAGGACCAGCTTGAATTAGAAAGAATAAAGAATGAGAATTTTATTATGGAAACAGAAAAGCTTCGACTAGATTTGGAAAGAATGAAGCTTCAGGCGCCACCAAGCTTTTCCTTTGATATCGAAAAGCCTGAAGGTAGATAAGCTCGAGGTGGAGTATCACTTCAAGCTTATTTTTTGTTGTTCTGCTTGTTCCAGAATAAACCGGAAAATATCCTCTTTCGTCATATCATCTGTAAAATTAGTTTCTCCCACTACTCCTAAATAATCTTTTGGATTCCACCATTCACGTAGGGAGTCTTCTCCAAAATCACCAGACTTATCTCTGGAACTGTGCCTTCTAACCGTCTCCTCAAAGCTTAAATCAAAATAATAGGTATCAGCATTGTCCTCAAAGTAATGAATTAATCCCAACAACATTTCTCTATACCTACTTGAAGTAAATATTCCCTCTAGAATTACGTAACGACATTTTCCCTTCCCGTACTCTGTAATTTGTCTAATCAAATCAAGCGATAAATTCCCTTTTCGATCCTTTACAAGAAGCATCTCTCTTCTAATAACATCCTGAGACACTAGAAGTGTTCCTTCACCGAAATAAGATTGGAGTGCTAGTGCAGTTGTAGTTTTGCCGCTTCCCGAATTTCCTCTTAGAATAATAAGCTTCGTTTTCATTCTTTTCCACCTCTTTGTTAATTAGAATAACAAAAGGCAGGGGAGAGTGACTATTAAAATTTTTCACTTAGAAATGTGCAAGCGCCTTGATCTGCCCTAATTCACAAATAGGTAAGCATGAAAGGAAAATTAAAAAGCCCCTGTCGAATGACAGAGGCGCTTTGACTTACAATACATATACATAGATACAGATGAAATGACAAATTGTCCCGAGCAAAATGAATAGATGAAAAATTTCATGAAATCCTAAACGCTTTATAAAGGAGATATTAGGTTTCAGACCGTAGATTACTCCACCGATTGTATAGAATACTCCGCCTAACACCAAATATAGTACTCCCCATAAGCCTAAGCTTTCCTGCAACGGTGAAAACAAGAAAATGATGATCCAACCCATAGCTATGTAAAGAGCAGTTGAAACCCATCTTGGACAATTAAACCAAATCATTTTAAAAATGACTCCGCTAATAGCTAACCCAGAAACAATGGCGAAAAGTGTATAGCCAGTAGTTCCTTTTAGGGTAATTAAGCAAAATGGTGCATAGGTTCCGGCTATTAGAAGGTAAATCATAGAGTGGTCTACTCGTCTAAGTATTTGAATGATATTTTCATTTGTCATCACCATATGGTAGATACCAGATGCGGCATACAACATAATCATACTTATTCCAAAGATGATAACTGCTGTGACAGTCAGTGAGGTAGCTTCCTGTTCGATCACCTTAACTAGCATTGCAATTAGTCCCAGAATACCTAATCCAGCACCAAAAAAATGGGACAAACTATTAAAGGGCTCTCTTATAAAATTATGCATCGAATCTCCTCCGTCACTATATGTAGTTTTAATAACTACATACTATGATATACAGGATTCGAGTTATAGTCAAGGTTTACGTCCATGTAGGAATACGCTAATATTATGGATATACCCAATAATGGAGGTTTATTCATGAGTTCTTATAAAAAAATTGAGAAAAAAATATCTCAAGATATGCCATTACTTTCTAGTGATATACCAGACATAGATTTATATATGGACCAGGTTATTCAATTGTTTGATTCCAAGTTTAATGATTCTTTAAGATATAAAGAGGATAAGGTTTTGACGAAGACTATGATTAATAATTATGCGAAAGGCAAGCTTCTTTTTCCCATTAAAAATAAGAAATATTCGAAGGAACACATCATGTTAATCAGCCTTATTTATCAGTTAAAGGGCACCTTATCTATAAATGATATCAAAACGACACTTGATCCATTGAAAGATAAGAATCCATCCATTCATTTAGAAGATTTTTATTCGTTAGTGGTGGAGGAACAAGAAAATTATAAGAAGGATGTCTTAGCTAGTATTGATGTTATTGAGAAAAATCTAGAAGCAACATCTATGGACGAGCTTCATAAAAAGCTACTTCTCATTGCTACGCTTGCTAACATAAGTAACCTCTATAGAAGAGCAGTTGAATTTTTAGTAGACGATCTTCCACAGAAAAAGGAGGAAAAAGAATGAAAGTTATGTGGACTGACGGCAAGATAATTACGATGGTATCTGAGGGGGACACAGTGGAGGCAGTCCTCACGGAGAACGGGAGCATTACGATGGTTGGTAAGAAGGAGGAGCTTGCTCCATTTGCGGAGAAAGAAATTTCTCTACAAGGGGCAGCTATGTATCCAGGCTTTGTGGATAGTCATATTCATTTAATCGGCCATGGAGAAAAGCTTTCTTACTATGACTTGTCTCATGAACCATCCATAGAACAAATAGTAAAAGGAATTGAACAGAGAATAACAAAAGGATTATGGTATATAGCTGAAGGTTGGGATGATAATAGATTAGAAGAAAAACGACAAATAACTATGCAGGACCTACAGCATTTTACTGATACGCCTATCGTATTAAAGCGGATATGCAGACATGTACTAGTTGCCAATAAAAGAGCAATGGAGCTAGCCGGCATTTCCGAGACTATAGAAAACCCTAAGGGTGGTGTAATTGGAAGAGATGAAGACGGGAGACTAAATGGTCTATTCTATGATGAGGCTCAAAAGCTAATTACGGATGCGATACCTTCCGTTACCCCTGAATACCTCTCTAAGGTTATCGCTAGAAGCATTCGAGATCTTCAAGAAAAGGGCTTTACTGGGGTACATACAGAGGATATGTCCTATTATGGACCTTATACTGTCCCTTTAGAAGCCTATCGGAATACTGTGAAAGAGGGATTCCGAGTCCATCTACTTAGACATCATCTTGTGTTTGAGCAGATGGTTCATGAAAAGGAAGAGGACTTTATCGAATTTGGTGCGATGAAAATATTCATTGACGGTTCTCTTGGAGGTAGGACCGCTCTTCTATCGAAAGAATATTCAGATGAGCCAGGTAACAAGGGGATAGCAGTACATACTAAAGAGAAGCTGAGAGAATTGGTCAAGCTCGCACGAAAGCACGGAGAAAATATAGCAGTCCATGTAATAGGCGACAAGGCAACGGAAATCATTTTAGAGCTTATAGAAGATTACCCTGTTCCTCCTGGAAAAAAGGATCGGCTAATACACGTAAATGTTTTACGAGAAGATTTGATTGATAAAATGAAACAATTGCCACTTGTTCTTGATATCCAACCTATTTTTGTTTCGTCAGATTTCCCATGGGTTCAAGAGAGGTTAGGTAAGGACCGGTTAACTTATTCATATGCATGGAAAACACTCCTTGAGGCCGGATTTGAGTGCTCTGGAGGATCTGACTCGCCAATTGAGGATGCTAATCCGATATTAGGTATCCATGCTGCTGTTAACAATAATTGGCTTAAAGAGCAATCATTGTCCGTATATGAGGCGGTTTCCTTATTTACTACGGGGAGTGCTCAGGCGATTGGCAAAGAAGAAGCGAGAGGGAAAATTTCTATTGGTTATGCTGCAGACTTCACGGTATTTGATGAAGCTATAGAAAAATCAAATGTATTAGAAAGAAAAGTTGTAATGACCGTAGTGGATGGCAAAGTTGTCTACCGGAAAAGTTGAAACGTTTTATTTTTTAAAACGTATATAAATCATAAGTCTTTTCCTTGAAAACGTATTTCTTGGAGGGACAAAAAGTTAGGAGGCGATTATATGGAACACAAGGGATTAAAGGTCTTACTTCATGCTAGTACCTGGTTTGCTCCATTTTTAGTACCATTCATACTATTTTTAGTTATCGATAGTAGTGAAATAAAAAAATTAGCTATTGAAGCAGTTCTGTTCCAACTTGTAATGACTGCTTTAATTACAATATCGGCTTTTCTAGTAATTTTTCTGATAGGTATTCCAATGCTTGCATTCTTTGTTATAATGGCATTTGTCGTACCGATTATAGGAATTATTAGAGCTCTTACTGATGAAAGCTTTCATTACCCTATAGTTGGTAATTGGATAAAATAAGCACGATCAAAGGGGAATTACAATGGCTACTAGAATAGGGATTGATGCAGGTGGAACGTTAACAAAAATTGCATATTGGAAGGAAGAGGGGGAGATGAGCTTCGAGCATTTCCTATCCTCCAATTTCCAAGCAGTAAAGGATTGGATTGATCTACATCATCCTACTGGTTCCATCTGCCTCACTGGTGGCCGAGCGGAACAATTAAAAAGCTTTCTGTTATCCGAGAAGGACATACCTTACATTGTAGAGTTCGATGCAACGATGAATGGGGTTTTCTTTCAACTCGAGCAGGAGGCAATTCAAACGACCTCTGCTATTATTGCTAATATAGGAACAGGTACTTCTATACATAAAATGAATGGACGCCAGCATACTAGAATTGCAGGTACTGGTGTAGGTGGGGGAACATTATTAGGCTTGGCAATCAGTTTGACGGGAATTTCCGATTTTGAAAAAATCATTGCACTATCCAAAAAAGGAGAACGCTCTACCATAGATATACTGGTGAGTGATATATATAAAGACAATAAGCTTCCTATAAAAGGCTCTTTAACAGCAAGCAACTTCGGTGGCATTTCACTTAAAAATGCTGCAGTAAGAAGTGATGCTGATTTGTTAGCAGGTATACAAGGGATTATTGGAGAAGTAGTCGCTACGCTTTGCATTCAATCTGCCGATGCCCATGGTGTACAAGATATTATTTATATTGGTTCTACACTAGAGGATAACGAGCTATTAAAAGAAATTATTGCCTCTTATACAAGATTAAAAGGGAAAAATCCTATTTTCCTAGAAAAACATGGCTATAGTGGAGCGATTGGAGCATTATTGGAAAACTTATAAAAAGATTACTGGTTATTAGTTGCAATATTTTCTAACCCGTGTTATATTAAAAGAGGATTATTTTTGTTCGGTTAGTTAGTAGGTGGCAACACTTTTACTTAACAGTGTTGAGCAAGGA
>CAKQHO010000095.1 GCA_934234185.1 uncultured Psychrobacillus sp. | reverse complement strand
TGAACGAGAACAATTAGAAATCTTGACTATGAACAGTTGGTACCGCAAGACCATCTTGTTCGTAAGTTAAATGCGGCAAGTGACTTTTCCTTTATCTATCCATTGGTTGAAAACCTTTATTCGACAATAGGGAGACCTAGTATCGACCCAGTGGTACTTATCAAGATGACTTTTATCCAATATACCTTCGGCATACGGTCCATGCTCCAAACCATTAAAGAGATTGAAACTAACATGGCATACCGCTGGTTTCTAGGCTTTGGTTGCCATACCGAGGTTCCAACCGAGAGCTGAATTAGTTCTTTTTCCAGAATGTAAACTGTGATAATAGCAAGGGTTGGAAATCGTTTCGATTTCCAACCCTTTTGCCTACACTCTGAGCAGATGACTAAGAAAGTCATCTGCTTTGCAACTCTTACTTATTGGTAAAATTCTTTAATTTATCTCCAAGAACATCGCTGATAGAGAATCCTTTTGATTCTTCAGGCATTTGATAGTCTTGCAGGTTATAGTCTTCTTCGTTTTCGATTAGCTCCTTGATGCTCAATGAAAGACGCCTTTCCTCACTGTTTACATCTAGTACTTTCACTTGGACCTCTTGGCCTTCTTCTAGTACTTCATGCGGAGTGCCGATATGCTTATGTGCGATTTGTGATATATGCACAAGTCCTTCTACTCCTGGGAACACTTCAACAAAAGCCCCGTATGATACTAAGCGTCTAATCTTACCGGTTAGTACGCTTCCCTTAGCAGCCTTCTCTTCGATATCAGCCCATGGTCCAGGCAGTGTATCTTTAATAGATAGGGAGATTCTTTCGGAATCCCGGTCGACAGATAATACTTTTACTGTAACCTTTTGACCTTCCGATAATACATCACTCACATTATTTAAATGCTCATGGGAGATTTGTGAAATATGAACAAGTCCATCCACACCACCGATATCGACAAAAGCACCAAAGTTAGCAATGCGTTGTACTGTTCCGGATAGGATCTCTCCTGCTTTTAGAGAATTTAATGTCTCACCTTTTGATAAAGACTTCTCATCCTCCACTACTGCTTTATGAGAAAGAATCAGACGATTTTTATCTTTTTCTAGCTCCACAATTTTGAAGGTTAATGTTTTGCCTTTATAGTCGTCAAAGGATTCTACAAAGTGGTCTTCTATTAAAGATGCTGGGATAAATCCGCGCACTCCTAGGTCGACTACTAGTCCTCCTTTTACAACCTCTTTCACTTCTGTTTCAATAATTTCTCCAGCTTCAAATTGTTTTTCTAATTGATCCCATGCTTTTTCAGCATCGACCTTGCGCTTAGATAAAACAAAATTTGTTTCTTCCACCTTCGTAATCATTAATTCTAACTCGTCACCAACGGAAACGGCGTCGGATGCTTTTTCAATATGCAGGCTAGACAGTTCGCTAATTGGAACAATCCCATCGAAAGGTGCACCTTCAATTGAAACGATCACAGATTTCTCATCTACTTGTGCAACCGTCGCTTTAACTAGATCTCCCTCTTTAAACTCATTCGTGTTTAAGTTCATTTCTTCTGACATATGATATTCCTCCTTCACAGCGTCTCTATTCTATTTTATGCGAACTAAAGCAGAAATACAAAAAGAAGGTCTCTATTTTATAAAATTTTCAATCTACTTGAGAATATTGGTCTATCAATTTTTGAATATTCTCCATGATAACCTCTGTCACCTCTTCAGGTGAAGCTTTTCTTTCTCGATATGGATCCATATCTATTGCATTCCCGTAAATTACCTTAAGTCTTCTGAATGGCTTGTATGGTCCAATGATAGCACACGGGACAACATTAGCATTTCCTCTTAACGCAAAAAAACCTGCTCCACTAAAGCCCTTACCAAGCTTTCCATCCTTACTTCTCGTTCCTTCTGGAAATAGTCCTACTACTTCCCCATCCTTTAAAAGCTTAATCGCCTTTCGCAAGGCATCACGATCGCTCATTCCTCGTTTGACAGGAAATGCTCGTACCCCTGGGAGAATACTTTTTAAGATAGGAACATGGAATAGCTCCTCTTTTGCCATAAAGTTAACGGGACGAGGAGCATTAATTCCTACTACTGGCGGATCTAGATTATCGATATGATTCGAACAGAGCAAAATCCCACCTTCTTTGGGGAAATTCTCTGCTCCAATTACCTCAAAACGATAAATAGGTTTTAAGAGTGTATATACGACCGTCTTCGCAAAGGAATAAAGCTTCACCTTACACCATCCTCTCTTTCGCCAATTGCATAATTTTTTTAGATACCTCTTCAATCGTTAAAGATGTCGTGTCAATGAAGATTGCATCCTCTGCTTGTACAAGAGGGGAAGCCTCACGTTCACTATCTAATTTATCTCGAAGGGCAATTTCCTTTTTTAATTCTTCCAGGCTCGTTTCAATTCCTCTTTTTTGATTTTCCAAATATCTTCGCATTGCTCTTTCTTCTACACTTGCAGACATAAAAATTTTCAACTCTGCATTGGTTAGCACTCTAGTTCCAATATCTCTTCCATCCATCACGACACTACCGTTTATACCCATTTCTATTTGTCTTTGAACCATTTCTTCTCGTAAATCTGCGTGAGCTGCAACGACCGAAACATTAGATGTTACTTCAGTTGAACGAATTTCATTCGTCACCTCTTGTCCATCTAAAAATACTCGTTGTCCACTTGGAGAGGGCTTTAGCTCAATAGAGGTATCTTTTAATAGCTTCGTTAGTCTTTCTCCATCATGCAAATCTATGTTTTGTGATAGTGCTTTATACGTAATGGCTCGGTACATCGCACCTGTATCAACATATGTATATCCTAGTAATTCAGCAGTCTTCTTTGCAATAGTGCTTTTACCAGCTGCAGCTGGTCCATCAATTGCGATTTGTATGTGTTTGTTCATTTTTTTATCCTCCACTCTATTCGCCTATATTTTATCATAGAACGACATGAAAAAAAAAAAGCCTGTATATACAGACTTTTAACTAATCCCTTTTTTCCTTAAAAGTAACTGTCTTTCAAAGCTAAAACGAACTATATGCTGCTTATCCACGTCGTCTGCATCGACAAATTCAAGCGACGCGATGGTTATGCCATTTTTATCCCAAATACGAACCACTTTTGCCTCGGAAAATATATACTTCATATCGCCATTTACAAAGGAAAGTGGAATAATAACAGAAACGTCGTCCCCATCCTTGAAATTTATCTCTTCATTGATAATTACCGCTACCCCACCAGCACTAATATCATCTGTAACAAATTGATATTTTTCCTCCTGGTAATGTATGGCAATATCGACTGGATGCTCGATTCTTACATAATTTCTTCTTTGAATTTTCACTATGTCCGATTCATCTGGGATAGAAAGTTTAATCATCGGGATTTGCCCTAGCTTTCTCCCTACTACTTCAGTTGGAAAGGCATAAACCGCTTTAGATTCCTCTACAAATGTCGCTTTAAGCTGAGTACCATCTGTTAAGATAATTGACTTGTTCGTTGTATGATCAACCGGATAGTCAATATAGATAGCAAGACTATCCTGGTCAACCACCTTACAACGAAACTTTTCAGCTTTAGAGGTAAATGTAGGCTCTAAGAGTAAATTTGTACCAATCTTTAATTCCATATTTATCCCTCTTTAGTCATCATAATTATTAATTATGACATCTAAAGAACTAATTTTCTATATATTTTTTTAAGGGAGTTTTTCCGTTTGAATGATTTCATGATTTTCCGTGTCAATATAGACTTTATAGGTGCCAGTTCGATCACTTCTCGTTAATAACTCATACGCCAATCGTTGTACTAGCTGATCGTTTTCCACGTAAGCAAGCTTTTCTTCCTCAATGATTAAATCCTTTGAAAAGATTTTCTTAAAGTCTAATGGAACTACTTTTTGCGAACCAAGCTTTTCTTCTTGAATATACTCCATAGCATTTAAGCCCAATAGCTCCCCGTTATCCTTCGCAACCTTTAGCTGAAGACCATCTGCGTAGACGAGTGCATTATTGGTACTATCCTTTCTAGCAAATGCTAAATGCCATGCAATATCATTTTCTCTGAACTCTACCATCTCGGTATCAGCATAGTTTAATCTTTTGACGTACTCTAACGATTTTTTTTGCATCTGCTCTACACTGATTGTGTTCTTATCAAAGGGTCTTTCTAAAAGAAAGGACAGAAGGTGACCACCCTTTTTAGTAAAATCGGCGTATCCAATACGTATTCCTTTATGAAATTGAACATGATAAAAAGGATACGGAGCGTCATCTGCACTTTCTGTTATATGGATGGTTGCATTTTGTAAATCAGGGAAGGCTTGTGCAAACCTCTCTCTTACTTCCGAAACCGTAATTTCTTTATCTTTAATATGAGCTAAATCCTTCTTTTTTTGCTGATCTGTTTCACTAGCAGTCATCGGAAAATCTGTTTCTGTGTATGCTTTTACTGAGCTTCCGAAATTACTCCAGTTTTTCTTACTATCTTCACTCACCTTGTTATTAATAAAAGAGTTAACGATATAATCTCGACTATCTCCCTGACTATTGGCAAAAGACCATTGTTCAGAGAGAGAGCGCAGGTTTTCTCTTGCCCCTGTCATGTTTTGCTGCCATTCCTCTATTGGAACTTTTCCTGTCCTAACCTGCGCTGCACCATTCCCGATTCTTGTCAAATAGTTCATCCATGCGGAGGTTGCTTCACTGTCTAATGGAAGTGAAGATATAGAAGCACGAATATCGGAGGAGATTCTCCATACGTCTTGTAAAGGCTTGTCTAACGATTTACTATCTTGAAATAGTAACGTTTCATCAATAGAATCAGAAAGCTCTGTTAGTTTCTCAGACGCTGATGTTAACTGGTTGGCATATTGAACAGCCAACATATTTTCCAATTGGGTATTTTTCTCCTGTACCGAGAAATGATAGACAATAAATACAGCTGCTGCTGCTATTCCTAGTATCCATGTAGTTTTTTTCATAATAGCTCCTTATGAACAAAAGATATGCTGTCCGATTGTTTTAATGTGTGGCCGTGACCAAATCCATTTACTAGTAGCAGTTTGGGGGTTGAAATAATAGATGGCGTTTTCTGAAGGATCCCATCCATTTAGTGCATCAAGCACAGCCTCCTTTGCTCGCTCATTCGGCTCAAGCCAAATTTGTCCATCCGCTACTGCAGTAAAAGCTAATGGCTGAAAAATAACTTCACTAATAGAATTTGGAAATTCAGGATGCTCTACTCGGTTTAAGATAACTGCCGCAACAGCCACTTGCCCTTCGTAAGGCTCTCCCCGAGCTTCGCCGTATACCGCATTAGCCATAAGCTTAAGATCCTTCTCTGAATATTTAGGTGGTAGCTGATAGCTCTTATTCTCGTTATTTTTACTTGCCGTATTTTTATTTTTCACCTGAGAATCTAAGTCTTTGCCACCATAATGAGTGAAGCTATTCCCTTGATTTATATTATTGTGTACAAATTCTCTATTGAATTCGGAAGCATCCACTAGCTTTTGCTTTGTTTTTCCACCAAGTAGACCGTCCACCGGAAGACCATACTGCTCTTGAAAATTACGAAGAGCCCAGTAAGTACCATAGCCGAACTGCCCGTCAATATTTCCTGTATAGAAGCCAATGTACTGGAGCCTCGCTTGTAGCTCGATCACATCATCTCCAAATGCCCCACGCTGCAGAATTTGTTCGGAGAATGCTTGGGTAGGTTCATCTTTCAGGAAGATAACATAGCTGGCAGAGCAAACTAACAAGCTTAAAAATATATATTTTATTTGCTTCATTTGACACCTCTCCTTTTCTTATAGCTTGCATCTAAAGAGGCTTGAATATACAAAAAAATCTAGCACAAGGCTAGATTTCTTCTCTCATAAAATATTCATGCTGGTGATATCTATTTTTTCTAGATAGAATATGAGCTTTTTTTGCCTTGGATAACCCAAGTACCCACAAAAACAACATAAAAGGCACCATTAACAATAGCTCTAACCCAGTAATAGTCAAAATTGCGTTATAAAGCATATGAAGACTTAAGGGAATAAATAGAGCATATGCTATTTGATATCTAGATTTGACCATTGAGCTAAATTTTGCTCTTCCTAAATAATATCCCATAACAACTCCAAATAAGGCATGGCTAGACACTGGTAGCATAGCTCGGATGAGCGCCTCATCCACCCCATAGGTTAGCAAATAAAGGATATTTTCTACGGTTGCAAAGCCTAATGACACACTTGCCCCATATAAAATTCCATCATAGGGGTCATCAAATTCAATATGCTTATAAATTACTACTATAAGAACAAGCCACTTAAAAAACTCCTCTAGAGTACTGCTTACAAAAATATTGCGTAAAATGAAGGAATCTATAAACTGCTCTTCCGTAAATACGTGCTGGATAAAAAGAATAGGAAACGTCAGGATGGCGCCGTATATAAATGTATGTAACAATAGTTTTGAAGGCTCTTTTGCAATTTCTTTTCGAAGATAGAAATAACTTAATAGTGCAAGAGCAGGTGCAATTGCACAGGAAAGTAGTATGATCATATGCTTACTCCTTCCATTTCATTACTTCTTTTATTATACAATATCCTTACATTCAAATGTCACTTTGGGAGGGTTTTCCTTGAAAACAATTTTATTAATTCATACTGGTGGTACCATCTCTATGCAGACGAACAATGAAACCGGAGCAGTCGTACCGTCGGAACAAAACCCGTTGGTCGTTGAAGCAGAAAGATTAAAA
This sequence comes from uncultured Psychrobacillus sp., assembly GCA_934234185.1. Lineage (GTDB taxonomy): Bacteria > Bacillota > Bacilli > Bacillales_A > Planococcaceae > Psychrobacillus. Next base: position 6,631 of record CAKQHO010000095.1, on the reverse strand, counting down.
CAGTTTGCTCACATTATTGAAGTGGAAGCATTTAATCTTCCATCTCCCCATATTACACCTTTTGAAATGCTGAAGCTGAAGGAATTAATACAACAATTTGTACAAAAAGAGCAAATTGATGGAGTAGTCATTACCCACGGTACAGACACGCTTGAAGAAACTGCCTACTTTTTAGATTTAACAGTAAAAACAGATATACCTATCGTCATAACCGGCGCTATGAGATCTGCCAATGAAATAGGCTCCGATGGCTTATATAATTTAGTATCTGCTATTAAAGTAGCATCCTCCAACGATGCCTATGGAAAAGGTGTTTTAGTCGTATTAAATGATGAAATACATACAGCTGAAAATGTAACAAAAACGCATGCTAGCAATGTGAACACGTTTCAAAGCCCACAATACGGTCCAATAGGCTTTGTTTCCAAATCCATTGTTCATTTTCATCATTCTCCCAACCATCGCTCCGTTTTTTCCATAGAGAATATTGGAAAGCGAGTTGCCTTGTTTAAGGTGTATGCCGGAATGGAGCCCGATGTGTTACAGGGTGTTATTCACTTAGGCTATGACGGGATTGTCTTAGAGGGTCTTGGTCAAGGAAATGTTCCACCGGATCTCGTACCAATTATTCAGGATATAATAGAAAAAGGGATTCCGATTGTTCTTGTATCTCGCTGCTTCAACGGAATTGCCCAGGATGTCTATGGCTATATGGGAGGCGGGAAAATCCTAAAGGAAAAGGGTGTCCTCTTTGCAAAAGGATTAAATGGCCAAAAAGCAAGACTTGCTCTATTAATAGCTTTAAATCACATTGACCCTTCCGCTGCACTCCAAGAGCTTTTTCAGAATGACTAATAGTTTAGTTTCCATAGAATTGATTTTAAGTCGCTCAGGTATTTGTCCTGAGCGATTTTCTTTTATAGACGCCCGACAAGAAATAATTTTCTTGCAATCCAAACTTTTCCATGTTGAGAGTCGTTTATTATAGAGAGAAAGGAGATATGAATTTGTTCCCTCTTACTAATCTCAGAGACATAATGCTTCAATACACCGAGCCGTTAATACGCATAGCTTATGGCTACGTAAAGGACCTACAAGCTGCTGAAGATATTGTACAGGAAGTATTCATCAAGTTTTATCATCAGCAAAGCAATTATGAGGAGCGTGGTGAACTAAAGGCATTTCTCACAAAGATGACTGTCAATAAAAGCAAGGATTATTTAAAAAGCTGGGCCTATAAAAAAATCCAATTACACCACAAACTTTTCCTACTGGAAGGTAAGAAGCATGTGGATGAACTCGTTAGAAAGGATGAGAGGTCTTTAATCGGAGATGCCATCCTAGAACTACCGTTAAAACAGCGAGAGGTCCTGATTCATTTTTATTTCAATGAAAGCTCAATTACTGAAATTGCACATATTCTTTCTATACCGGAAAGCACCGTTAAGACGCGCTTAAGCCGTGGAAGGGAACTTTTGAAAGGTCAACTGGAAGGGATAGAATGGGAGGTGCTTTTAAATGAATGACTTTACCCCTACCAAACTAAAGGATTTATCTGCAAGCAAAAAACGTGTGATGCACCATGTAGAGGATGCCATTAAAGCAAATTCACACACAGGAAAAATAAAATGGCAATACCTATTCATGGCCACTATTTTAACGATTTGCATGACGGCTTTTGTATTAAATGCAATATGGAAGGAAAATATACCACATACTACAAACGAACAACCTAATATACAACCAACTGTTGCACAAGAGGAAGGCTCGCTATATGTTCAAGGAATCACTTTAGGAGATCCTCAATCTAAGGTGGTGGAAGTTTTTGGAGAAAATTATACAAAGGAATATGAGGATGGCAACGAAGCCGATTTTATCATGGCATACGAGGATGCTAGATTCTATATTTATAAAAACAAAGTTAATCTAGTTTTATTTAAAAACGTGGATAAAATTTATTATGAGAAAATATTTAATGATTATAATGGTTTTAAATTCACTTCTACTGATGATAACGACCGCTTTATTTATTCAAATGAGACATTTCAAATAATAAAGGCAACGACTCAAACCCCTAAGGAAGAGCTGTATATATATCTAACCTATCATGGACCAGAGCTTTTAGAGAATCCAGATTTTCTAAAAGCAAGAGAAAAGTTTGAAGTGGAGGATGGAGGAAGTTAATAATCATTGAGTGCGGAGGAGGCTTTTTAGGCTGCCTCCTTTTTCGTTTCACTAACATGTCAGCCAGATGTCTAATAACGAATGCTAATGGAATTTAATCTTGAAAAAGATGAAAGCCCATCCCAAAGGGGTCTTTAATCAGAATACTCTTCTCCCCCTACTCCTTGGTGATCTGGCAATCAGCATTTAGCAAAGCTTTCTTAGCTGTTTCGATATCTTCTACACGAAATTCCAAAAGCACTTGACCGTTTGGATTATTCTCGATAAAGATTGTTAAGTCTCCCGATTGAAACGCTGTTTCATCCTCACCAGTCTGGTTAACCTCCATTTTCATTACATTTTCATAAAAATCAAGCGCTTTTGTGTATTCTTTTACTGGTATCGCAATACAATTTGTTGCTTCTATCTTCACCATAACCTCTCCCTTCTATCTGATGGTTTCAAGTTTCCTAAGAACAGTTCAATGCTTTTCGGTTTTACTAACTATACCAATATTGAGAAAAAAGAGAACTCTTAAACCTATTATGTTCGTTAACTAAGAAAGCTCCACTCGTTTAGGAGGTTATGCATCTTTTAGTGAAATAAATCTATAATAATTTTTTTAATTTGGAAAATTTCTTGTCGTAGTTGGCTCTTTCTATTAAATGATGAATCCATTTATCCGCCTTTTCAAATTCTTCATTTTTACCTACTTTCATTGATTCAATAAAGAAATGCGCGAGCGAATATGTCTGCCCCGACAAGCAAATGGGGACGGAGAGGAGGCAGCCCCCCAGCCTGTACAGCCTGCACACATTTGACCTCGAGGGGTAAGGCGCTGGAGCTAGACACTAAAACACTATGTATACTGGGTTCATAGCTTAAAATTCATCTATTTTCTTATATTTAAAAAAAGTTCTGTAAGAAATACAGGCTGCCACCTTATTTCTTACAGAACGATATTACGATCTATTGTTTCTTGGCAAGTATTGCCTTGGCAATTTGTTCGCCATGAAATCTTCCGTTTTCAATAAAGATTTCATTGGCATTGTTTCCTGCAGCGATTACACCTGCAATATAAATTCCTTCTACATTGGTTTCCATCGTTTCCGGATTAAATATCGGTCTTCCCGATTCCTCTTCATTATGGACTCCCATTGCTTTCAAAAAAGAATGATCGGGATGATACCCAGTCATGGCAAAGACAAAGTCATTTTCTAGCTGAAACACTCCATCTGGTCCCTTTAATGTGACAAAGCCCTCTTCCACGGCTAGCACCTCGGTATTAAAATGCATCGAAATTTCTCCGTTCCTTACAAGAGCCTCGAATTCAGGCAAGATCCATGGCTTAATGCTCTTCGAATATTCAGAGCCTCTATAGGAAACAGTAACGTATGCTCCAGCCTTGTGAAGCTCAAGTGCTGCATCCACAGCTGAGTTCTTTCCACCAATTACTAACACATGCTCATCAAAATAAGGATGTCCTTCCTTAAAGTAATGAAAAACTTTTGGTAAATTCTCACCAGGAATACCCATGTAATTTGGATTATCATAGTAGCCTGTTGCAATGACTACATTGCTTGCAGAGTATGTCTCCTTGCTAGTAGTCACGATAAAATAATCCTCTACTTTTTCTACCTTTTGCACAGTCTCATATTTATGAACTTGGAGATTTTTCCTTTTCACCACATCTCTGTAATAAACAAGTGCCTGGTTTCTTCTAGGCTTTCTTTCTTCTACTATAAAGGGAATATCCCCAATCGATAATTTCTCACTTGTACTAAAAAAGGTTTGATGGGTAGGATAATGATAAATCGCCTCTACCACATTGCCTTTTTCTACTACTAATGTTTTTAGTCCTTTTTCTTGTGCTGCTATTGCTGCTGCTAGCCCACATGGACCTCCGCCTACGATTAATACATCTAGGTGTTGTTCCATTGCTAAAACTTCCTTTCTAGTTACTTACCCTTAACAGTAATAATATGGCACTCTGATTTTGCGCCTAATCGAAATGGTACACCGGTTGTACCAAAGCCATTGCTGATGAGTTCTGCATAGTCCTCCTTCAGACGATAAGCTCCCTTTTCATATAACCCGATAGGACCCATACGAATCTGTCCTCCATGTAAATGTCCTGCTAATAGGAGTTGAGGATGAATTCTATCTTTCGCTGCATGGAAATAGTGTGGGGCATGGGAAGCAAAGATGACGATATCGTCTTCCTGAACATTTTCAAAGGCACGGTCAACATCTACATTTCCAGCAAAACCATCGTTGATACCTACGAGACGAATAGAAGACGTAAATCCAGCGATCTTTTCTGAGTCGTTTGTTAATATATGTACCCCATGCTTCTGTAAAATACTCTCCAATGCTTCTTTTCCAACTTCACGGTCATTATTGCCATAAACATAAAATACCTTTCCTAGCTTGGATAGCTGAACAAGATTATGCTCCGTTCTCTTTAATGGAACTCCTTTTTCAGTAAGGTCTCCACCAATAATAACTAGATCTACACTACCGGCTAAGGAATGGATTAGCTTATCGGATATCGACCTTCGATGGATATCGGAAATAAAGAAAATATGTAATTGCTCCCCTTTTTGCATGGTCTCCACCACGAGGGTATGCTCCAGCACGTTTTCTTGAAATGCTAGTCGAAGCATATAAGCAATAAAGCAAATAAACACCAATATAGCTGGTATAAAAATATAAATCATTTTCCTTCCTCCATTTGCCACGCAAAAAGACAGGGAAATATCCCTGCCCCTTTTATAACTTAATATTAAGCTTCTTATTCATCTTTTTCAATATGTAACACTCGGAATCCCGACTTTTCAAGGTCATGAATAATTCGATCAACCTTTTCCGTATTGTCAATCTTCACAACTATCCGGCGTACAAGCTTATCTGTTTCGTCAAATGTTACCAAGGAAACGACTGAAGTATGATACTTGTGTAATACATCAGACATTTTTAGAATTCTACCTTCTGTTTCGACAGAAGTAAAGGTAATTCTAGTTCCTTTGGAATTCATCCCGAATGCACTTTTAAACTGAGTGATTGTATCATAGCGAGTTACCAGACCGAGGAACTTACCATCCTCCACAACAGCTAGAATCGGGAAGTCATATAGCTTGATAAAAGCATTTTCAAATACTTCTCCTAGATGGACATAGACGTCTTCTCTGATGGCAATATCGGAAACCTTCGTTTGCTTTAGAAATGCTTCTTTATCTATGTCACTATAAAAGTAAGCTTTATATAAAAGGTATTTGTTAAACATACCTTTATATTCCCCGTTTTCAATTACCGGCAGGGCATCAATTTCTTTGGCTTCCAGCTCATGAATCGCATCAAGTACAGATGCATTTCCATGAATGGTTAAACATTTTTCTTTTGGAATCATTACACTTTTTACAAACATATAAAACACCTCTTTCAAAAACTTATATACTTTATATATTCGCCATCAAGCGTAAATATCCTTCTACTATTTACCTATGGTAAAATTATTTTTTGTCCTACTGAAATATTATTGGAGGCTAGTCCATTCGCTGCTCTGATCTTATCTACAGCCTTCGGGTCATTATAGTAATTTATAGCAATTCGATAAAGAGTCTCCCCGGGCTGTACGATGTGTGATTTTGTTTCTACTGGCTCCTGTACAATTTCTTTCGGTTCTTCTTTCGGTTCTTCTTTTGGCTCTTGCGTTGGTTGCGTTGTCTGGTCATTTTCAGTTGGAGTGGTTACAGGCTGTTCTGGCTGAGTCGTAGGTTCTTCCTCAGGGGCCTCGTCCTGCTCCTCCTCTTTCTCTACTGCATTCGTGATAGGCTTTGTTTCATAGTGTATTAAATCCACTTCCGAATTCTTGCTCACCTCAGGAGTATAGAAAAAGTAAACATACACAAACATGCCTACAGGAATAAGTATAAAGAGAAAAAATAATCTTGGTATCAGCTTACCACTGGATTTTTTCTTTTTCTTTCCAGGTTTGGTTCTTCTGCTTCGTCTCAAGGCATTTCCTTCTTCATCTGTCTCGATGGATTGTCTATGCTCATCTATTTTTTTTTGATAGTCTTCTTGATTCATTTTCATGCTCCATTCTTCCACTAATCTACTAATATTATGCCGAATTTTGTTGAAAAAGTAAACGTAACTAAAAGACTAAAGAAGATTATCTAATCTGCTTCGCCAATTTAATTCTAGAGAAAAAGTTTCAGATTTTGGGAAGCTTTGAAAAATCTTCTCTATTTGAGCACCACATTTTGTACAGCAGTTAGCAGGCTTTTCCTCCAGCTCCTGTCCGAAATAGTGTACTAATTGTTCCCTTATACAAACTTCATTTTGCAGAAGCTGGTATAGGCGATCAATTTCTGTCCACTTTTTTTGCTTTATCTTTTGAAATAAATCGATTGTGTCCTGCTCGTTCTGCTGCTCCTTCCAATATTGGAGGATTCTATTGGTC
>CAKQHO010000094.1 GCA_934234185.1 uncultured Psychrobacillus sp. | reverse complement strand
CTCTTTTCGGGTTACTTCTATTTTAAAAGAAAAAAGACTGTAGGCAAACTCCGAAATTTCTGGGGTTTGTCTACAGTCTGAAGCACCTACAAAATTGTAGGTGCCTCTCGGAAATTAATCGCAATGGCTAACCAACCACAGTTTCCTATGCTTTAAGTTTTCCGAGTTACAAGAATACCATGAATCCCTTCATAAAACTGTGACTATTTTCGTAATGAAAAATGTACCAATGTTAATTTTTCCATCTTTTGCAAAGACTTTGTATCTAATTATATTTTCGACCTATACAAATTATTAAAAATCGCTATTTTTGATTTATATTCTATCCACTTTAATCTAACAGTTCTTTTTTCTTACATAACAAAAAGAAGGAGAAAAACAAAAGAGTTTCTCCTTCTAAAAGTATTGTTACGCTGTTTCTATTTTTTTAGCATCTTCTACACTGGCGGTTGTTGTCTTGATAAAATCTATTTGGATCTAATCTCGGAAATTCGATACAATCATATTCCGAATGATTGCACCCACAGGAGCCATGCTGATAATCCTCACAGTCTATACAATGCTCATCCCGATTAGAGGAGCAACCGCAGTCTGAATAGTCTTCATCAGAATAGTAGGACTCCTCATCCCAATTTCCCTTGCATCTCTGACAATCATCATGATCATATTCCCAGTCGCAGTCTTTGTCATGATTGTGTCTATCTCTACATTTGCAAGAATGCTTATTTCGGTTGCGGTCATGTTTATCTCTACGTCTACCATCTTCTCTCGTATTGCAGCTGCAACGATGATCATGTTCGTTTTCATCATCATATCCCTCGCTACCACTTCTACAGCATTTCGGGCTTTCTGTTTCAGAAACCATTACTAGACCAAATTCATACTCTGCTACGATCTCTGTTGTTCTACCAGAAACTCTCAGTTGAAGAGTTGGAGCTAATGTTCCTCCAAAGTGTGCAATACGGAAGGATTCAGGTAGAGTAGCCAGTTCATCTGTTGTGATACCTTGTAAGTTAAAGTTATCGATGAAGCTTAACACGGAGAAGTCGGGAAGTACTAGCCAAGAATAAGCCTGGTTTGGTTCGGATATTGGATTAGCCACTACTAATCCTCCACCGTTCAACGGCTGATAATTCCCTCTCAATGACCCAGCAACAAAACCATATAAGCCGTCAGGGCCAGGGCCATTGGTTAACCCAGGTGCAAAAGTAAAACGATGACTATCTGTAAATAAATAGTAAAGACCGCTGCTTACAATAATATGAGGTCTCTCTGTTTGCTGGTTTGTACAACCTGCTTCAAGAAGTGCAGGTAGAAGTTGCCAGGAATTAAAGCGATTGTTTCTTAGAAGCGCAATACCAATATTTCCTGTATACTCTCTTGCTTCGATTGGAACATCTGGTCCACAGTTAATTTCTGTGTTGTTACCAGCGATGTTTCCTTCAAACAGTAAATACTCACAGCCAGTTGCCGGATCTTTGAAGAACCAAGGATCACGAAACGCATAGATAATACCACTGCCACTTTGCTCAGATTGTTCTAGCGTTTGATATAAAACTCCATCTGGCTCCAGAATAATCTCATGTGGAGCAAAGTCTACTAACTCTACTCCATCCAGATTAGATATAAAGCCGCTGCTTGAAAGTGCAATTCGCTGTTCATACGTGATGGTAGCTTCTCCACGTCTGCCTGAAGCAGTATAGAAATAATAGATTCTTCCATTATCTATTATGCTTGAACCAGCCCATTGACGAGATCCAAAAGCAGTTCCTTCTTCAAATACAAGACCACCTTGGATCCAGTTGAGCCCATCACGTGAGTAGAAGTATGCAATTCTTGCAACGTCATGACGATTATCCGGCAATACACTTCTCGGTGCTGAAAGTGTAAATAACACCCTCCAACCACCCGGTAATACTGCGATAGAACCGTCCTTTTCCATTAACGGCCACATATCCCACACCCATAAATCCTCAGAAATTCTCGGAAATGGCTCCTGAATAACAGGTGCAGAGTTAGTGGAAGTTATTCTAATTTGTTCTGCTTGTGCCCGTGTCCATGCGGATGGTACTGCATTTATATGCTGTCGAAGACATCTTCTGAAATCTTGTTTCGGGTCATAGCAGCAAAATTGCTTAATGGTATTTTTGGAAAATCCTCTAAAATTAGTAGGGTTATTTCCGGTTGCTCCACTAGGGAAGTTTCGGTTGGAGGAACCACCCGCTATAGGAGAAAGCTCTCTATTACCGCCTCCAGCTATAGGAAACTGTTGACGTGATATTCTTTTGTTTTTTGACATTTTTTCTCACCTTTTTATCATTTTTTATTTCAAGAATGGATGTTTATTTTCTTCTATTTCTTTTCTTTTTGGCTTTCTTACATTTACAATCCAACTCTCTACTGCTCCAGCAGTAGGAGCATTTTGGGCTCTCTGTTTCGGAAACCATCATAAGCCCATAAGGATAGACATTGACAATCTCTGTTGTTCTTCCCTCTACTGAAAGCTGTAAGGTTTGCGCCAAAGTTCCGCCGAAGTGTGCATACTGAAATGATTCTGGCAGGAACCCTACATCTTCAATAGGAATACCTTGTAAATCAAAGTTATCGATAAAGCTTAAGACAGAGAAATCTGGTAACACTAGCCAAGAGTAGGCTTGAAACGGTTCGGATAGCGGATTAGACACTACAAGCCCACTACTGTTTAGCGGTACGTAATTTCCTCTTAATGTCCCAGCAACAAATCCATATAAGCCGTCTGGTCCGGAAACGCCGGGTGCAAAGGTGGATGCATGTGTTACTGTAAATAAATAATACAGACCATTGCTCACGACAATATGAGGTCTTTCTGTTTGCTGATTTGTACAGCCGGCTTCCAATAATGCAGGCAATAGCTGCCAACTGGAATACGTTTCATCTCTTAGGAGCGCAATGCCGATGTTACCGGTATACTCGGCTGCTTCTTCAGGAACTCCAGGACCACAATTTATATCTGCAGAGGTCCCCGCTATATTTCCTTCAAATAGAAGATATTCACAGCCAGTAGCAGGATCCTTAAAGAAGAATGGGTCGCGAAAAGCATAGATAATGCCTCCACTGGACTGTTCCTCTGTTTGGTAAAGGATGCCATCCGGTTCCAGAATAATTTGATGTGGAGAAAAATCTACAAACTGAACTCCGTTTTGATTGGAAATAAAGCCACTGCTCGCCATCGCGATTCGTTGCTCATACGTTAGTTGCGTTTCCCCTCTTCTACCTGTTGCCGTGTAGAAATAGTAAATACGCCCTTCCTCGTCAATCATTGCGGAGCCAGCCCATTGTCTCGACCCTAATGCTGTTCCTTCCTCAAACAAGTAGCCTCCTTGAATCCAATCCAGCCCATTTCGTGAGTAGAAATAACTTATTCTCGCCACGTCATGGCGTTTTCCTGGAAGAACACTTCTAGGGACTGATAGTGCAAATAACACACGCCATCCACCAGGAAGGACAGCTATCGAGCCATCCTTCTTTGCAAGTGGCCACATGTCCCATATCCAAAGATCTGGAGAAATACGAGGGAAAGGTTCACTGATCAGAGGAGCGGTGTTACTCGCATTAATATCAATTTGTTCTACCTGACTTCTTGTCCACCTAGATGGAATGGCATTCATGTTGTAGCTCAAACATCTATTAAAATCTCTAACAGGATGATAGGCACAGTAATTTTCTACCTGTTTCTCACTAAAGCTTCGAAAATGAACTGTATTGTTTGTCCCATCGGGGAAGTTATGGTTGGAACCCCCTCCTGGGATAAGAAACTCATTTGATCTTATGCCGCGAATAGGAAATTGCTGAGTAGAAAGTCTAAACTTTTTCACCTCCTTTCGAGTTTCCTTGGAATGGTGTTGCTTAGAACTCGACATTCGATACTTCCGCCGATTTCTATGTTCATCTTGATTTGACATAACTTCACATACCTTTCTAATATTTTTGGTACATTGCTAAGTTATGAAAGATTAAGAAATAGAATTGTGCATTTGGAAGAGAGCGCTAAAAGTCTATAAAGAAATTTAATAGAAATAAGTAAACCTTAAGAGAAATGCATAATAAAAAGGCGATTCTCCTTAAAGAATCAGCCTTGTCTTTTTTAACTTATAAATCTTTTTATCTACTAGGTATATCTAGCAGCCTTCAATCGATGAGTACCTAATTTCCTTATTAATTTTAATGATTTCTCATTCAATCAGATAAATCCTGAAACTTACTCGCTATTTTCACGTAAATATAGAAAAGATTTGAAGGAGGGTTTCTATGCCTAAAGGAGCATTGCTTCTATTGTTTTCCTTTTTTATTCTTACAGCTTGCAGCGATGAGTCAACAAAAGTAGAGGGAAAGGAGCCAGAGAGGGTAGTAGAGCAAAAACTAGCGGATAAATATGCAAACCTAGTAGTGGAGAAAAATAAAGAAATTGCAAATAGCCCTATATCTCTTTCCTCCTATGGAGAAGAAATGGGACTATCGTTAAAGCAGCCAGCATATGCCCACTTCGCTGCGAACGGTAGCATTCAAATAGAGGGGTCTCTTGAATATACGAATGCTGTATCTCCTTACGTATGGGTTGTCGTAAAATCTAGCGAAAACGAGCCAGCTGGGTACGAGATGGACTATTTTGTTCCCATAATAAATAACCAATTTCAAGAAACAATACATTTTTTCAATGGAGAAGGTGCATACGAGGTATCATTAAAACTTCCAAGCACCGATCAAGACAATTATTATTATGACACAGCCTCTTTTAAAGTAGAAAACCTGAATCCAGAGACTCTTAGGGATATTGCGTTAAATCCCTATGGATACGAGGCTGGATTGTCCTTTTTAGCAAACGAAGGGTATGTGGAAAGAGAAGGGACTTATCTATTAGAAGGGAAAATAGAGGACACGTCCAATATTTCCTCGCTAATGATTCGTTTAAATAAAGAATCTGACTCCTGGAATACGGTAATTCCAGTAAGGAATGGACAATTTTCTTATGAGGTTCCCCTCTATTTCGGCGAGGGTGTTCATAAGCTAGAAGTAATGGTACCAGATTCAGAAAGGGATAATTATTATAATACCGCTACTGACATTTTAATTCATAATCTCATCACAGAAAAAAGACAGCCTGTTGAGTATTCAACCGTATATCTAGAACGGGGAATCAATCTTCTTTCTCCCTTATACGGAGGAGAGGTGGCAGAGTATACCTATTCTATTAAAGGAACTATAGAGAAATCTGCAGAGTTTGCTCCGGAGACTACTCATCTCTATATTCAAACGACAAAAGGAGAAGACAAAGCATTAGAGGTGATTCCGGTAAATAATTTTCAATTTGACGATTCCTTTTACTTGCGCTTCGGTCCAGGAGAATACCAAATTTCTATAAACGTGCCAATCATTACTTACGAAAATAGTGATTATTATCAGTTCCACGAAGTAGCGAGATTTAATGTCGTATCAAAAGGAACAGAGGACAAAAGAAACTTACTCCCAGCTAGAGGAATTCAATCGACTGCTCCTGAGATTATAGAGCTATCTAAGACACTTACGAAAAGCAAAGAAACAGCTCGAGAAAAAGCGAAGGCAATCTATGACTTTGTTGCGAAAACAGTGTCTTATGATGTTGAAAAACTAAATACAAACGACTTTAACTGGGATGATAGTGCCTTGAAGACATTAGATACTAAAACAGGTGTTTGTCAGGACTATGCCTATTTAACAATCGCCCTTTTACGAGCAAGCAATATAGAAGCAAGAATGATTGAGGGCTTTGCCCCTGAAAGGCATGCATGGGTTGAAGCGCTAGTAGATGGGACTTGGATTACGATGGACCCTACTTGGGGCGCTGGTTACGTGCAAAACAATCAATTTACAGCAAGCTATAGCGATAAATATTTTGATCCTAATTTGTCAGATTTTGAAAAAACACATAACCGAACCGGGATTACCTATTAAGAAAAGCGCAAGTGCCTCTGAATGCCCCGACAAGCAAATGGGGAACGTAAGCACGGAAGGAAAACGAAGAACGTCACATCGTGTGACAACGTTTTCCTGACCAACATCCTGTTGGCCCTCGAGGGGCAAGGCTGCTTGCGCTGGACAATAAATGCTGAGAAATTATATACTTTCTTATCTTTGAAGAAAAAGCGGCAGATCGCTGCTTTTTTCTTTTTTTAGATAGGCTAAAACACTATTTATCCGAGAACACTAGCTGGCCTCCCTCTTCCCTACCGGTCCAAGTACTGGTTTGTTCGGTCTCTCGAGAGGCGTGTAATTCATGATGAAATAACCAATGATTAATATCAAAATAACAAAAGCATATAACAGTGTATCTAGTGGATGCTCATGCTCCACTATGATTTGTCTAATCATCGCAGTTATCCCTACATATAAAAAGTATCGTAAAGGAAAATGATAATCTTCTTTAAAATATTTCACTATCATGGTTATAAATTCAAAATATAAAAAGAAGATTAGGATATTAGCAAGGAACTTTTTATAATCTCCGCTGCCCTCTGTAACTAGTATCTGCACAAACTCTACTAGCTCTCTCGCTAAGAGAAAAGATAAAATAACCGCTAAGAGAATCAGGCAACTATTTAACACAATCTGAAGCATTTTTGGAATGATAGACAATATGGCCACTTTACGATTCTTTAATCCCTTCATTAACTCCCCCATTTCTATTGAACGATAGTATTAAGAAATAATTATATGCGATGAACTTCTAAAAAATCCAGAAATTAAGTGTAAAAATTCTAAATTTTCTGTGAAAACGTTTACTTTTCAGATTCATGAAAACAAAATCAAAATTATCTAAAAATACTATTTATTCATATAAATTTTCCGCTATAATTCTATTAAAGGGGGAAAGAAAATGATTAAACAATCAATTATAGAAAATGTATTAGAAGCCGCACTCTCTACCGGCGGTGATTTTTCAGAGGTATTCATAGAAGATAAATATAGTAACCGTCTGAGCTTGCAAAGTGGAAAAATAGAGAAAAGCAACTCGGGAAGAGATTTCGGAATAGGCATTCGAATCTTTTCGGGCTTGCAAAGCATTTACACGTACACTAATGATTTCACAGAAGAAGGATTATTAAAAGCTGCGCTTAAAGCTGCTCAAGCGATTAAAGCAGGAAAAAGTGGTATAATCCACCCGCTTCAACGGGAAATAATTACACCAATCCACACAATCGGGCAAATGCCACGATTTGTTTCTCACAGTAGAAAAGTAGATGTTATGCGTAAAGCTGATGCGATTGCAAGAGAATATGATGCTCGTATTAATCAAGTTGGTGTTGGCTATTTGGATATAGAGCAAAATGTATTAATTGCTAATTCTGAGGGTAAGTTTGTCGAGGATACAAGGGTTTATAGTAGGCTGACCATTCAATCTACTGCTTCAGATGGCAATGAATTGCAAACGGGCTTCTATGGTCCAGGTGCTCATGCTGGCTTCGAATTCACTGAAAATCTTGATCTAAATCATTATGCTGGCGAGGCTTCTCGCATCGCTGTTACGATGCTCGGTGCAGATGAATGTCCTAGCGGCAAGTTCCCTGTCATTATTGACAATGAATTTGGAGGCGTAATCTTCCATGAAGCATGCGGTCATGGATTAGAGGCAACATCAGTAGCGAAGAATAATTCAGTATTTGCAAATAAGATTGGAGAAAAGGTAGCACCGGACATTGTGACCTATATTGATGATGGTACACTGCCAAATGAATGGGGCTCTCTAAATGTAGATGATGAAGGAGAAAAAACTCGTAAAAATATATTAATAGAGAATGGAATTTTGAAAGGATATCTAGTCGATAAATTCAATGCTCGTCGGATGAACACTGACCCTACAGGTTCTTCCCGTAGAGAATCTTATCGCTTCAATCCTACATCGAGGATGACCAACACGTATATAGCTCCAGGCAAATCCAAGCCAGAGGATATCATCGCAGATACTGAGTATGGAATTTACGCAAAATATATGGGCGGCGGACAAGTGAATCCATCGACAGCCGACTATAACTTTGCTGTTATGGAAGCATATATCGTGAAAAACGGGAAGATTGATCGTCCAGTTAGAGGGGCTACCTTAATTGGAAATGGGGCTAAGACGTTACAGCTGGTTGACCGCGTTGGCAACAACTTGGGGCATGGTGCAGGAATGTGCGGCTCCATTAGTGGAAGTCTTCCAGTAAACGTTGGACAGCCGATGATTCGAGTTAGTGAAATCACTGTTGGCGGAACAAAGGGGGAAGCATAATGAATTTAGCGGCTTATCAAGAGGAGCTTTTAACAAAGGCTAAAGAGGCTGGTTTTTCAGAAGCTGAGGTTTATTACCAAAAGGCAGAACTTTTTAGATGTAGTATTTTTGAAGGAGAAATTGATCACTATGAAACCTCTGAAGAGGCTGGATTAGGTTTTCGTGGCTTGTACAACGGAAAGATGGGATATTCCTATACAGAAAAACTAGATGAGGAGTCAGTTAGTTATCTAATTGAACAGGCAGCAGCAAACGCTGAGGTACTGGATGAGGATGATGGCACCACTATTTTCGAGGGTAGCAGCAGTTATACGACGCACTCCTACGTGAATGAGGAGCTAGAGAACATAGAAATCTCCACCTATATTGATTTTCTAAAAAAATTAGAGAAAAATATTCTCTCATACGATCCAAGAATCATAACTCTAGATTATTGTATGCTTCAAAGCCAATTACAGGAACGCCAGCTTGCTAATAGCAAAGGACTTGCTTTAGACGATAAATTAAATGGAATCGGTCTGCATGTTTCCGCTGTCGTAAGAGACGGAGAAGAAACAAAGACTGGAAGTGTGGTTAAGATAACGCGTGATTCTGCAGTGATGGATGCAGATAAGCTAGCAAAAGAGATTGCAGAAGAGGCACTTTCCTATTTAGGAGAGCAGTCTGTCCCATCAGGGAAGTATCCAATCATACTGCGCAAGGATGCTTCTGCTCCTCTGCTAGCAGTGTATAGTGAAATCTTTTCTGCGGAAAACACGCAAAAGGACCAATCCCTGCTAAAAGGAAAAGTTGGAGAAATCATTGCTTCAGAAGCATTCACGTTGATTGACGATCCTTTCCACCCTCTGGCATTTGGGGGATCTACCTTTGATGGAGAAGGTGTGGCAACTAAAAATCACTCCGTTATTGAGGATGGCAAACTAAAAATACTTTTCCATAACAGAAAGACAGCCAAGGTAGAAGGCTGCGAAACTACTGGGCATGCTCAAAAGCCTTCTTATAAAAGTACATTGAGTATCGCTCCTCAAAATCTCTATGTAGCTCCTAGTGAAAAATCACTGGAACAGCTAATACAGGGATTGACGAAAGGCATCTTAATTACTGGCTTGTCCGGCTTACATTCTGGAACTAATACAATTTCAGGAGATTTTTCTGTAGCAGCAACAGGTTTTTATATTGAAGACGGTAAAGTCAGCTTTCCAATAAAACAAATGACGATTGCTGGAAACTTCTTTGATTATATGAAAAACGTGAAGGCTACAGCTTCCGACCTTGAATTTTCATTTTACGGAGTAGGTTCCCCTTCCCTATTAGTAGAAGGCCTATCCGTAACTGTAGAATAACAAGAAAAGCGTAAGCGCCTATCTCTGCTCCGACAAGCAAATGGGGAACAGCGAGGAGGCTTCGCCACCACAGCTGGGCCACATTTGACCTTGAGGGGCAAGGGCTGAAGCTGGACAACAATAAAAGCGTAAGCGCCTATCTCTGCTCCGACAAGCAAATGGGGAACGTAAGCACGGAAGGAAAACGGAAGAACGTCACATCGTGTGACACCGTTTTCCTGACCACCATCCTGTTGGCCCTCGATGGGTAAGGCGCTGAAGCTGGACAATAAGAAAAGCGTAAGCGCCTATCTCTGCTCCGATAAGCAAATGGGGAACGTAAGCATGGAAGGAAAACAAAGAACGTCACATCGTGTGACAACGTTTTCCTGACCAACATCCTGTTGGGCCTTGAGGGGCAAGGGCTGGACATAATTGCTGAGAAATTATACATTTCTTTTCTTACAAGAAAGGAGAAACTCTGGTTATATTAGAGTTTCTCCTTTCTGTTCTTCAAAACGTAGTAATAGAAAACGATTAATAGAATCAGATATAAAAGATAAACTACAGTCAAAATCATGTTCATCTCTTTGGAAATAAACTGAAAAAAGCTGAAAAAACAGTGAAAAATGATTAAGGGAATAATATTTCTCGTTAACAGAAAAACCTGTGACATAACCACCGCAAAAAGAAAAGAAAGCATTACCAGCTGAAAGACTGGAAAGAAACCCTGACCTCCATAAAACTGAAACCAAAGGACAAAGGTATAAAGAAAGCTTGGTATCAATACGGCAATCAGTGTCCCCTTTTCCTCCAATTGCTTGATGAGAATAGATCGAAAAAACGTTTCTTGAATAAACCCAGTAAGAATGGCGTAAATTCCATAAAAAAGCACCATCTCTACCTCAAGAGCATAAAACCCATCCCAACCTACGATAAGTAACAGCATAAGCAATGGCATGTACAACAAAAAGTCCGTATTCGAAATAGATAAATGAAAACCAAATTGCTTCCATTCCCGTTTCCAAATTAAATACATAACGATTACTAGCAATACTGGAATGATAGAAAATATTAACACAAGGTATACACTTTCCGATGCTTGAAACCCCACGGCAATTCCAATAAGTGATAGAGCTATGTAGGCAAGATAAATAACACTTACAAGTATATATCCATCATCCCACCAGCCTTTACTTCCTTCCATTCCCCACTCCTATCGTTTAATTGTGATTTACTAGCATATGGTATATCCATCCAAGAAAATTCCTACTTTCTTTGAACCAATGAACATGCTTTCTCAGTAATATCCCGTATACAAGACCAATCTTCCAACCTGAGAATAGATCCGTACATTAAAAAATTGCCTATTATAGAACGGATTCCTGTACCCTTGGAAATAGCTAGCCTTTGTTAATTTCCCGTTCATTTAGAGGTTGTACAGGTCGATGATTATCAGAGAAGATTTGCTGAAAAGCTTGTATTTGCTTTTTTGACATTTCAATCGGCTGTTCAAAAACAATCCATTTTACTTCTTCTGTACAAGGAGGTGTGGTTAATGAACCGGCATAATGGAATGACAATTGATTTTCTGGTAGTAGGGCTTCTAAGTCAATCGAATATTCTTCCGAGAGATTCTTTTTAGTTTCTTCCCTTGGCAATACATCCCAAAGAGATGCGAGTATTTCATTTTCCCTTCCTTCTTGAATCATCACTCCAAGAACGGCGTAATTCCCATTCCCATCATTATGTACTAAATGCATTTCCATGTCATAATGTTGACCATTAAACTGATGCTCACTAGGAGTATGGAAGTGAAATTGAGCAAGCTTATACTCATTCCCTTCAACGATAATACGATTGCTTTCCGATGTGGCATTAGCCTGTACTGTATGTCCGTTGTTTAATAGGGTAAAGGTTGTGGGTTCATAATAGACTTGCATTTCTTTTAATATCTTCTCTTCTTTTACTTGTGAAAATTCAAGATTAATTGGTGATTGTTCACTTCCATTAGCACATGCCGAGTTTCCAGGATCTAGTTCTCCCCAGTATTCTGGCCCTGTTACTTCATCATAGGACCAATCATGTTCTGTATTAGTCGTTTTTTCTTCTTCTTCGTTTAATCCAGTATTTTCCATTGTTTGTTCTGAGCAGGCAGCAAGTGCCAAGTTTACAAGTACAACTAAAAATAGATATGCGATTTTCTTCACTTCATAAAGACCTCCTTCTCTCTATATCAAGAATAGAATACAAGAATTTCAATCATTATAAAATGCTGACTCGCAAAAATATGCTCAAATTCAATAATTCAGTTATTAACTACTACTCCTTTATCCATATAAAGAATTATCTATAAAAACAACTTTTAATCATTTTATCCTGAGAAGGAATCGGAGCTAGATAATAGCCAGTCCCTAAAACGACGCTCTATTTTCTTAGCTTAAACACGATGAAATCAGCACATCGCTCATCTTCCTTAAAGGAAGGATACTTTTGTAACATTTCTTCTGAAGGCTTCGGCTCCACAATACCTTCTAATACAAAACCAGTGTTGACCAACGAATTTATATAACTCGTTAACGTTCGGTGAAAGAAAAATATTTTCTTTTTATCTCCCATGCCTGGTTGTTCATATGCCCCCTCATAAAAATAGTTATCCACGTTCCAGTGTAGCTTTTCACCGCTTGCCGTTTTCTCCCATCCACTGCCCGGCGTAATAAAACAAGGATGCAAAATAGAGAAAATGAATGTTCCACCGTTCACCAATAATCGATACATTTCTGAAAAAGCCTTTTCATAATCCGCAAGATCATGTATAACCATATTCGATACGATTACATCAAAGCTTTCATTTTCCAAAAAATTTAAATCCTCACAATTTCCATGTCTATAATCTATCAACAAATCTATTTTCGTTCTTTCTCGAGCAATCTCTATCATTCTAGATGAATAGTCCACTGCAGTGACTTCAGCTCCTGACTTTGATAGAATCCTGCTTAGATACCCTTCCCCGCACCCTGCATCTAAAATCTTCTTACCTTTTATATTTTCCAGTAGCGACAGCAAAGTCGGATTTAAAAAGACTTCTTTATGAATGTCGCCATTTTCCGTATGATTTTTAGAATATGTATCGGCAAAGGCATCCCACCTTTGAATCGCTTCCTCGGTTCCTACTGTATGTCTCATGTACAGCCCTCCCTACTAGTTATCACTTAGCGTAATTTTTATTTTGTTGAATATTACCATAACATAGCAAATCTAAAGATAAAAAAAACTGCAAAAAATCTCTTTCAAGAGTTTTTTTACAGTTCACCTAGTTAATGATTATAAATTATCCTGAGCACTGTGCTCCGGCTTAGAGGCATCCATCATTAATATGACAGCTGTAATGATATGCATCACCATTCCAACAATCGGAATGATAGCAACACAGGACGTAACAATACCGACAATACTGCCTGTAGTAGAGCCTCCTTCTTTTTTCGTAATCATCAATGTGACAATATGTAAAGCTAACATGATTAATAAAGGAGCCCAAAAAAAGCTTATAACAATTGTACCCCCTATAACCGGAATACCTAATACAGCTTCTAGGGAGCCACTTACCCATTTTAATATGCGAGAAACAGACATCAAAAACATCCTTTTTATGTTATTTTATTAATATATTTCATATAAATATACCACACCTCACCACCAATGTCTGCATCAATTTTACTAGTATATTTTTACCTCTTCCATCCTATTTTTCCATTTCACACGGTATCTATATGGTGTAATTCCGTTTTGTTGCTTAAAAACCTTTATAAAATAGTTTACATCCTCAAACCCACACATATGCGCAATTTCTGAAATAGAAAAGGAGGTTTCTTTT
>CAKQHO010000093.1 GCA_934234185.1 uncultured Psychrobacillus sp. | reverse complement strand
ATGCTCGTACTCGTAAAGGTCCTCGTAAAACAGTTGCTAACAAGAAAAAATAATCGGTAAAGGAGGTTTCTTCTTAACATGGCACGTAAACAACAAACACGTAAGCGTCGTGTGAAAAAGAATATCGAATCCGGTATTGCTCACATTCGCTCAACATTTAATAATACAATTGTGACTATCACAGACATGCAAGGTAACGCACTTTCTTGGTCAAGTGCTGGAGCTCTTGGATTTAGAGGTTCTCGTAAATCTACTCCATTTGCTGCACAAATGGCTGCAGAAACTGCTGCAAAAACTTCAATGGAACATGGTTTAAAAACTTTAGAAGTAACTGTTAAAGGTCCTGGTGCAGGTCGTGAAGCTGCTATTCGTGCACTTCAAGCTGCAGGTCTAGAAGTTACAGCAATTAAAGATGTTACACCAGTACCACATAATGGTTGCCGTCCACCAAAACGTCGTCGCGTGTAATAGGTGATTACTCATTCATAATTATGTTTGAGAACATCATTTATTGTACAGACTGTAGTTGTGCAAAACAGCAATCAGTTAAACGATCGAATTCATGATGGAAAGAACCTATACATTCGATGTTTTGAGGGAGGGTAAATTGGAATGATCGAAATTGAAAAACCAAAGATTGAAAGTGTAGAAATCAGCGAAAATGCCAAGTTTGGTAAATTTGTTGTAGAACCGCTTGAGCGTGGCTATGGTAATACTTTGGGTAATTCTTTACGTCGTATCCTTCTGTCTTCTTTACCAGGAGCAGCAGTTACTTCTATTCAAATAGATGGCGTATTACATGAGTTTTCTACAATTGAAGGCGTAGTGGAAGATGTTGCATCTATTATTATGAATGTGAAAAAGCTAGCTTTGAAAATCTACTCTGATGAAGAAAAAGTCATAGAGATTGATTTTAAAGGAGAAGGAGTTATTACAGCAGCTGACATTACTCATGACAGTGACGTAGAAATTTTAAATCCAGAGCTTTATATTGCTACAATCGGGAAAAATGGTCATTTCCGAATGCGTATGTACGCAAGTCGAGGCCGTGGCTACACTCCTGCTGATCAAAACAAACGTGAGGATCTTCCTATCGGCGTAATCCCGATCGACTCTATTTATACTCCAGTTTCACGCGTTAACTTTCAAGTGGAAAATACTCGAGTGGGACAACTGTCTAACTTTGATAAATTAACACTTGATGTGTGGACAGATGGCAGCATCGGTCCAAAAGAGGCGATTTCTCTTGGAGCAAAAATACTAACGGAGCATTTAAATATTTTTGTAGGGATGACGGATGAGGCGAAGAGTGCTGAAATCATGGTTGAAAAAGAAGAGGATCAAAAAGAAAAAGTCTTAGAGATGACTATCGAAGAGCTTGATCTTTCTGTTCGTTCTTACAACTGCTTAAAACGCGCTGGTATTAATACAGTACTAGAGCTTGCAAGCAAGTCAGAAGATGACATGATGAAAGTTAGAAACCTTGGACGTAAATCTTTAGAAGAAGTTAGAGCAAAGTTAGATGAGCTTGGCTTAGGATTACGTAAAGAAGACTAAGCGAAATTTTTGATATAGCTAGATAAGAAATATTCACCAAAGGAGGGAAACATCCATGGGTTACAGAAAACTTGGACGTACAAGTTCTCAACGTAAAGCGATGTTACGTGACTTAGCAACTGACTTAATCATCCATGAGCGTCTTCAAACAACTGAAGCACGTGCGAAGGAATTACGTTCTGTTGTTGAAAAAATGATCACTTTAGGTAAACGTGGTGACTTACACGCACGTCGTCAAGCTGCTGCTTACATTCGTCGTGAAGTTGCAACATCTACTGATGAAGAAGGTAACGAGTCTACAGTTTTTGCTTTACAAAAATTGTTTGATGACGTTGCACCACGCTATGCTGACCGTCAAGGCGGATATACTCGTATTATGAAAGTTGGTCCTCGTCGCGGAGATGGAGCACCAGTTGTAGTAATTGAGTTAGTATAATTTAATGAACAGGGAAACCTGTTTTAGTAAGGCAAAAGTTGAAGAGGGATATGGTGTCTATTTGCCACCCTCTTCTTTTTATAAACAGATTTATACGACATTATAAAAGCAGAGTGTTATGATGAGCGGGCTAATGCAGCGTCTCGTCTAGCTCTACGCACCTCATTTTCAGATTGGTATTGAGCAACCAATCAAGAAATAAGTTATAGAAGAGCGCATTTCTCCAAATGAGGTGCGCGCTTTTTTAATTTCTCGGGAAAACATGAGATAATAGACAGAATAGCAGAGTCGAGCTTGAGGAGGTTAAGGGATGATACAGAAACGAGAGATTATTTCCCTAGAGCATACTACATTTACATATAACGAAGAAGACATAAACATAAAACCAGCAGTTAACGATGTATCCTTCTCTATTTATGAAGGAGAATGGGTGGCTATCGTTGGACACAATGGATCAGGAAAGTCTACAATGGCAAGATTGATAAATGGTCTTCTATTTCCTCAGAAGGGAACGGTACGAGTATTCGGTGAGTTATTAACCGAGGAAAACCTGTGGGAAACTAGATCTAAAATGGGGATGGTTTTTCAGAATCCAGATAATCAGTTCGTAGGTGCTACTGTACAAGATGATGTAGCATTTGCTTTAGAAAACAATGGAGTCCCATTTGAGGAAATGGTAGAACAAGTGAACGAGTCATTAGTAAAAGTAAACATGCGAGATTTTATGAATAGTGAGCCACACCATTTATCTGGGGGACAAAAGCAACGGGTTGCAATTGCAGGTGCAATAGCGCTCAAACCGAATATTCTTTTGTTAGATGAGGCAACATCCATGCTGGACCCTCAAGGGAAGGAAGAAGTACTTTCTACTGTTAGGCAGCTTAGAGAGGCAACTGAGTTAACTGTAATCTCTATCACACATGACTTGGAGGAAACACTACTTGCAGATCGGGTAATCATGATGAATAGAGGAGAAAAATACGCAGAGGGTACCCCACAACAAATATTTGAAAGAGGTCAGGAGCTTGTAGACCTAGGGTTAGATCTACCGTTTGCAATGAAAATGTCTAAGCTATTGAAAGCAGAAGGCATTGAGTTGGTAACAGAACACATGTCAGAAGAAGAGTTGGTGAATGATTTATGGACATCACACTTCAACAAGTAAGCTATGCATATGCAAAGGATACACCTTTTGAGAAGCGAGCATTATTCGATGTAAACATGAATATACCTTCTGGTGCTTATCAAGCGATTATAGGACACACAGGCTCAGGTAAATCTACTATTCTTCAGCATTTAAATGGCCTTTTAAAGCCATCTGAAGGTGTTGTCACGCTTGGAGAGGTAGAAATAAAAGCTAGGCAAAAGAATAAGGAAATTCGTAAAGTACGACAAAAGGTGGGTATTGTATTTCAATTTCCAGAGCATCAGCTATTTGAAGAGACTGTTTTGAAAGATATTATGTTTGGCCCCATTAACTATGGAGTTTCAGAGCAGGAGGCTAAGCTGCGGGCGGTAGAATTAGTATCGTTGCTAGGTTTACCCGAAGAGGTACTGGAGAAATCACCCTTTGACCTATCAGGTGGTCAAATGAGGAGAGTTGCTATTGCAGGCGTATTGGCTATGAATCCTCAGGTGTTAGTATTAGATGAACCAACCGCTGGATTAGACCCTCGAGGCCGAAGAGAAATTATGGACCTTTTTTATCGTATTCATGAAGAGAAGGGTCTTACTACGGTCTTGGTAACGCACAGTATGGAAGATGCCGCTAGATATGCAGATAGAATTGCTTTAATGCATAGAGGCAAATGTGTTCTAGAGGGAACACCTGAACAGGTATTTGAAGACGAGAATCGTTTGTTAGACTATCGTCTTGAGCTTCCTCAAACGGTTAAATTCCAACGAATGGTAGAGAAAATGATGGGTAAAAGGCTTCCAAGACTTTGTTTAACAGAGGAGCAGCTAGCGACAGAGTTGGCCCTATTTTTAAAGGGAGGGCTTGATTCGTCATGCTAGAAAAAATGATTTTTGGTAGATTTATACCCGGAGATTCCTTTATTCACAGATTAGATGCTCGAGCAAAGCTAATTTATGTTTTTTTGTTTATCGCAGTAGTATTTATAGCGAATAATTGGATTACCTATGCAATACTGGTTTTATTTACATTACTGATTATTCGAATGTCAAAGATTCGATTATATTTTTTAATAAATGGTTTAAAGCCTGTAGTTATATTAATTATTTTTACATTTTTATTGCATCTTTTCTTTACAAGGGAAGGGGCAGTGATCTTTGAGTGGAAGTTCTTCAAAATTTATGAGGAAGGACTTAGGCAGGGGATATTTATCTCAATACGCTTCTTCGTGCTAGTTGTTATGACTTCCATACTGACGCTCACTACAACTCCAATCTCTATTACGGATGCTATAGAAATTCTGCTAGGTCCATTGAAAAAGTGGAAGCTACCAGTTCACGAGCTAGCACTCATGATGTCTATTTCTCTTCGCTTTATCCCAACACTAATGGATGAGACGGATAAAATTATGAAGGCACAGATGGCTAGAGGCTCAGATATGACTACAGGAAGCATGAAAGAGCGGTTAAAAGCAGTTGTTCCCCTACTAATTCCGTTGTTTGTTAGTGCCTTCAAACGCGCGGAAGATCTTGCAACGGCAATGGAGGTTAGAGGATACAAGGGAGGAGAAGGTAGAACAAGATATAGAAAGCTATCTTGGTCTTTAAAAGACTCTCTAAGCTTGTTATCTTTAGTAATCTTAGCGGCCCTACTTATCTATTTTAGGCAATAATGGAGGATATATAGTGAGACTTCGAGCAGTAATCAGCTACGATGGAAGTCAGTTTTCAGGATACCAAATACAGCCAGGAAAGCGGACAATCCAATTAGAATTAGAAAAGGTATTAGAAAAAATCCATAAGGGTAAAACTGTGAAGGTGGTTGCGAGTGGAAGAACTGATGCAGGTGTACATGCAACAGGACAGGTTATCCACTTTGATACACCACTAACCTTCCCAATGGAGCGTTGGAGAACAGCTTTAAACGTTCAGCTTCCAAAGGATATACGAGTATTATCAGTGGAGCAGGTGAAAGAGGACTTTCATGCTCGCTTCCATACCACAGGAAAGACCTACCGATATATATGGTCTCTAAGCGACGTTCAGAGCCCTTTTGAGCGGTATTACAGCGTACATGCACAAAGATATACCCCTGATGTAGAACGTATGAGAGCGGCCTCTAGGCATCTCTTAGGCACACATGATTTTTCAAGCTTTTGTGCATCTAATACAAGTGTAAAAGATTTTGTTAGAACGATTCATTCTATTGATTTTATTAATAACGAGCAAACTGAGCAGCTTCATATGGTGATTAGCGGAAATGGATTTTTATATAACATGGTTCGGATTATAGCAGGAACATTGTGGGAGGTTGGAATTGGCAAAAAAGAGGAAGAAGACCTACAAGCCATCCTTCAATCTTGTGACAGAAAAAATGCAGGAAAAACCGCGCCAGCACACGGTTTGTACCTCGAAGAAGTGAGGTATAGGGAGTGAAGCAACTTTTCCAGGTGTTTTATGAAAAACGCTTGACTATTATATCTACGTGGGGTATGATGATGTATGGTATTTTCATTACCCCCACAATATAAGCCCCGAAACTTATTGTTATGAGGATATAGAAAATTTTAGATCGAAAACGATTGAATTAGGAGGACAAAATACATGCGTACAACATTCATGGCTAAAGGTCACGAAGTAGAACGTAAATGGTTAGTGATCGACGCTGAAGGCCAAACTCTTGGTCGTCTTGCTTCTGAAGTAGCAGCTATTTTACGTGGAAAAAACAAACCAACTTTCACTCCAAACGTTGATACTGGTGATCATGTAATCATCATCAATGCGGAGAAAATTCATTTAACTGGTAACAAGTTAAACGACAAAATTTACTACCGTCACACTCAATTTGCTGGTGGACTTAAACAACGTACTGCTTTAGAAATGCGCACTAAGTACCCAACAAAAATGATCGAATTAGCAATAAAAGGGATGCTTCCTAAAAACACTTTAGGACGTCAAATGTTCGGTAAACTTAACGTTTATGCTGGAGCAGAGCATACACATGCAGCACAAAACCCAGTAGCTTATGAGCTTCGCGGATAATAATTAAGAGGAGGACATACCCTTGGCACAAGTTCAATATATCGGCACTGGTCGCCGTAAAAGCTCAGTAGCTCGCGTACGTTTAGTACCAGGCGAAGGAAACATTGTTATTAACAATCGTAGCATCACAGATTATGTACCATACGAAACTTTACGCGAAATTATTAAACAACCTTTAATGACAACTCAAACTTTAGGTAGCTATGATATTCACGTAAACGTTAACGGTGGTGGATTTACAGGTCAAGCTGGAGCTATCCGTCACGGAATTGCTCGTGCTCTACTAACTGTAGACCCAGACTTCCGTCCAGCTCTTAAATCTGCTGGATTCTTAACACGTGACCCACGTATGAAAGAACGTAAAAAACCAGGACTTAAAGGCGCTCGTCGTGCACCTCAGTTCTCAAAACGTTAATCTATTACCGTTTACAAAAGACTCTCAACCTATTTGGTTGGGGGTCTTTTTTGTACTTCTTTTTTCTTTTTTATTCTTCCTTGTTTTACTCATTATATTAATTATCTAGTGCTTTTTATTTCAAAAATCTGTTTGTATAGAATGAATTATATCGAGTACATCAAACATAAAGGTTATAGATTAAAATGACGAAGTACCAGAGGTAAAGTCTCCAAATAACAAAATAAGCTTCGTTTTGCCTGATGATTCAAACAAACTCTGCAGGAACAAGTGAAATAATCTTCTTAACTTACATTTGATTTTTTACGGGTAGATGAAGAGCTGCGAGGGAAAGTCTATGGAACTTTTAGAGACGGTAGAACTGTTGGCTAGAGCTTACAATTTAGTCTTATTCAAATGGATTTAGTTTCTAGATGCCTAGCTTTTATGAAAAGGTTATAAAACAATAGGAGTAGTAGAGGAGTTTCCAGCTAAAATATGCCACAATATTGTTTAGTGAAATGGTTGAAATAGGGAGGCAAGGTGGAGGTCCACTTTGCCTAATTTTTTATCTTTCACAAGCAATTCCATCTTTATCTCTATCTTTTGATTTATTAGCTTCATAAAGCTCCTTGGACACATGTGGCTTATATTTTGTTTTGCCACCCTTATTCTTAGTAGACGCTGTTTCAGCAACCCCACCCTTATAGTCTTTATTTAGCTCTGTACAATTTTGGTAACTCTTCGCTCCTGCTTCAACCTTGTTGGCAACACCATAAGACATACTGAATAATAAAGCGATAACAATAATTGCGCCTAGAATTCGTTTCAATATAAAACCTCCATTATTTTCCTTTTATTATTATTAATATAATTGAATCGTCGTCATACAATAAAAATAATATGCAATATCACCTGGGAAATAATTTATATACTTTAATAACTTTCTATCAATTGAGAATTGTTCAAAAAACCGTTGTCTCTCTTTTTAGAGAGGTGTATAGTAAGGAGCGATTACATAGATATAGATGGGTGGGAAAAAATAATTGCCTCCGACAGATTGGTTTTCCGCCAGTATATATAAAGGTAGCGAGATTGAAACTCAAACAATAGGAGGAAAAGATGAATTAGAAATAGGTTATTGGATTGCTAGAGAGTACTTGGGAAGAGATATATGCGAGTTAGGCTGCATAAACCTTTAATGAGAGATAGAGCTCCTGGTAAAACATCTTATTGCCATCATCCAAGCTTCTAACTTCTAGAAAAGTTGCAGAAGAAATACGGATGAATTGGAGAAGAAAATTATATTAAGGAAATCTGTATATACGCTTATAACAAATAGAGAGAAGCTGGGAGAAATGAGAAAAAATTTTAACGTCGTAACTACCACGATTCTTGCAAGTATTTTCTTAGCAAGGTTTGGTACGTTTCTAGTAATACCTTATCTTACTTTGTTTTTGTTAAACGAGTTTCACTTTTCAGGAGTTCAAATTGGGATTATTCTATCCACTTTAGCATTTTCCGGACTTATTATGAGCTTCTTTATAGGTCCCTATATTGATAGGTTTCCAAAAAATAAAGTAATTTTAGCAGGACTTGCTGGTTATTTAGCTTGTTATGTTTATTTTCCTTTTATTGATGAGTATGCAGGTTTCATCGTTTTTGCTGTTGTACTGGGCATGAGCCAGTCTACAGTAGAACCAACATATCGAGTGCTTTTGAGTTTATACACCGAACCTGAGAATAGAAGATTAATCTTTAACATTCGTTATTTTTTAATTAACATATCTGCTGCTATCGCACCTTTGACCTCTGTATACTTTCAAAGGTTTGGCTTAGAGAATATATTCTTTGCGGTGGGTTTTATCTTTTTTATTAATATCCTTACCTTTCTAGTGTTATTTAAAAAGTATCCAATGGAACAGCCGGTGATGAAGGAGACAAAACCGAGTATTTTTGCATCTTTCTATGTGTTTAAGAGGGACTATGCATTTGGTGTGTTTATATTAGCTCTTATATTTATTAGCTTTGGGTACAGTCAATTTGATTCTACGTTTAGTCAATACCTTGGAAAGACATTTGACGCGGAGATAGCAGTACAATATTTTGCCTGGCTTATTACTACGAATGCCATTACTGTATTGGTTATTCAATATTTTGTTTATAAAATAGGAGAGAAGATTAGCACTACTGCCTCTCTGATGATTGGAAGTGGTCTGTTATCAATCGGACTATTAATATTCGGTCAAAGCCCAAATATTATCGTACTAGTCATAGCGATGATTGTGTTTACTGCTGGGGAAGTGCTGGTTTTTACGATGGTAGATATACATATTGATGGAATGTGCGAGGATCATGAGAAGGGTACCTATTTTGCGCTATCAGGAGTAAAATCTATAGGTAGAATTTTAGGTCCAAGTACTGGTGGGTTATTATTAGACAATGTCGGTAGTGGAGCAGCTGTCTTTTTCATCATAGCATTAGTAACAGTCATGGCTGTACCATCATTTTTTATTAGTTCGAAAATGAAGCCGAGATTCTAATCATACTCTTTGTCCCTCTTACGTATAATGAGTGCAAAAGGAGAGATGGACCTGAAAAAGTGGCTAGTAATAACTGTGTTGTTTTTGGCATCCTTAGTTGTAGCAGTTTATGGTGCAAGAGCAAGTGATATTGGCTTTTTTCTACCTGAGCCATTAAGCGGTGTCAAAATTGTCATTGACCCAGGACATGGAGGAATAGATGGTGGGGCTAGTCATGGGGAGATAGTAGAGAGAGACATTACCTTGGCTATGTCATTAAAATTGGAAAAGCTATTGAAATCGCAAGGTGCAACAGTTGTAATGACGCGTAGTAAGGAAGGCGATGCCATTGCAGAGCATAGACCGAATGAGGATTATCAGACAACCAGATCTCGTAAAAGAGCAGATCTCCTGCTTCGTGAAGAAATTATTAATAACTCGAAGCCAGATATCGTGATTAGTCTTCATGTAAATGCTGTTCCTGAAGAAAGATGGAGAGGGGCTCAAGTTTTTTATCATGTGACTGGACATGAAAATAGTGAGCCGCTAGCAAAGGCCATACAGGCTTCTATTCGAAATGATATAGGAAACACAGAAAGAGAGGCACTTTCTATTAAACAAGTATATGTATTGAAGAAGGCTAATGCTCCTGCGGTATTAGTAGAAACAGGTTTTATTAGTAATGATGAGGAAAGAGCCCTGTTAACATCTGATAAATATCAAAATCAGATGGTCGAGGCTATTGCAAATGGTATTCGCAAATATGTTGAAGAAACTATCTATTAAGGCAATCTAAGGGATTGTAGACACCCATATATGGTATACTATAACCTGATTAGTTTATCTTTATAGGGGAGTGTCTACTAAATGATTAATGAACAACAAGTTCGTGCGTTACTTGGAGAATTAACGGATCCATTTTTACATAGAACTCTAGAAGAAACGAAGGGGATTACCCAAGTCTCTATCAAAGAAGAGAAGCACCATGTGAGTGTAAAATTGGCTATTGCTAAGATTAATTCTGCCGAGCAAATGCAGCTTCAAACAAAGGTTGTAGAGGTTTTAAAAAATGCTGGAGCAAACACAGTAGGAATTCGTTTCGAGGAATTGCCAAAAGAAGTGTTGGAGCAGTTTCGTGGAAAAGGTACAGAGGGTGACAGCGAAAATCTATTGTCGCCAAACAGTAAAGTAAAAATAATCTCTATTGCATCTGGTAAGGGCGGTGTAGGGAAATCTACTGTATCTGTTAACCTTGCTGTGGCATTGGCACGCTTAGGGAAAAAGGTAGCTTTAGTTGATGCAGATATCTATGGCTTTAGCGTGCCTGATATGATGGGTGTAAAAGATGTTCCGCAGATTCAAAATGATCGAATTATACCCGTGGAACGAAAAGGCGTAAAAGTAATCTCTATGGGCTTCTTCGTAGAAAATAATGCACCAGTCGTATGGAGAGGACCGATGCTAGGGAAAGTGTTAGATCAGTTCTTTAAAGATGTAGAGTGGGGAGAACTAGACTTTCTACTATTAGATCTACCACCAGGAACAGGAGATGTTGCATTAGACATCCACCAAATGCTTCCTGCCTCTAAAGAGATTGTCGTAACAACACCACATCCTACAGCAGCGTTTGTTGCTGCTCGTGCGGGAGCGATGGCTCTTCAAACTGACCATGAAATTCTAGGTGTTATTGAGAACATGGCTTGGTACGAATCAAAATCTACTGGAGAAAAGGAATTTGTCTTTGGTAAAGGTGGAGGTCCAAAGTTAGCTGAAGAGCTTCGCACAGATTTACTTGGCCAAATTCCATTAGGTCAACCAGACTGGAATGATATAGATTTTGCTCCATCAGTTTATGGAGAGAATCATGAAACTGGGAAGCTTTACTTAGATATTGCCAAGAAAGTAATTGAAAGAGCATAAAGAAAAGGCCGTTTCCTGTAGGGGATCGGCCTTATTTTTTCGATTCTTCTTCGCCTTCCTTACCCTCCTTCTCTTTTGATCCTCCTCCTTCTCCTGACTTCCCACCAGCTTCCTCCACTAGCTTTTGCCATTTCGCTTGTAAAGTTGGACTTTGAATTGTTTCTTCTACCACTTTTTCTATTTCCTTGCGCATATCACTGGATTTTAAAGCTTTTTCTAATTCCTTCTTCATTTCCGCTGAAGAAAAGAATGCTTCTAAATCCTTTAGATAATCAGAATCCTTCATCATATTCTTCATCAAGTCTTCTTGTTGCTTCAACATACTTTTAGCCATTGTTTCTGAGAATTTAGGATCTTGATATACTTCCTTCCAAAAATCCTCTGCTTCCTTTGATAACATCGTTTCTTCTACTGACTTTTTAACCTGATCGTTTTCAATTACCAGCATATCTTGAAATTGTGAGTCAGAAAGAATCGTTCGAATAGTCTTCTTTCCGTCCTCTGTTTGTAATGCATCTATTACCATCTTTTTGTTTTCCTCATACGAGATGTTGTTTGTTGAGTCGCTACACCCTGATAAGAATGCAATTGTCAGTAAAATTAAGGAAAAATATTTCATTATCATACACCCCTCCTTTCAATTATTGTTCACATTTCTAAAAGAAATATGTATCGACATACGGAAGAAATAGATTTTTTGCCTAATGGTTTGATACAATCGTATGAGGAAATAGAATTATATGGAGGATACTTCACTGTGACTATTCGAAATTGGTTTAAATTTTTTATAAATGCCATGTTAATAGGTGGGCTCGTGACAGGTATATTAGGTTTGTTTATCCGTTGGGATGATGCTTTTGCAAAATACTTTGAAGCAGGACAATGGAGTGAGTTTTTAGCAGCCTTCGCTTTTATGATAGTAATGGGTTTCACGATTAGTGTAATTTCGCAAATGGGTTACTTTGCTTATTTGACGATTCACCAAATGGGTGTGAATATATTTCGCTCACTCACACTTTGGAACTGGGTTCAGCTACTAATCATTGTTATTGTTATTTTTGATTTAATTTTCTTCCGCTTCCGTCCTAATGCGGAGACAACTGCTCATGTTTGGCTTTATGCTGGGCTATTAGCGGTTCTAATTATTACATCCGTTGTAGTAGCCATCGTCAAGGCAAATAAGACAAAGAAGCATGCGCTTATTTCTGCATTGTTCTTCATGATCGTTGTTTCGACAATCGAGTGGCTGCCAGTATTGATGGTTCGAGCAGATAATGTCGACAGCTGGGTAACGTTATTACTATTCCCAATTCTAGCTGTAAATGCATATCAATTAATCGCGCTTCCTAAGTACAATGCAAAGTCTGATGAGGATCGAGCTAAATTAGAAGCAAGAAGAAAAGCAAGAAGAGAAGCAACTGCCGTTAAGGCTAAAAAGTAAAAACTGCTCTGACTTAAACAGTCAGAGCAGTTTTTGTTAGTTAGGATATGATTTTGTTTTTACTTTCATTTCGAATATATTTTGTTCAATTGAAATGAAATCTTTCGATTGTAGAATTTTAGATAGTTCTTTTAGATCTACTCGTTCTTCCTGATGGAGTGGAACGGTTAATATATCACCTTTTTCTAACTCTGGCATTCCTTTTGTCCAATATTTACTTGAACCTAATAGATTAACTTCCTGTTCCCAAGCCTGTTTTTGTAGTTCATAGGGAAACTCATAATCCATGGTTCGAAACCATTGTGGCTTCTTCCCAATAGCTTTTTCAAAACGGCTAATTTCCTCTTCAAATAATATTTTATCTTCTATATATGTAAACCCTTCTTTTCCTAAAAGCCCAATAGGGATTTTTTTATCATTCATTAACTTAATGATATCTTCTGATCGTTCTATCCATTCGATGCTTATAAAGAATTGAGGATAAGGAGCCTTTAAATTTTGGATAAGTTCTCCGATGTCTTCTCGACCAAATGTTAAATCAATAGTTATAGTATTCCCATATGAACCTTTTGAAATAACGCTTGGATTCTCTGTTACCTGAAATACGGGAAGTAATGATGAATAGTTATTTGGATACAATAACAAAAGAAAGAACAAAAATACCGATGAGCTAATAACCATAAGCCTTGTTTTCAAAGCACACACACCTTTTCAAATTCGTATTTAATAAATTTTATGATTTGTTGTTGACATTCATGTTAAACAGGTGATAAGATACAATGGTCGCCAAAACGACAGCATTATTCGAGCAAGAATATTTCAAAAAAGTTCTTGACTCTGAAATAAGAAAATGATAATATAGAGAAGTTGTCAAAACGACAACATCGAGTGGAATAATCGCTTGATAAATAACTCTTGACTCTTACAATGAAAGATGGTAAGATAGAGAAGTTGTCAAGAAAACAACTTTTATGAACATTGAAAACTGAACATGCAAAACGTCAAGAAATATAGCAATCAACTTGCTTCGGCAGTTGATCGCAAAGAA